>DASZFK010000787.1:0-14241 GCA_035939855.1 Candidatus Angelobacter sp.
CTATGCAGTATCCGCGGACCTGATCGTCATGGTGGTCCGGGAAGGCAACCATCTGGTCATCAAAGAAGGCGCAGAAAACCACGAAATGTTCCCGGAAAACAACTATGATTTCTTTTCTAAAACGGCAGATGATGAAATCACCTTTACTGTTGACAACCGCGACCATGTAACGGAAATGGTTCTTCGCACCGGCGGCCGAACTATCCCAATCAAGCGGGTTGAGTGAATGAACTCAGTCTGCACTTGCCGGACGTGATCCTACCAGGCGTTCATAGAGCCGAAGTATTTTCCCTGGCTAACTCGAAATTGCAGTGTCAAATCTGTTTTGGATGTACAGCCGTGAGCCCAGTAAAGCGCCTAAAGTCCGATGTATTCAATGTAAGTATGTGATTCACTCCATGGACATACATGGCGGCAGCCACGCTACATCCACAAGAGCACGTTCAGGATCGGATCGCCGCGTCATGCGCAATAGGATATTGATATCCACCAAACACGACGGAATGTCCATCAGTCATGATCCTGGTAAAGCCATTCACGTGAAATGATTTCTGGCAAAGGCGGAATCCTGTCCGAAAACTGAGCCATGGAGTCAAGCCATGCACGAATCTCCTCACGTGTTCGAGGCCGTCTTTCCGTCGGATGGACCACCTGTTGTGCTAACAGCTCCTGCACATAAGCCTCTAAGGGTACGCCACGCGCCTTAGCACGCTCCGCAAGCTCATCGGGAACATTGATAGTAACTATCATGGGAAAACTTTAACACGGATGACGATTGCTTATTCTCAATTTATTTCATCACGCTGCACTTGCCGGACGCGATCCTGTCAACCGTTCATACAGCCGTGCATATTCCCTGGCTAATCGGAGGAAGAGCTTCGGCTTGTCGAGTTAAGCACTCGTCAGATGCCGGATGGAGAAGTTTGACCTTGAAATTGAGTCTGAATCTTACTCTCGGGTTCGGTTTCAAGTCGTTCGAAGATGATCTGGCAGATACGCGTCTTTCCGGGTGTCATCCGGAGATAAAAAGGGCCATGATTGATCATCTCAAGAGTGATCGTGCCATTAAATCCAGCATGTATCGTCGGAGCGGTAAGATGAACGATAACGCCAAGACGGGCGAGAGAACTTCTGCCTTCAACGCGCGCAGCCAGTCTGGCACCCGGTTTCAGATGAATCCTCTGGCGTGTTTTAGCCAGAATGTGGCTTGGAAGGTCTTTAAAGGGAGGGAAGACGAAGCATCCATCTTTTTCAAGGTCTAAGGTCCTGATGTACGCGCGCGACGTGAGTTGGTATTTGTGTTCTTCAAGGTTCAATTCGTGCCTTGTTCCAGCCACGCCGAGGATTTGATCATTCCACGCCTGAAAGTGATCGCCTAGCGTCAGGTCCACCGCCGATGTGGTGTACAGATCGTCTGCCGGAGGAGGATCAATTTCGATGTGGCCTTCCTGCAGGGCGGTTCTGATGCCATGGTCACTCAGGATCATCTTCTCATGCCACCAAGGACGACCTTGGAACCCATGTTCGCAATCCTCCAACTACAGGCTCGCCAGGAAGCTGGACTAGTGCCTTATCGCTTTCCTCTGCCACGAGATAGGCAAGCACCTGGCCATCAACCTGGCGGTTTCCTTCAGGTGGCCGGTCCACTTTTACACTGTCCCGGCTCACAAACGCCGAGGACCCATCCACGATTACATAGAATTCTGTTTCGAAGTTTCCTAATGAAACTTTGCATCTGACGTAGAGTGGCTTTGGCGTCATGTTCAATTCCCCGCTTCCCAAGGAAATATTAACCTGTGCCTAACAATGAGTCCATAACGATTTGGGGATAGCAATTGGGTTGAGAAAGTCGAACTGCAATGACCCACTCAAGCCGCACTTGCCGGACGCGATCCTGTCAACCGTTCATACAGCCGTGCATATTCCCTGGCTGAAGCGGTCCAAGAAAAATCTTTGCTCATTCCGTTGATCATCAATTTCTTCCACTTTGCTTTGTCCTCAAAGGCCGCCAGGGCTTGTTGGATGCTTGCCAGGAGTTCAGAACCCGAATAGTTATTGAATTTGAATCCAGTTCCCTTCTCTGCGACGGGATGCCAAGGCTCAATCGTGTCGTCGAGTCCGCCGGTGGCCCGGACAATGGGTATGGTCCCGTATTTCAGGCTGTAAATCTGGTTCAGGCCGCAAGGCTCGTAGCGAGAGGGCATGAGGAACATGTCTGCGCCGGCTTCGATCTTATGGGCAATGGCATTGTCGTAGGCAACTTTGACGGCAAACTTATGAGGGAACTGGCGTTGTAGGCGTCGAAACATCTCTTCATATTCCTTGTCGCCATTGCCGAGAACGGTCATCGTGAGCGGCAGGCGCGCCATCTCGTTCGCAACCTGCGCGATCAGGTCGAATCCTTTTTGGGCGGCGAAGCGGGAGACGATCCCTATCACCGGAAACTCGGGGTTGGCGTTGGCAAGACCGAACTGCTCGAGCAGATCACGCCTGCATTCTTGTTTGCCTTCGAGCCCATTGATGGAATACTGGCGGGCAATATAAGTATCGCGTTCCGGGCTCCACTCGGTGTAATCCACGCCATTGAGGATACCCGTCACCGTGGATGAGCGCTCCTTGAGCACGCCTTCGAGGCCGAAACCGTATTCGGTCGTCTGAATCTCCTGGCTGTATTTTCTGCTGACGGTGTTGATGAAGTCGGAAAAGACCAGCGCGCCTTTCAGGAAGTTGACCTTGCCAAAGAATTCCATTTTGTCGATGGTGAACAGGTCCCAGGGCAGCATGAGCAGGGGCAATGTATCCGGGGGGAAAAGCCCCTGATATCCCATGTTGTGGATCGTAAACAGCGTCGCCGAGTTGAGAAACACCGGATCGTCTGCATAGCTGGTTCGCAGCAACACCGGGACAAGAGCTGTTTGCCAGTCGTGGCAGTGGAAGATTTGGGGCACACCAAGAATCTTCGAGGCTTCCAGCACAGCCCTGGAATACAGCGCGAAACGTTCGGCATTGTCTGGATAATCGCCTGCCGGGGTTCCATAGAGCGCGGCCCGGTCAAAGAAAGGCGGATAATCGATAAAGTAAAATTGCACGCCAGAGTGCTGGCCGCCATCCAAGACGGTGCAAAAGCGATACTGGTCATCGAAAGGGACAGTGACGCTGCGGAGAAGCACTTTGGCGTCGCTAAGCTTTGTCTGTTTGTATCTCGGCAGATAAACGGAAACAGAATGGCCAAGTTCCGCCAGCGCCTTGGGAAGCGCGCCTACAACATCGGCAAGTCCGCCGGTCTTCGAAAAAGGCACACACTCAGACGCGGCAAAGACAATGTTCATTGGGCCTCCACCAGAACCGATTCAATACAGCACTCCTAAAACAGGTATCAAAAAGTCTAAATGGCAGAAAGAACCAGGGTCAATTTGCGCAGCGCCGGAAAAGCCAGGCTAGGACAAAATTTTCTTGCCAGCCAAAGCGCGGCCGAAGACATCGTGAATTCGCTTGGCGATGTTTCACACTCCCAGGTGGTCGAGATCGGACCTGGACGCGGCGCTCTGACTCAGGCGCTTGTCAAAAAAGCCGCCCACGTAATCGCTATTGAGCTTGATCGCGGGCTGGCCGCCGAGCTTCGCCTGGCATATTCGCATCAACGAAACCTGGAAGTGCTGGAAGGAGATGTGCTCACCATCGACTTTCGGGCTGTGCTGCGCCCCGCTGGATCGCTCACCGATCTGCCGCCACTCGAGCCGGAGCCAGTACACCTGATCGGCAACCTTCCCTATTACATTACCTCTGACATTCTTCTGCGCCTGTTCGAATTTCACGATCAGTTCGACCGAATGGTGATCATGGTTCAACGTGAAGTTGCCGACAGGATCGCCGCCAAGCCGGGCTCTCGCGATTACGGCCTGCTTTCGGCCACCTGCCAGCTTTATACGAGAGTGGAGAAGCTGTTTACTTTGCCTCCTGGGGCTTTCTCTCCACCTCCGAAGGTACATTCCACCGTGCTGCGTCTGCAGGTAGCGCCCCGTTTCAAAGATCTCGGAGTTCCGGCGAAGGAATTTATCGATTTCTTAAAGCTGGCCTTTGGCATGAAGCGCAAAACACTGGTCAATAACCTCAAGTCCAGGTATGTGCCAGAGGAGATCAAAACAGCACTCGAATTCGCTGGAGTTCGTGCCGATATTCGCGCCGAAGCGGTGACGATTGAGAAAAGCGCGGAGATTTTTCGCCGGTTGCACACTTAGCTTTATTTTCCCGGCGCAGGCGGCATGACGAATTTATCCAGGTAGTCTTCGAGCTTCGCTCGGTTTTTGGCGCGATAGGCTTTGTAGTCCTTGGCGATGCCGTCGTCGCCCAGGCTAAAGAGTACATAAGGTTCAAGTGCTCCGGCTTGCTGAAGTTTCATCAACAATCCAGCAACCGGGTCTTTGGCGACTGTCTCGGCTGTCTTTTTATCTTGCTTGAGTTTTTCCAGCACGTTGACGGTTGCGCTCAGGGCTTCGGATTCTTCCGGGAGCGAGTGTCGGTACCCAGCCTCTTGCGGAAACCGTTGTTGAAACTTGCTGCCTTTTTCCCAGCCGGCGCGGGTCGAATGATAGGCCCGCCAGGCAGATGAAATTGGCGCCGTATCATCCTTTTTCGGAACAGGAATGGGGGCGTACACAATAGTAAAGGCAGTATTGTTGATGGTTGCCCAAGCGCGAATCTCACGCCACACGATCTTGTTGTAAGGCTCGGCTACCGCAGCCTGGATCAGCATGGAGCGCGCCTTTGCCATATCTCCCTGTTTGGCCAGCATATCTGCGTAATAGCGGTAGGCAGTCTCGACATTTGGATCGAGCTGCATGGCTCGCTGGTACCACTCGGCGGCCTTGGCGAAATCGTTTTCCCGATCGTAAGTGTTGGCGGTAAATAGAACCGCACCATAATTTGAAGGTTCAAGTTCCAGGGCCTTGCCATAGTCTTTGAGAGCTTCGTCGAAATCGCGCCGGGAAAAGGCCGCCTCGCCGGCCAGCATGACTTGTTCTACGGCAGGATTTTCTGAAAACTTGATTGCGCCGCTGGCAGGCATGTCGGACAAGAGCTGCCGCAGGTTCTCCGCCAGCGGACTGGGGTTACCCATCCCCCAAACTCTGTTTAGGATCTCTTTGGCGCGAAGACGCTCCTTGCCCGCTGCTTCCTGATCGCTGAGGGTCGCCGCATGATCGACGAGTGACGCGGCCAGATCCACTAGCAATTCAGCATCGTCCTGGTTGTTGGGCACCAGTTCCTCGAGCAACGGCAACGCCTCCAGCCGCTTGCCCTGGTTGAATAAAGCGACAGCCTTTTGCCTCTTTTCCTGGTCTGAAGTATGAGTGCTGGCCTGAGCCACGGCCAGGGCACAAAGATTCGTTAGCAAAAGAAAAACAAGAAAGCTTTGACGCTTCAGGTTCTTTTTCCGATCACCCGATCTGAAGCCTGTACTGAGGCGCGCCGAAGTAATCACCCGATCACCCGATGTAAAGCCTGTACTGAGGCGGGCCGAAGTAATCACCCGATGACTCACTTGCTCTCAACCAAGGGCCGGCTGTTAAGAGGCTGAAGCGGCCGAGCTGTATCGTGGTAGTACTTTCTGTATTGGTTGATCTGCGCTTGCGACATCTCGATCGGATGCTTCATCAGGAACCACTGGACTCCCTCATTGCAAATCGGAGTGGTCAATGATCCGGGAAAACGATAATATCCATGGTCAACAGGCATCAGATCCATAGGGTTGACTTTGATGTCCGCGACTTTATTCTCTTTGCCGCCCTTCGGGATATGCTGCCACAGCTTTTTGATCACTGGATTTTCTTTGCCGACGACGACTGGAACTTCAATGATGAGAATGGTTGTCTCCGGCGACAAATGGACAAACTGCAGGGCCATGGGCGGGCGCTTGCCATCGACAGCCGTTTCGCCCGGCTCGCGAAAACGTATCTCGCTCAAGCGGTATGGCTTCCTTCGATATTTGAGCCACCTGTTTGTAGGAAACCGGAGCTTGACAAAGTAGTTGTTGCAATCATTCACCATGTCCAAGTCGGCAGGCTGATAGCTGAATTGCAACGGCGGCAGTGGTGGAATAGGGACGATTTCCGGGTCCTTGATATCGATGGGAGCTTGCATCTGGCCGGTCGTGCAGACGCCCTCCCAGTGACTCGGTCCGTGCGGCCCATCCTCGTAAGTGAATTGCGGATCGCATTTGTCCGTAACTCCGCTGGGCAAATTCATGTTGGTTGCGTGTGCATGTTCGGAATGGCTCGGTGGAAGCTGGGCTGCCTGGCCGTGGGTAAAAGCAGGAAAACACAATATTGAGAATGCCAGCAAGCAAATGCCAGCCACTCTGTTGAAGGACATGGTCCGTCTCCCCATTTCTTCAATAGACAACTTGATCTTGCGAAATAATGCGACGGGGAGGATACCACAATCTTCACCCTTCGGTGAGAATAATCTCATCTAGACATGCACTTCGGTGTTTCGACTTAACCTTGCCAAGATTCCCAACCGGATTGACGCCAACGTAGAAGAGCCAGCGCCAAAAACCAAAACCTACCACGGAGAACGCGGAGACACGGAGAAGATCAAGCCAACCGCAGAGTACGCAGAGAGGGATCGGGGAGTTGAGTCCGATCTAGAATTTGCAAGAAAGAACATGATTTTCGAAGCACCTCGTTGTACGAGAGGAGAAACCCAAGCACATGAAGAAAATCGGCCAACAAGGTTTTCAATGGGTAGAAACATAGAGCCAGAGGGGAAAAAGCGAGCTGAAAAAAGGTCGCGTCCTGAGCTATCAGGACGTGACCTTTATCGTTGGGGGAGGGCAACGAAGATTAAAGTTATTCCGGATGGGCTAGCGGTTTGCCATCCGGTCCAACCTGGACCTCTGATTTCTTACCGTTGGTGCGCACCTGGGCTTCATAAGCAACGAGCTTCCCCTGCTTAGTGAGAGATTCCACCTTGGTGATCTTTCCGGCGCCGGCCTTTTTCTTGAGACCTTCCTGAACTTCGGCCGGCAACGAATTGAGCGCCACTTCTTCTTCGACTTCAACAACCGCGCCGTCGGAAGTCATGCTCACGTCTTTGGAGTGGCCATTGACAGTCAACTCGACTTCATAGAGGGTTTTTCCGTCCTCAACTTCGGTGCTGTAACCTTTCACCGTGGCGCCCTTGCTTTGCTCTTCCGCACTCTTCTGTACCGCAGCCGGCATGTCGGATTTCTTGATCTTCTTTTCCTGGGCCGACGCGCTCAGCGAAAACACAACCGCCAGCGCCATGATCCCAATGTATTTAGTTACATGTTTCATCGCGAAATCTCCTTTTACTCACACTACGAATCTGAACTTCAAGTCTTCCAATTCTGGCAATTTTGGCAGTTATCGCAATTTTGCCAATGATGTTATTTCTTTGCCATCACCAAGAGCGTGAAAGTACCAGGCTTCATCGTGGGCCGCGGCCTTTGACCATTCGCAGGCGGAGTAGCCGGTTCTTCGAAATCCGCAGTGACCAGGTACACTTCATGGTTACCGGGATTCAATGCCATGGTCCTGGCCCTCTTCTGTGTGGTTGCATTTTGAGCAACCGAGAATTTGTCTTTGCTGTCTTCGTGGATTACCGTCAGAGTTCCATCGCCATTGGAACTGAAGGCAAGGCCGGTACCCGGATCGAATCCCGTTGCATCTACGCCTTCGCCAATGGGCAACTTTGCAACGACTTTTCCGCTATCGGCGTCTACGATAGCCATGACCTTGTTGCCGCATCCGGCAAAGAGCCTGCGGTTCTTCTGATCCATGGCAAGACCTGAGGGTTCTTCGCAGCCTTCCATCTTCCAGGTGTTCGAGACTGCGGCCTTTTTAGCGTCAATGGCCTGCACCTCGGCCTTGTCTTCAATGTTCACGTAAACGTTGCCCTTGCCATCGGCGGCAGCAAATTCCGGTTTGCCATCCAGGGGGATATTGCTCACGACCGTCCCCTTGGCGGCATCAATGACAGTGGCATTCTTGGACCGGCCATTAAAGGCGAAGACACGCTTGGAGGCTGGATCGTAGATGATCGCATCGGGATTCTCTGCCCCCTCCAGCTTGATCTTGGCGGTTTCCTTGAGGTCTTTCAGATCAAACACTGTTATGGTGTTTTCGCGGCCATTGCTGGTAAATCCTTTGCCTACATCGTTGGCAATAGCGATTCCATGCACGCCGGTGGTATTGGGGATTTCGCCGACAACCGTTCCCTTCTCAGGATCAACCACCATCACTCTCGTGCCGCGCGAAATGAACAGATGTTTGCTGGACGGATCGTAGGTCAGGTAGTCCCACCCGCCTTCGCCGCCCAGAGTGAATTTTTGCTTGAGTTCGTATTGGACCGGCCCTGCTGCGCTAGCGAGCAAAACCAAGGCAAACACCATAACCATGGCACAAATGATCTTTTTAGGCATATTGCTTCTCCTCTTTTTTCTAATGCAGATTCTATCCGCTAAGCCAAACCTCTGCAGCCGGCGCAACGGGTTTGCTCGCTGTGCGTGATAAATCTTCGTTCCGCTTCAGCCCGAATGCCGGGAAGAGCAGCCCCTTGAACCAAGCCTCATCGACGCGGCTCAGTCGGTATTCTTCAGGATGCTCACGCAGAAACTTAATGATGCTCGCCTCTGTGACTCTTCCCTGCTGAACACGCAGCCAACCCATCGTAATCCATTTACGGATGCTTCTGTGCCCGACGCCCAGAAGACATTCGACATCACGGCGGCTGTAACCATCGCTCAACCGCGCAGAGAGCTGCAGCCGGGTGCATTCAGCTTTCACCGACCAATACGACCGTTTGAGCTTGCGAGCTATGGCTGCTTTGCTCAGAGTTCCCGCCGCTTGGTTGAGAACTTCGATTTCCTGCCGGCTCCAGCGCCTGCGCTTGGCGCTCATGCCTAGTTGGGTTGCGCGGGCCAACACTACGATCCGGGTGAATCCAGTGCGTTTCTGAAAGCGATTCAGGTTCTCAGTGAGCTCGTTTCGGGAGTGCGCGTCGCGATACGCAAGCTGTAGTTCCTGATCCAATTCGGGCGTCCAATGAAAACGCTTGTTGGGATTAGGGCGGGTCTGAATGCGGCACGCATGGCAGCGCTGGTCTTTGGGAGAACCTTTGAGTTCGCCGCAAACAGTACACACCACCGGATTGTTGGGTATGCCCCGCATAACTTAGCAAACACTCTTAAGGATAAGGAAGCTTCCTGAAAATCTACTGAAAGCCGTGGTTGGCTGGTAGCTGTTAGCCTTTAGGTGTTAGCCGGGACGTTGCCAATAAGTAGTTCATGCTTTGGTTGCTCCGAAAGGAAATCCGGCGGAGTAGAGATCCTTCGGGCCAAAGAACGGCCCTCAGAATGACAGGGGTAAAATTGGTGGACTTTGGAAACAGCCTCGTTGCCTCCTCATTTTTCCAAGCTCACGCTGACTGCATCGTCCTGCTGTGGCCGCTCAAGCTTGCTTTCCAGAAATTTAACCGTGAAGACTGATCCCTTACCCACGGTGCTTTCCACGTGGATTTCGGCCTTGTGAGCTTCTGCGATCCATTTCGCGATTGCCAGGCCTAATCCGAAACCGCCCTGTTGGCGAGTGCGCGCCTTGTCGGCCCGGTAGAACCTCTCAAAAATGTGCGGAAGGTCTTCGGACGCGATTCCAATTCCCGAATCCTGAATTCGAAAGACGGAGCGGCCATCCACTATG
Source organism: Candidatus Angelobacter sp. (assembly GCA_035939855.1). Classification (GTDB taxonomy): domain Bacteria; phylum Acidobacteriota; class Terriglobia; order Terriglobales; family Acidobacteriaceae; genus Angelobacter. Next base: position 9,720 of record DASZFK010000787.1, read on the forward strand.
TCAAATAAGGCTGAGACTTTGCCTGCTGGCGGTGTGTACTTCACGGCATTGTCGAACAAGACCAGGAACAGGCGAAGAAGAGCTTCCTGATTGCCTTCAATCCAGACCTCTCGCTGGATGAGCTGGAGTGAGACTGCAACCGTTTTTTCTGCAGCCAGAAACTTGATCTTCGAGAAAGCCATCTCGATGGTTTCGGCGATGTTAGTGGGTGATCGATCGAGCTGCTGCCTGGCGGAATCGGCGCCGGCCAATGTCAATAGATCGTCAATCAAAGCGCTGGTACGTTCGGCTTCTTCAAGAACTTCTTGAAGGGCCTTTCGATAGGTTTCCTCATCTCTTTTTTGTCGCAGCGCAATTTCAGCCGTGGCGCGCATGATGGCAACAGGCGTCCGTAGCTCGTGGGAAGCGTCGGCAGTAAATTGAGTCATCCTTTTGAAACTGTTTTCGATCCGCATCAGCATGGCATTCAAAGTCTGGCCTAGAAACTGCAACTCGTCTCCTGTCTGCGGAACTTCCAGCCGGCGAGAGAGTTCGTCGCCACCAATGGAGCGGGCAGTCTCGGTGATCCGTCTTACGGGGACAAGTGCGCGGCCGCTCAGCCAATATCCGCCGGCGAGCGCCAGGCTGATCGCCAGAGGTGTTGAAATCAGCAGAAGCCATTTCAGCCGCTGCAGGACCAAAATGAAATTCGTGGTATCGGATGCTATTTGGACAACGTAATTCCTTCCACGCACAGCGACCTTGCCGGTGATGATGCGAAGCGACCGATCGCCCCGCTTGGCGCTTGAGAACTCGCTGCTCTCAACAAGGCCGGCGGGACCAAGCTCAATCGCATATTTCTGCATGGACAAAGATTGAAAGACCCATGCGCCAGTCTCATCTTTAATCTGCAAGAGCGCTCCACCGGGCTGGCTGGCAGAATATTCCTGGAATTCATCCTGAAGTTCGGAAGGTGGCTCGGTTGAAATATGCTGATCCATGAAGCTGCGTGTGGCTGCAAGCCGCGCGCTCAGGTCGGAATCAATGATCCTGGCGATGCTGGCGCGTGCGGCAACCAGAATGACACCGCCCAGTATGGCCAAACAGAAGCACAGGACTGCCAGATACCAGGCGGTCAGGCGCACGCGAATGGGAAGGCTCATGATGTTCCAATCCTGTAGCCGAATCCTCGTACCGTGTGAATCAGCTTCTTTGCGTGTCCGTCGTCAACTTTCTTGCGTAGCAGCTTGATAAAGGCTTCCAACGTGTTGGTTTCCACCGTGTCGTCATACCCCCAGACGGCCTCGATCATGGCATTGCGAGAGAGGACGCGTCCTCGGTTCCGCATGAGAAATTCCAGCAGCGTGTATTCCTTCTTGGTTAGGTTGACCGGCTTGTGCTTGCGGAAGACCTGATGCGTGCTGGTATCCAGCTCAAGGTCTTCAACCTGCAACCGGACACCCTGGGTAACGGGACCGCGGCGCGAAAGAGCCAGTAATCGGGCCAGTAGCTCATCAAACGAGAAGGGTTTTTTCAGATAGTCGTCGGCGCCGGCGCTCAGTCCTTTGACAACATCGCTGGTGGCGTCGCGTGCAGTCAGCATCAGCACAGGCGTGCGAAGACCAGATTTGCGCATCCGCCGCACCAGCTCAAAGCCATCAAATCCCGGCAGCATTACATCCAGCACGGCCACATCGCAATCGCAAGCTCCTGCTAATTCCAACCCATCGGAAGCCGTATGCGCGACCAGCACCGCGTGGCCCTCCTCGCTTAGGCCAGACTTAAGGAGATTGGCCATCTTTAATTCGTCTTCGACAACCAGGACACGCATTGTGATACCTGATTTCCTAAGCGTCAGGTTAAATTACAAAAGCCACAAGCGCAAAAAGAGCGGCATGGCAACGGCAGCCGTTACCAAACGCTTAGTACAGGCGCTTCTAGACTCAATACGGTTCACTTTAAGGATGATCGTGCCAGTTGACGGGACGATGCACCCAAGCCCCGGCACGACAGGGGCAGCCGAAAGTAGCCCAGGGTGGAGCGAAGCGGAACCCTGGGAATAGTTGAAGACTTAAGTCCACGCCCCGAAGGGGCGGCACAGGTATTGAGCGTCATCGTAGATGAAAGCTTATTGATCAAGCTGGTTCATAAAGCCTTAAGTGAGCCGTATGATTCTAGGATATCGTTTTAACGAACACCTTAGGGTTGAACATCGAATGTCTATTCTAGCCATGAAATTTCATCACAGGATAAATCATCAGCAATATCAGAAGAACCAGTGACGACATAACTTTAAGCATCCTAGCACCGCTGACAATGGAGATAGATCGAGCAATCGACCATAAAATCCAGACCAGCAATCCCCACCACGCCACTATGAAGATAATTATCACCCCTGGGAATTTCCCTACAAGTATTAGAGCTGCGATGATTGGTGCCCATGGCAAAACTACAAAAGAAAAGCAAAAGAATACTTGCGCGAAGCTTATCTTTATGCGGAACAAGCGCGCAAAAAAACCGTAAAGCACCGCGGTTAGTCCGAGAACGGCGACTGGTTTGAGCACCAATGGTGAGATCTCGAGTCCCTTCTTTAGCTGCTCCCAATTGATCCCCAAGTCAACACCCTCAACGGCTGCTGTGAGTAATGCAGACATTATAAGGAGTCGGACCAAGCGGCCCGATTCTCCTTCAAAGGTTGAGTCCCTTTTAAATGGTGGGTCCTTGGGGGCTTCCAGAGCCCCGAGCCAGTTGGCAAGATACCGGTCCGTCATATGCTAAACCACTTGCGAATAAAATATATCTTTTAGGTCAGTTGCGGCTGCTTCAATGTTCAAAACACCCCAAACTAACGTATCCAGCGCCTCGCTGATCAAGCGTTTTCGTAAATCTTTGTTGCGTTCTCCTGAATAGCTCACCCAAATCGGAGTGCAAACCGCAATGCAGTTGACGACCTGTACAAAGGTTCTCCACCTGAAATAGCCTGGCTTCATCACAACAGTTCTGACCCGATCCATCAGGGAACTTTGATCGTATGGACCAAGCGGATCCATGTTACGACGGTCGCTTCCGGCTTCCAGATGATAGGCGGCACTCTGCAACTTGGCAGGATTTCCAAGGGTGTCCTCGGTCGCCTCTAACAGTGAAATGAGTGTGTCTTTGTTTTTGGTGCCTGGCAAAACCGGCAGGCCCTTCAAATCATCAACAATATCCCGCAAAAGATCCCGGGACTTGACCACATCTGGTAACTGCGGTGAAAAGTTGACCCCACCTTCGTTAAATACTAAGCCAAGCAAAACCCCAGTCTTTTCCAGACTTTGCTCGTTTCGGGTAATAACCTCGTTTACTGCAGTGGTTTCCTGTGTGAACTTGTCTAACGCTTCACGATAAAGTTTTAGTTCCCCATTGTTCTTGTCAAACATCCCAAAGATCTTGTCAAGTAAAGTTCTGATCTCCCCCTTCGGGTCGAGATCGCAATCCTTGGCTGCGTCGCGGGCAATCTCAATAAGCACCCCATTTGTGATGGGAATATTACTCAGTCGAACGGGGTCCGACATATCCATCGTGTGCCCTGGCATTAGGGCAACGTTCTGCTCGAGAGTGCCCAGATGCGTCTCCAGCTTCGACACACTGGGGGAGCCGTTCGCCCGCTTAAGTTTGTCCCGGAGATCAGATAGCGTTGACTTCAACATCTCCAGTATGCCGGAACATTCCCTTGCCAGTTCTGCCGGATAGTGGCCAACAAAACTAATCGCGTCTGAGCGCACTCGTTCCAAAAAGATTCGGTAGTAAAAAACGGAATCAGCCAGACTTATTAGGGGTTGGCTGCAGGTCACTCCGGCACTGGCCACCTTGGGGACAAGTAAGGGAACGCTGGCGGCCGGCAATAATCCTAAGACCTGGCGTCGGGAAAGAAACCTCCCCGAAGTTGCTCTATCGAGATTCATGTGGCGCTCCGTGCTAACAATTCACAAATAAATATACCGTGTCTTGTCCGCAACAAAAATGGGTTTCACCGCATTGGATTTGCGAAAGCTATGCAATTCTCGTGGCAATGTCAAGGTCAAAAGACCAACAGGTCAAAGACCAACGAGAATTGCCGATGGTTCCTTCCCGCGCCGCAGTCAGAGGTGAGAACTTTCAAATCTCCCTTTGTGCGAAAATAAATTCAGAGCACCTTGCAAGTCAGGGAGTAAAATCAATTTTGGAGTCTGGCTTTGGCCCGATTTGAAGACTGTCTTCAGCGTCTGGAACAGATTGTCGATGAACTTGAGAAAGGCAACGTGCCGCTGGAGCAGGCGTTGAAGTTATTTGAAGAGGGCATTCAACTTTCCGCATCCTGCCGCAAGGAATTGGAGGAGGCGGAAGGCAAAGTTGAAATCCTTCTCAAGCAAAACGGAAAGTTGCAACCTGAGCCTTACGAGTCCCCTGCCGATAAGGCCCAGGTATCCAGGAAATAGGTTCCCCCAAAAACCTCCGCACTCAGGAGTAACCAACTTCTGGCAAGAAGCATCTTTAGCTTCTGCCGTAGCCCGGAAGGAGGGTC
>DASZFK010000788.1:0-6300 GCA_035939855.1 Candidatus Angelobacter sp.
ACATTGGCAAGGAGTTTCGACAGCGATGCGATCATCAAGAATATTCCTAAGCGTGGTTACCTCTTCCTGGTGCCGGTTATCGAGCGAGATAAAAATGAGAATGCTTTAATGTCCAAGGACCTTGCTTCTCAGCAACCAAGAGTTGTCACCGCACTTGCTGATTCGGAAAATGACGGTCGGGTTCCCCTCACTCGATCACGGCAGCTTCGATATATTGCCGTTTTACTCTTTGCGACAGTCTCGATTGCCGGGACATATGTCGTATCTTCATGGCGTTTTTCTTCCAGTCCCTTGCCAAAGATAGTCAAGTATACGCAGCTCACAAATGATGGGCTCGATAAGCGCAATGCATTGTTTACAGATGGCGTCCACGTCTATTTCGAAGAGCTTGTATCGGGAAAAGCTGTCATTGCGGAGGTTCCGATCAATGGCGGAGAGATCGTTCACGTCTCTACACTATTTCAAAATCCTCAATTGATCGGTCTTTTTCCGGGGACAGCGGACCTGTTCGTGGCTGACGTTCAGGGCGTTGTGAAGACTCTATGGAGGATACCGCTGCCGGGTGGTTCCCCTCAACCCATAGGAGCAGTCTTAGGAACGGATACAGTCTGGTCTCATGACGGTCAAAACGTTTCTTATACTAAGAACCAACAGCACACTCTCGTTGTCGCCAACGCTGATGGTACTTCGGCAAGAAATATTTTCTCAGTGTCTCCGGGTTGGATAAATTTTCCTCGGTGGTCGCCTAATAAAGAAACCATTCGCTTTTGCGTCTTCAACCCTGACATTGGCGAAGGTAACGGCACGTACGCGTTATGGGAGATTGGGACGGATGGCTCTCACCCGCATCCGTTGTTGCCTACATTAGGAAAAGAGTTCCAAGAGAAAATCGGGTCCTGGACACCGGATGGGAACAACTATGTGTTTGATGTGCTTCGTAACGGCCAATCTGAAATTTGGAGTCTGCCCGAGAATGAACACTGGTTCACGCCTCGTCACTACAACCCTACCCAAATAAGCAACGTTCCCATCTCCTTCTCCGGACCTTTTGTCAGCCCCGATGGTAAAAAAATAATTGTGTTTGGAAAGCAACATCATGGGGAGTTGGTGCGGTATGACCCCAATACTCATCTCTTTCTTCCATACCTCTCAGGAATCTCGGCAGGTGGACTCAATTTCTCCCAAGACGGTGCGTGGCTTGCTTACATCTCATATCCGGATTCCACATTGTGGCGAAGTAAGGCCGATGGACAAGAAAGGCTGCAGCTTACTTTTGCCCCTACTCAGGCCGACTCTCCCCACTGGTCACCAGATGGCGAGTGGATTGCCTATCGCGCCGCCCTGCCGGGCCATCGAAAGAAGATCTTTACTATCTCCAGGAATGGTGGAGCTCCTCAGGAAGTATCTGCACAAGAGTCAAATGAAGAAGGTGTGCCCACATGGTCCGCTGATGGCAAATCATTGCTGTACGGGGAATTACGATGGCACCCCGACAAGATCGCTCTGCATATTGTGAATCTTCAAACGGGCATTACTTCGACGGTACCCGGGTCCGAATCTCTTTGGACCCCTCGATGGTCTCCGGATGGCCGTTACATCGTTGCATTGACGAGCGATTCCGATGGCCTGATGCTCTATGACCTCCATGGCCGTAAATGGACGATGCTGGTGAAACACCTCCCTGCCTTGAATGAACCATGCTGGTCACGTCACGGAAAATATATCTATTTCGACACCACATCCAGCGATGCCGCCATTTATCGGATTGGACTTCATGAAAGAAAATTGGAAAGAGTCGTCAGCTTAACAACGTTTCCACGCGCACAGAGCTTTGGGAATTGGCTGGGTTTAGCGCCGGATGACTCCCCACTACTCCTCCGCGAGGCCCGGCAGCTTGAAATTTACGCACTCGAAGTAGACTGGTCCAATCGCTGACTCAATCAAGGGCAATCGTTTAAATGTGAAGGTTGTGCGTTGCCATGACGCCGCAACATCTCTTATCACAACCGCCAGTTGACTCCAATCACCATCAGCACCACGAAGCCCACCAGGCTTAAGAAACACGGGTTCACAAGAACCCGCAGCACCGATCGTACCTTCGAACGGCCCAGGTAGGTGCAACAGACCTGCGTCAAATCCGGATCAAGATAGGCAATCTCCTCTAACACTGACGCTCTCCTCTCGCTCGAAATCATTCGACTACTCCATTGGGCCACTTTTCTTCTGTTCATATTACTATAGCAATGTGTATCCTAACTGTCGCGCCTAAAACTCGACCTGGCAGGCAAACAGATATGGCAAGACCAAGAATCCGGCCAAAGATCCTGCAGGCAGCCGTAAGGCTGTTTGGGAGGGGCAGGTACGAGACCGTAACGATCTCGGATTTGGCCCGTGAAGCCCGGGTCACTCCTTCTGCGATTGGTCATTACTACGGGAATAAAGAGGCGCTATATGTAGTTGCGTTGCATTCCATTGCTGGGCAATGTCTTGCTGACTTGGCCCAATTTGCATTGGAAGTGTGCACGGATTGCGCAGTTGTGAAGCCTCAATCCCTCATAAAGTCCGCAATATATCGCTGGTACAGTTCGTTTTCCCAAGATGAGGCGAGGCTGCTCCAGCACGCTCTGATGGATCCAAAGCGGAAAGCAGTGGCGTACTCGCCGCTCCAAAAGATCATCAGCTTGATTGTGGCGACAGTGAAAAAACAGATATCCACGGGGACAACGAGCGACTGTACTACCTCGGCCACAGGCCTAATTTGGAGTTTGTTCCAACTAAAAATCACTCATTCAGACAATCAAATGGATGAAATGGGGCAGGTCCAGGAATTCATTGCAGCGTGGCTCAGAAACACTGATGAGGGCTGTCAACCAGGCGACTCGAACGTTAATTGACGTAGAATAGCAAAGTGTGTTACAAGTGTGCTCGAATCTAGGAAGCCGATTGGAACGGCCTTGGCTGTCTTCAATTTCATCCGAGATTCTCCGGCGGCGACCGCCACAGGTGGAGATTGTGGCGGTTTCCGCTATTTCGCGGCAAGAAAATTGAACTTGAGAAGACCATCCCCACCGGCAAAGCCTGGTTGAGTATATATAGCAATGTGTGCTATAAAAGCGCCTGAGGATTTATCAGGCGTTGTTTCGACGGGGAAACGTGGGCGACCCTGGTGAATCCCCTCACTGGAGCCGTCGGGAAAAGGTAAGGCTTCCCGGCGGCCTGCTTTGGTTGCATTAGGCAAGTGCCCCATTCACTATGGCCTCCTGTTCGATATCTCGAAACTGTTAGCTGGGAAAGGAGCCTCCAATTGGGTCGGTTCTTAAAGGATACAGTCCGGTGCGGTTCTTTCCAGTCACGGTTCTTTGCGGCAATCCTGGTTTTGGCATCGTCCCATTGCATCAGCGCGCAGGCGTTGGTCGGTTCCGGGTCAACCGTACCCCTTTCGCTCTATCAGACATTTGCAGAGCGCTACAATGCCCGCTTCCCGAATAAGCAAATGAAGTATTTGCCCATAGGGACCTCCGAGGGCATCAATAATATTCAGCACAATGTGGGCGACTTTGCTGCGGGAGAAATACCGCTAATGCCAAAGGAAATGAATGACAGTGGTTTGATTGAACTGCCCGTTGCCGTTGTGGCCATCGTGCCGATTTACAACCTCGGGATGAATCCCGACTTGCACTTCTCGGGGGAGGTACTGGCCGAAATTTACATGGGCCACATCAAGACCTGGAACGATCCAAAAATTGCCCGGCTGAATCCTGACATAAATCTGCCCGATATTCCCATCATCGTTTTCAATCGCCCTGCGGGAAAGGGCAGCAACTACATCTTTACAGACTTCCTCTCCAAGGCAAGCAGGCGTTTCCGTCAAGAAATTGGTGTCAGCGCGTCCCCCTCCTGGCCCGTGGGCGCCCCTGCAGAGCGCAGTTCGGATATCGCAGAAAAAGTCGCAAGCACGCGAGGTTCACTCGGATATGTCGAGCTTCAGTATGCGATTGAAAGACATCTGTCCTATGGCCTGGTGTTGAACGCAGCCGGCAATTTCATCAAAGCTTCACGTGCCACGTTGACAGCGGCCTGTGAGAGTGTCCAGAAGGCAAGGTGGGACTATTTTGCAGTTTCCCTAACGAATGCTCCAGGGATCGAGTCCTTCCCGATCGCCAGCTTCACTTGGATCTACGTAAAGCAAACTGTCGGGGACCATCCGCGGGGCGTGGCCTTAGCCGAATTGCTGCTTTGGATGCTAGCGGACGGGCAATCTCTTGCGACACAGAATGGCTAAGCTCCTCTTCCCGAACCCCTACGTCAGAAAGCCCGCGCCTTAGTAAGTTCCCAACGCTGGTAAGCGAAATCCATTCCCATTTGAAATTGTGCAGGCGATTCAGCGGCGTGAAGAACCGGGAGTCAAGTTGCCAGAGGGTCCCCCCACATTTAGCCCAGCAGCAGGAACCCTCTTAGCATCTTGATGCAGTGAAACACGCGTGTTTTTTCAAAACGTTACAATAGTTATAACACACATTGCTACACAAATACATAGCGCAGCTCCGCCTCCCAAGGATATTAGCTCCAGGTCAAGTCCATCAATGCCTAAGAGTTTATTCGCTGAAACAGCATGAATACTTGTTTTTGTCATGCTGACGGGCTTGGTTTGGCTTCAGTCAGCAAATGAGGCAGATCTTGCTTCACTCTCAAGCGCGAGCCTGTAAAATTGATTAGAACTTAGGAAAAGCCTAACTCGATGCCGAAACCGAGACTCCGACCAATCATGATCCAGGCGGCCATTAAGCTCTTTGGCCAGTCCGGGTACAACGGCGTTACGACCCGCGATGTGGCAAAAGAGGTCAAGGCCATGGAGTCAAACGTCTACCGGCTCTTTGGTTCGAAGGGCAAAATGTACCATGAAGCTCTTCAGACTGTTGTCGACCGGTCAGTTGACGAGCTTGCTTATTATTGGGAACTTACGGATCCAGCGCGGATACGAAGCGCGGCTGTCCAATTGAATTTCTTGGGCGTAATGCTGGAGGCAGCACGATCTTGGTATCAGTCCCTTTCACAAAGCGGAGCGCGGATGCTCCAGTGGGCGCTGACCTCGGATTCACAAAACCATGATCTTGCCCGCTTGCCGCTTCAGCGCTTTGAAGCCATCGTGACCCGGCTTCTGACGGCGGAAGCTAAGAAGCGTCGCGTCAAACTCGACGCGCAGACCCGGGCTGAAGTCCTGCTGATGACCCTCTTTCAGCACAAAGTAACTTATTCAGGCCCGCCGAACAAGGAAATGGAAGAGGTGCAGCGGTATTTTTCAGATTGGCTGCAGAGCACGTTCCCAAAAACCAAGATGAACAGTGTCAAAGCGAAACCGGCGCTCAAATCGTGAGCGGGTAGATATTGCAAAGAATATCCCTGATACGAATTCCTTTCCAATTCTGACTCCATCTCAAATCCTGTTCTCGGCAGCCTCAATTACCGTACCAATACAGTAATACTCCCGTAAAACTGAATCACCAGTATTGTGGGCGAGCCCCCGAATTAGTAACTTTTAATTTTCGACTTGTGCCGTTCAGAAATGGAGAGACAATATTCTGCCTACCCAATAAAGATTGGGGGATATTGCCATGACTAAGTCGTGGCGCACATAGGGGTTTGACCGCAGCCCCAAGCCCGCCACGCCTCGAATAACAACAAAGGAGAACACGCATATGAAAAAGCTAGTGATATCGATCCTTGCTACCGTACTGCTCGTGGCAGGAGCAACCATTGCTAAAGACGGCGGATCCACACGTCCGCCTTTTTGCTGTCCGGGGTGCACTTGCAATTGACGCAACAGATTAAGCAGCGGCCCACGGTGCTGTTGATCCATTGGCCTGCGATTGATAGATAAACTGTGGGTGGCTGGCATACACTAGCCACTCACGACTTCTCCCAAATGGGAATAAATAATCTAATTCTGGAGGGTGGACCGGCATTTCTACAGATTGCGATCATTACTGTCTTTGTCAAGCGTCAGCTCACGAGGCGGTTTCCGTGGTTCTTCGCTTACACCGTGTTTTCAGTCGGTGCGACAATCATCCGACACGAGACGAGCAATCAGCCTGTGGAGTATTACTGGGTCTACTGGATAACCGAAGTCATTTTTGGCATCCTCGCCCTTCTCGCTCCCAACGAAGTCTTTGAATTAGCGGCAAAGATTTTCTATTTCGGACAGGGCGTGTCCAGGTTTGTTCCGGTCGCTGCCGTGCTGACTGTATTGGCTTACGCTTTATGGCAAACGATCTATCATGCGCCCGCATTCGCCCCAGGTTC
>DASZFK010000789.1:0-2975 GCA_035939855.1 Candidatus Angelobacter sp.
GGCGCCATAGACGGCCAAGTGGGGCAAATCGGACCGGCGGCCAAAGACAATGAGAACACCGATAAATGCCGCGTTCCACACTACTGGCGATGCATACGAGAGAAAGAACTTGCCGTGACTGTTCAAAATACCCAGGCACCAGGCCGAGAGCACTAGCAGCCCGACTCCAGGGAAGACGATTCGCACAAGCTGGATGGTCAGCCTGCGAGTCTCTCCTTTGAAGCCGGGCGCGATCACATCAATGAAATACGGGGTTGCCAGAACGCCCAATAGGACCAGCGTCGCAGTCAAGAGCGCCAGAATAGAGAAGATGGCGCCGGCGACCCGGCCCGCTTCTTCGCGTTCGTCCTGGGCCACAAGCTTGGCGTAAACCGGAATGAATGACGCCGAAAGTACGCCTTCCCCAAAGAGATTTTGCAGGAAATTAGGAATACGCATCGCCTGGCGGAAGGCGTCCGTGATTGCGGAATTGCCGAAGTAATAAGCAAAAATCCGCTCCCGGACCAAACCGGCAATCTTGCTCGAAAATATTCCAGCAGCCACCAGAAATGCGGAATAGCCGACACCCCGTTGGGGCGTCTTTGGCGCTTTCGAATAGTCTGGTTCTTCAGGTGGATTCATGCGTGCGTGAAAATAGTGTATCCATCGTTATAAATGAGAATGGCTACGGTGGGGAACCTTTCAACCACCCGTTTTAACCACAGAGGTCACGAAGGAAACCTAGCCTGGTCTTACCGCAGAGCGGCTGGCCCCGGCGATGCCGGGGTCAATTGAAGTCGGAAACTTGAATGGGAGCTTGGGAGGGCAGATAGTAGAGCTGCCAGAGCGGCAAGCTATAGTCGATTTGAAATTTGGTGCCTGAGTGCCCGTCGCAGAGCATGACTTCGGTTGCGGCGATCAATTGTTTGGAGGCGAGTTGCGCTGAAAAAGCCAAGCTCGACCCCGCCGGAGAGGTTGTGTAGGTATCGCCAACCGAGCCGCGCCTGGCTAATCCAAACGATGAGGTAAGTGTGCCATGGCAAAACGGAAGATGTCTACCTTTGAGCGGTTGCAGCGGGGCCACAAGTTAAGCCGCCGGGAACGTAAGCAAATCGAGCGGCAGTTCCAGAGCGAAGACCCAGGATGGGAGATCGTTCATCACCATGTGGCGGCCATTGATGTGGGCAATGAAAGCCATTTTGCAGCTGTGGATGGGAGGCTCGATGCCCAACCGGTGCGGGAGTTCGGCTCCTGGACAGCGGCTTTACGGGAAACGGTGGAGTGGTTGAAGTCGTGTGGGGTGCAACGGGTGGTGATGCAAACCACAGGAGTGTACTGGATCGCTTTGCAGGATGAGTTAGAGCGGGCCGGTTTGGAAGTGGCGGTGGTGGATGCGCGTGGAACCAAGAACCTGCCGGGGCGCAAGACGGATGTGCAGGAATGTCAGTGGTTACGAAAGTTGGACGTTTACGGATTGCTGCGGGAGTGTTTCCAAGTCCCCGAAGCCATCCGCAGCATCCGAACGGTCTGGCGTCTGCGGGAGCGGTGGGTGAAAGAGGCGGGCCGTGCCATTCAACAGATGCAGAAAGCGCTCACTATCATGAATGTGCAGTTGGCCAATGCCATTAGCGATATTAGCGGTAAGACCGGGATGGCGATCTTGCGAGCGATTCTGAAGGGGGAACGGAACCCGTGGACCTTGGCGAAGCTACGGGATGAGCGTATCCAAGCCAGTGAGGAAGAGATCGCGCACAGTCTGGAGGGGAATTGGCGGGTGGATGTGCTGTTTGAATTACAGCAAGTGGTGCAAGTCTACGATTTCCAGCAGCAACAGATTGCAGGGTGCGATCAGGAACTGGAGAAGTATATGAAGGCTCAGCCGACGCGGGCAGCCATCGCAGAGACGGTGGCGGAGGGGGCCGAAGACAAGAACCAGCCGAAGAAACGTCGGGCCAGAAAAACCCCTAAGCCCCGGAAAAATCAGCCTGCCTTTGCTCTGGAACAAGAGCTGCAGCGGGTGCTGGGAGTGGATCTGACGCGCATTGATGGTATCAAGGTCATGACGGCCCAGACGGTCTACGCAGAATTAGGATCGGATTTGAGTGCCTTTCCCAGCGAGGGCCATTTCACGTCCTGGCTGCTGCTAGCCCCCAAGCGGGACGTAAGCGGAGGCAAAGTCATCCGACACTACTCCGTACATGGGAGAAACCGGGTGGCCAATGCTTTACGCATGGCCGCTGAATCGCTCAAGGACAGTGATAGCTATCTCGGAGCCCGATACCGCTCGCTGCGAGGTCGCCTGGGAGGACTCAAGGCGGTTAAAGCCATGGCACGCTATCTGGCCTGCCTCATCTATCGCATGCTCACCAAAGGACAGGCGTGGGTCGATCGTGGGGCTGCTTACTATGAGCAAAGAAGGCAGGAACGAGAGCTCAGCCACCTACACCGCAAAGCTGCGGCCCTGGGAATGCAACTGGTGCCCGTGAAGTAAATGCTGAGAGTCACTGGCATTGAAAATCAATGACTTAGTAATAAGTTTCCGGAGAGGTCGCAAAGGGCGCAGAGGAAAGCAATTCACTATGAAACGACATTGAGCGACACCCTCAGGTCGTCGCCTTTTGCCGCTTGAGAGCGGTCTGGAGCGCGAGTATTTTCGACCTGTGAGCAGTCTTCAAGAGGTTCAATGATGCCGGGTATCTCAGCCATCGAATATGTTTTGCCCTCTGGGCTTCTTTCGTTGCCAGAGTTGGCGGATGCCGGGCTTCTGACCTCAACGCCAGAGCAACTTAAAAGCTTCGGCTTTGAGTCTTGCTATATCAGTGGTGTCCCGGCTGAAGAACTTGCGCTCATGGCTGCAGCGCGATTGATGGAGAGCCATCAGGTCGCTCCCGAATCCATTGATCTGTTGCTCTACGCGGGCGCTATCAGCCCCAGCCATCAAATTGGCAATGGACACTTTCTCAGCAGCTTCAATTATCCGGCAGCCATGCTTCTGT
>DASZFK010000790.1:0-19482 GCA_035939855.1 Candidatus Angelobacter sp.
TTCTTCAGGTACCTCTTCCTTCGCAACCGTCACCTTGATCCTGGTTGCTACGTCGCGGTGGAGCTTGATCGAAACTTCAAAATCGCCCAGGCTTTTCAATGGTTCGGAGAGTTGGATTTTGCGGCGATCGATATTGAAACCTTTCTTCTCCAGAGCCTCGGCCACGTCGGATGAGGTTACTGAGCCAAACAAATGATCTTTTTCGCCTGCCTTGCGCTCAAACCTCAGGGAAACCGCTTCGAGCTGTTTGGAGAGTGATTCAGCGTCGGACTTCTCAACTGCCGAGCGCCGTACCGCCGACTGCTTCATCTGCTCAATGACAGCTTTATTGCCTTGATTCGCTTCAATGGCGAGCTTCCTCGGCAACAGATAATTCCGGCCATAACCTTCGGCCACCTTAACTACCTCGCCACGGTGCCCCAATTTGGGAACATCTTCTTTAAGAATAACTTCCATTTCAGGTCTCCAGTCAGAATCGTTTTATCGTGCTGCAAAGGGAAGCAAGGCAATGTTGCGGGCCCGCTTGATGGCCGCCGTCAAGCGACGCTGATGAGGCGTACACACGCCAGTCAAGCGGCGAGGCACGATCTTGCCGCGCTCCGCGACAAACTGCTGCAAGGTGCGGACGTCCTTGTAATTAATGTCGTCAATCTTCTCGACACAAAACTTGCAGACCTTCTTCCGGCGAAAGAATTTCCTTCCACCTGGACCGGAGTCTCTGCCTTGGCCCGGACCCCGCTCACGATCACCTCGGGGAGCGTGTGGACGGCCCGATGGAACTTCCTGATTTGCTTCGTCAGCCATAAATCTCCTTCAAATCTGTTTCGCGCAAGAGCGCGGTTTGTGAATAAGCGGAGCGTAAGCCCCGATCAACAGTGATGACAGGGGGTCGGTATTCCGATCACCCGATTTCAAGCGGTGGCTGCCGGGCTTTCCGGTTCGGTCGCAGCCGCAGGCACTTCAGCCGGAGGACGGCGGGCGTGCGCAGCCCTATGCTTCTTGATTTTTTCCAGCCTCTGCTGCTCTTCGTCGGTGCGGACGGTGATGAACTTGATCACCTGCTCCGCCACTCTCAAGCGACGCTCCAATTCGTGGATCGCTTTGCCATCGGCAAGCAAGGTAAGAAGCACATAAAGGCCATCCTGAAACTTTCTTACGTCATAGGCCAAGCGTCTCTTTCCCATCTTCTCAACGTTCTGGACTGTTGCGCCCGCATTGGTGGCATGGGTCTGGAGAGTGGTGATCAGCTTCTCCACCTCCTCCTCCTGCAGATCGGGCCGCACAATGAACATCACTTCATAGCTACGTTGCATGCTTTTCTCCATCATTCAACTTTCTTCCAGCGCTAGGCGCTGGGTTCGATAATTCCGCCCTGGCTGGGTTCCTCCGGCTTGATTTTGCGATTGAAGCGATTCATGGCTGCCGCAATTCCCTCTGCCAGAACCACATTCACCGCCTGTGCTCCCAAATCCAGGAGTTCATCAAGCCTTACCAGTTGTGACTTCTTAAACTGCCCGAGCACGTAACGCGCTCCATCCTTCACGGGATGATCGGGCGCAATCCCTAGCCGGATGCGGGCAATTTCTTCCGTTCCGAAGGCATTGATGATCGACTGCATCCCGTTATGCCCGGCGGAGGAGCCGCGTGCCCGGATTCGTATACTGCCCAACGGAAGATCGAGCTCGTCATAAATGACGAGCAGGTCCTTCTGTGGATCAACCTCGTACTTCCTTGCCAACTCCAAAACCGACACGCCACTCAAGTTCATGTAGGTTTCAGGCTTGGCCAGCAACACCTCTTCGTTGCCGATTCTGGTCCGCGCCGTAAGTGCCTTGCAATGGCGGTTGTCCACGATTACGCCGCACTGCTCTGCAAGCCGGTCGATCTCCAGAAAACCGATATTGTGGGGCGTAAACTGGTATTCGATCCCAGGATTGCCCAGCCCAACCATCAGTTTCACGACGGCTATTTCTTGCCCTCAGGCTTTTTGGCTTCACCCTTTTTGGCTTCGCCACCCTCTTCCTCAGTCTCCTGCTTGCCTTTCTTGATGACCTCAGGCTCGGCTGGAGCAGCTCCCGCCTCGGCAGCCACAGCTTCCGGAGTCGGAGCCGCTTCTTCCTTGACCGCGGTGACGTGAGCTACCGCCTGGTTCGCATCTGTAATGAATTTCAGGCTGCCGCCATGAGGCAGATCGCTCACGCGCAAGACGTCGCCGAAAGCAAGATTCGTCACGTCCACCGATAAGCTGCTGGGGATGTCTGCCGGCAAGCATTCGATTTCCACTTCGCGCAATACATGATCAAGAATTCCGCCCTGCTGTTTGACACCCGTGGCTTCGCCGGTCAAATGGATGGGGACCTTGACCCTGATCTTCTCGTCCATGGCGATGCGTTTCAGATCGATGTGCAGCAGCTTGCCCTTGAGCGGCTCATAATGCCAGTCCACGATCATGGCCTTGGTCTGCTCAGTGCCAATATCAAGGTCGAAGATGGTGTTATGGCCCGATTCCGAGCGCAGAATCTTCGATATCTGCTTGGGATCAACACTGACCGCGATGGATTCTTTTTTGGCGCCATACACCACTGCCGGGACCCGGCCTTGGGCGCGCAGCCTCCGGGCCTCATTCTTGCCGCGCGAGGTTGCTTCCCGGACTTGGGCTTGAACTAGTTCCTGTGAAGTCATTTCTTCTTCCTTCTCTCACTCTCAGCAGCTAGGCAAACAACGAGCTGACTGAAGTTTCTTCGTGAATGGATTGGATTGCGCGGCCCAACAGGCCGGCAATCGATAAAACTTTGATCTTGGGCTCCGCCTTACCTTGTTCGGTGAGCGGAATAGTATTCGTTACCACCACCTGCTCCAGCTTTGACTTGGCAATCCGTTCGATGGCCTGGCCGGAAAGCACGGGATGAGAAGCACAGGCAAACACTTTGGACGCGCCGGCGCTCAGAAGGGCATCGGCGGTCTTCACCAAGGTGCCTGCAGTATCAATGATGTCGTCGATGATCAGGCAAGTGCGATCTCTTACATCTCCGATTACGTGCATGATTTCGGCGACGTTCATGTCGGTGCGGCGTTTATCCACGATTGCCAGGGCCGCGTCGATCTTCTTGGCAAAGAACCGGGCGCGTTCCACGCCTCCGGCATCGGGCGAGACAACCGTCAGGCGGGGCAGCATCATTTTCCGGAAATGGTCCACCAGCACCGGCGAGGCAAACAGGTGGTCCACCGGAATATTGAAGAAGCCTTGGATCTGTGGTGCATGAAGATCTACGACCAGAGCCCGATGCGCGCCAGCGGTGGTCAGCAAGTCTGCAATCAGCTTCGACGATACGGGAACGCGCGGTTTATCTTTCCGGTCCTGGCGAGCATAGCCGTAATACGGTATGACCGTCGTGATGCGGCGGGCGGAGGCGCGTTTGAGTGCATCCACCATGAGCAGCAACTCCATCAAGTGCTCATCCACCGGAAAACAGGTAGGTTGCACCACAAAGACATCGCCGCCACGAACATTTTCCAAGACCTGAATATAGACTTCTCCATCGGAAAAGCGAGTGACGGTTGCCTTCCCCCGATCAATTCCCAGGAAAGCGCAAATCTCATCGGTAAGCGCCTCGTTGGCGGTACCACAGAAGATTTTGAACTTATCATCGTGGCGTGCCCGAGTTGGCTTGTGTTCGCCTCTGGGCATCGCCTTCTGGTTCCTGCTTTCGGTCGCTGTCGCTGTCGTCGCCATAATCCTCACCCGTTCGAAGCTGGTTTGCTTGCCCCGGATTACCGGTTCTCCCGATCACTGCACTCTTGGCTTTAGAACTTGGCTGGGCCGCTAGGATTCGAACCTAGACAAAGTGCTCCAAAGGCACTTGACCTACCATTAGTCGACGGCCCAATTTCTTGAACTAAGACTGGTTCCCCACGTGGCTGGTTCCTTCGGCTCGCCTCAGGACAAGCTCTGCCCTGCTACAAGTCTATCCCAGTAGATTATTTCCGAAACATCTCTTTCCAATATTCTACCCTGGTCAAGGTACTGGTGGCCTGGGCCGGAATGCCTTTTTCGTTCAAGGCTGCGGCTGCTTTCGCGGCCATTTCCGTATCATCGAACAACCCGTAAACTGTTGAACCAGAACCAGAAAGCGACGAGTACCGCGCTCCCGAGCGTTCCAACACACGTTTGACCTCGCGAATTGCGGGATGCATGGAAAAGACAACGCTTTCGAAGTCGTTTTCGATCCCGGCACGGACGAGGTCGAGAAGCAGTGTCTCGGCCCGGTCCCAGCTTTTTTCTGGGACACCGGTGGAGGAACCATTACTTCTGCCCAGCCATTCGTAAATCGAATGACTGAACTCGTTCATTGTAATGGAGCGTTGTGAACCCGTCAATTTTTGCTCAGAGAGCCTCTTGTCCCATTCCGCAAAAGCCAGCGGCGTGGAGACACCGATGGGCGGAGTAGCAACAACACACGGAATGCCGGGCAGGTCCTCCAAAGGATAAACTTGCTCGCCCCGACCGATACCCAGCATGGTTCCACCCACCAGGAACAGAGGCAGGTCGGAGCCTACCTCCGAGGCGATGCGCAGGCGGTCTATGGAGGTGAGCTGAAGCTTGAGAGCTTTCTCGAGCGCCAAAATCGTGACCGCTGCGTTCGAAGAAGCGCCACCCAATCCGCCTTGAACCGGCAGGTTCTTCTCAATGGTAATGCGGACCTTGCCTCGGGTTTTCAAGGCATGCAAGACACGCTCGGCAACCCGCCAGCAGGTGTTGGTCTCATCGCCGGGCACCTTGGAGTTCTTGCAGTAGATGTCGATGCCGACGCCTCGCCCGACGTCAACCTTAACGACATCATGAATTGCCAATGTTTGATAAATAGTCCGCAGTTCGTGGAATCCGTCCTCGCGCACAGGACCAATTCTGAGACCAATATTGATTTTGGCGAACGAACGTGCAGCAATTGCCATAAGGAATTTCTAGCTCTTAATTTCTAACTTCTAATTTGAATGGGAGCACTCAGGATTTAGCATGCAACCCCACTCGGCTTTTCCGGTTGAAGGGAGACAGCATCTTAGGCATGGTTAGTGTCGGAAACCCATCCAGCCACGAATAAACGCGAATCAGAAAATCAGGGGCACTTCGTTGAAGTGCCCTTCTCAACGACAGCATTCAGCTATATGCCAGCTTGTTTAGCAGCAATGTTTCCGATAATGGGAAGTTTGAATTCTTCCTTGTTGTACGCCTTATACATCAGGAAAATCCACAAAACGAAGAACCCGAGTTCGATGATTTGAATTACGCGCCAAAGCAAAAAGAAGAAACCTACCCCTCCCAAGAACAGGCTTGACCACAACATGCTGAAGATGATCCAGAACCCCCACCCCGCGATCCCAAAGAAGATCGCCTGAAAGGCGTGAAAGCGGACAAACTTATCCTTGTTGTAGGGTTCGATAACCAGGAACAAGATTCCGGTTAGGACCGTAAGAAAATATGCGAGTGCGGCAGCTACATTGTTGGTCATGCCTGTGCTGCCTGCGGTTGGAGCGGCGGAAGTCGACGCGGGAGTTACCGCAGCGCCCGGAGTGGCGGCCTGAGCAGCACCGCATTTCGGACAAAACGCAACGCCTTCCTCGAGCTGTGCCCCACAACTTCTGCAAAAAGCCATGCTAATTCTCCTTTTTCGAGTTCGTTTTGAGCTCTGCTGGGTTGATCTGTTGCGGTACAGCTTAGTCTGGTTTGCGCCGGAATAGAAGCATTTTTATAGCTTTTCAGGAGAAATATGAATTTTAGGCAGAATTAAGGTTTCACCTTCTATTGAAACTCGCATGACCAGGGTTTGCTCGCCACTACTTTGGTGTAGGCCACGCGAAAGCCCGCTCGTTCCACATTGCGCTGGGAGGTAGTGCCGGGCATGGTAAGTGTAACCGCAAGATCGCACCCGGCTTGCTGCGCCACCTTAAGCCGCTGCTGCATGAATGCCGATTGAATGCCACGTGTTCGGAATTCAGGCAGGGTGGCCGCGCCAAAGAAGGCCGCCAATTTCTGTTCCGGCACGATCAACCCACTGGCAGTGCCCACAACCCGTCCCTTCACCACGGCTGCGAGTGTAAGGGCATTATCGGGTTTCGCCCAAGGATGAAAGAACTCCGCAAATTGCCGCCATTTATCGCCAAAGAAGACGCGTGCCGGCAGTGTCGCCCATTCTTCGGCCTCCTCCTTTTTGATTCTGCGGATTTCAACTCCGCCGATTCGCGCTCCAAATGGCTCGGTGGGGCTGATCCAGCGGGCCAAGGTTTGATTGAATTCCGCTACTTGAAAACCACGCTGGTTCAGGGCTTCGAACAATGAAGGATCGGCATAAGGACAAACATCCACCTGGGCCGATGTTTTCCTCTCAAAATAAAATCGCTCCACATGCTGGATGTCTTCCACGGTAACCTTGCCGGCAAAGCCGAGGCCATGGGCGCGGCCCACAGGCGCTCCCTTGGCCACAAACACCAGATGGCCGCCGCCATAAGCCTCCCAGGCAATTCCCCATTTGGGGCGTTCGGGTTTAATTTCGCGGGCATAATACAAGGCGCCGTACTCTTCGGCAGCCTCCATCCGGCGCGCATCGGCTGCGGTCAGGAACGTCATCTCCGTTGATCTTTTGGCCTCTGGCCATACTTCCGACAAAGTCATAAGACCATCAGTTCTTGTTCACGCAGTTTCCCTGGCCTCCCCTAGAGTTACACGCACATCCATCTTCTTCTTGCCGCGATAGATGGTCACAGTCACCGTGTCTCCAGCACGATGCTTTTGCATGATATGCGACAGGTCCTGCGAATCCTGCACGGGCTGTCCATCCAGGGCAACAATGAGATCGCCTCCCAACAAGATCGGGGTATTACCGATATACGCTCGCTGGTTGCCGGCGCGCAAACCGGCGCGGTCAGCGGCGCCGCCGGGCGACACTTGGACAATCAGCAATCCGGAATCGGCAGCCAGTCCGAGCTGGTCAGCCAGTTCCGGTCCGATCGGAAGCGGCAAAACTCCCAGCGTTGGACGGCGCACCCGGCCGAGACTCACCAGGTCGTCGAGCACCGCTTTGGCGGTATTGATGGGAATCGCAAAACCGATGCCGGCGCTCTGTTCGGCCCCTCCAGTCAGGATCATCGAGTTGATGCCGATGACTTCGCCCCGCGAGTTCAACAGAGGCCCGCCAGAATTTCCCGGATTGATGGCGGCATCCGTCTGTATGGCTTCATCGATATACCCGCCCCGCCCCCCACGAACGGATCGAATCGAACTGATAATGCCGCGAGTCATAGTGCCGCTCAGGCCAAACGGATTGCCAATCGCATAGACCTTCTGGCCTACCACCAGGTTCCTCGAATCTCCTAAAACAGCAGGAGTTACGGCACGCTCGGAAATCTGAATGACCGCGAGATCGTCCGGTGGATCGGTGCCCACAATCTCTGCGCGGTGTTTCTTTTTGTCACTCGTGGTGACCTCTACCTGGCGCGCCCCTTCCACAACATGAAAGTTGGTCAGGATATGACCTGCGGAGTCGATTACAAATCCGGAGCCTTGCCCCTCTTTAGGCACGGCACCGTAAAAGAAATCATAAGCCACGGCCGTGGAGGTAATGTTGACCACCGAAGGCAATGCCTTCTTGTAGACCGCGATATTTTCCTGCTCCTCGGAATCGTACGCGGGCGCGGCCGAAGCTTCGTTCAACTCGACATGGGAAGGACGAGTTACAAACGGCTTCAGAAATCCATTTGGATGGGTCGTAAATACGTAGAAAGCGGCAACCAGGAAGATGGTCAGCGCGAAAGGACGTAAGAGTTTCATCGAAATCACCTGAGGCGCGGCCTTATTTTTGCGCCAGCGCCTTGAACTCTCCAAAAAGTTTCTTGACCTGGGCTTGCGTTTGGTCGAGCGAGCCGGAATTATCAATCACGTAGTCGGCCCGCTTGATTTTTTCTTCATCGGGCCATTGCGCTTTCGTGCGGCGCTCTACTTCGACTTTGGCCGCGGACTCGTCAATTCCCGCCCGGCGGGCAAAGCGCGCAACCTTCTGTTCCGGCGTGCAGGTTACGACTACCATTTTCTCAAAACGCGTGTCGGTTCCAGCCTCAAAAATCAATGCCGCTTCGATCATGGCAATGGCGTCGGGTTCCTTTGAAGCAACCTCAAATATCCACTTCGACTGGTGCTGAATGACCGCCGGGTGGACGATTCGATTCAGCTCCTCGATCCGATTTTCCCCAAATGCAATCGCCGCCAGCTTGGCCCGGTCAATTTCACCAGTTGGCTTTACGATAGAGTCTCCAAAGCACCGGACCACCTCTGTATAAACCGGCTCGCCCGGACGATAAAGCTCATGCGCAATCTGGTCAGACTGGACCACATAAGCACCCAAATCAGCGAACATTTTGGCTATCGTGGACTTTCCGCACGCAATGCCGCCCGTCAGGCCGACGCGCAGCATGGCTATTGTGCCCCGCGCCGCAACTTGCAGGCCTTCACCGTATTCACCATGAGCATGGCAATCGTCAGCGGCCCCACCCCCCCCGGCACAGGGGTCATCGCACCTGCTACCTCTGCCACGCGCGGATCAACATCTCCCATCAACGTCGATCCTTTTTCCGTGAACGTCTTCTCGCGCACCGTATTGCCGGCAAAAAACCTGTCGAATTCTACACGATTGGTAACGCTATTCATGCCGACATCAATCACTGTCGCTCCCGGCTTCACAAACTCGGTGGTGACCATGCCAGCCTTGCCGATTGCTGCAACCAGGATATCGGCTTGACGGCAGACGGCAGGCAGGTCGCGCGTCTTGGAATGGCAAACGGTAACTGTGGCATTGGCATTGAGCAGCAACATGGCTGCCGGTTTGCCCACAATATCACTACGCCCGACCACGACTGCATTCTGCCCTTCGACGGGAATATCGCTCCGCCGCAGAATCTCCATGACCCCGCTGGGAGTGCAGGGAACCAATCCGGCTCGCTGGGTTGAAAGATAACCGACGTTCACCGGATGGAACCCATCGACATCCTTCTCGGGTGCGACTGCAAGCAGAACTTTTTTGGAGTCCACCTGCTTGGGCAAAGGAAGCTGTACCAGGATTCCATCGATGTCATCCCGACGGTTCAGCTCCTGGACCATCTGTAGTAGCTCATCGGTTGTGACCGAATCGGGTGGCGTGAGCTTTTCACTGTGGATTTGCAGTTGCTCACAGGCTTTTACCTTGTTGCGGACATAAACCTCGGAAGCTGGATTATGTCCTGCCAGAATCACCGCCAGACCAGGACGCTTGCCCAAAGAAGCAAGATGTTTCACCTCATCCGCCAATTCGGCCCTGATTTGCGCGGCAATCTTATTGCCGTCAAGAATTTTGGCTGACATAAGAGTTGAGTGCAAAAGTTATCTTAAATTGAGGCAGGCCAATTGCCATAATTGCCAAAAATGCCATAATTGCCATAATTGATTTCAACTCCCCTCGTGCCTCTTCCAAACTACCGAATAGGGTTGAGCAGATGTAAGGGACTTGTTTGATCTTCTGAAATTATGGCAATCCTGGCAATTATGGCAATTACAATGGTTTCATGTTGCTCAAGCAAATCCTCGACATCCTGGTTTGTCCGGTTCCTGAATGCCGCAAGCCGCTGACGTTGGCCGACGACGAGAGTTCGCTGCGTTGCACGGGTTGCGGGCTTGTTTATCCGGTGCGCGACGGCATCCCCATCCTTTTGATCGACCAGGCCAAAAAGCCGCAGTAGTTTCATGTAAGTGCGTAGGACGTTCCCCTTATTTTTTAGGTACACTAAGTTTCGCTCTGGCTGGCCATGAGCGTGGCTCAAAGATGCAGGGTGCTACACAGTCCAAAGAAATCTATCAACCTGGCGATGTTGCACCAGAGTCGGGGGTTTACGCCGTGGCGCATGATCAGCACCGCGAGCGGCACTTCGCCACGATCTTCAAGGGAATGCGTTTCCCTTTTTGCGGTCAATGTAAAGGAAGAGTGCGTTTCACCCTCTCGCGGCCGGCAGAGCCAATATCAGAAGATGCTGACTTCAGGTAAAAAATACGCGTTCGGTGGGCGGCCGTGCACAAAAGAATCTTGGGACAAGCCGCGTTGTCTGACTTTTCCAGGGTTGCGATGAAAAATAAAAAACAGTTGCCTAGCAGTTCAAGACGGCGCTATACAGAAGAGCTTGTTTTTCGTACTATAAAGACCAACTAGCTATGCTGAGACAGAACCGCTCTATTCCCCTCAAGCAGGTCTCAATCCTTCGAGGCTGGCCTCGAGCTGAAGGAAGCAAAAAGTCGCGCCCGCATTCCGCGCACAAACAAAGCCGAGGTTCAGGCCCACTGTTCAGTGCAGGTGAAACAGTGCGCGAAACCGGCATTTATGAGGTTATCCACGACGGCGCGCACCGGAGCGCTCATGAAGTCGTGATGCTCAACGGCGACTCCTTCCCTGCCTGCGATACCTGCGCAACCAAGGTTCGTTTTCGCCTGATTCGTACTGCACCCTATATCTTTCAAGACGCGGACTTCGAAGAACAAGAGTGAGGGGATTGGGTAATTTGGTAAGTGAGTAATTGGGTAATTTTCGAACTGATTATCCGAGAGGCCAACGCGGTTCTCAATTACCAAATTACCCACTTACCCAATTACTAAATCGGATTTACCAAATCTCCATCAGTCTGCCGCAGAGTCATTGGCTCGCTTTTCATCTTTCCACTCGAGGGAACGGAGATAGTCGCGGAATTGCTTCCCCAAATCAGGGCGCTTCATGGCGAATTCAACTGTGGCTTTTAGGAAGCCGAGCTTGTCTCCAGTATCGTGGCGCTTACCTTGGAATGTGTACCCGTAGATTTTTTCATTGGCCAGGAGGCCGCGAAGCCCATCTGTCAGTTGCAATTCGCCGCCTGTTCCCAGGGGAGTGCGTTCCAGCGTGTCAAAAATGGCGGGCGTGAGGATATAGCGGCCGATGATCGCCAGATTGGAAGGCGCCTCCTCTGCTTTTGGCTTTTCTACAAGATTGCGGACCTCATGAAGTCTCCCATTGAATTTGCCTTCCACTAGTTTGGCATCCAGCACACCATAAGAGGAGATCGCGGGACCATTTACCTCTTGTGTCGCTACCACTGAGGACTGGGTTTCTTCGAAGACCTCCATCATCTGCTTGAGGCAGGGCTTATCTGCATCGATCACGTCATCAGCAAGCAATACGGCAAACGGCTCATTGCCCACTAGCTCCCTCGCCATCAGCACGGCATGGCCAAGTCCCATAGCTTCTTTCTGGCGGACGTAGGCAACATGGATCATGTCGGATATCTGCCTCACAATGGCCAGCAGATCGAGCTTACCCCGCTCCTCGAGCATCTTCTCGAGCTCGTAACTCACATCAAAGTGATCCTCAATGGCCGTCTTGCCTCGCCCCGTGATGATGATGATCTGGTCGCAGCCGGCAGCCATGGCCTCCTCGACCCCGTATTGAATGATGGGCTTATCCACCAGGGGCAACATCTCCTTGGGTTGGGCCTTGGTGGCCGGAAGAAAACGTGTCCCTAGACCAGCAGCAGGAAAAACGGCTTTACGCACCCTCATCTTCATCGCATGAAATCCTTAACAATACCGCATCGTAAGATGCGGAAATTTTATATCAAGCACTCAGCAAATCAGCATTTCGCAAAGAGGAGATAACGATTCATTCTTTTTAAATCTAACTCAGCCAGTCTGCCGTTCGCCCCCCCTGCTCATTTACACTGAATGGCCGCTTGGCTCTGCTATCCAGCGGGACACAAGTGGTCCATCGCTTTTTTTTGTGGAGAAGGAATATTAATGAGAGCCTGCCCTTGGATGTTGGCGCTGTTTCTATGCTGTTCGTTCAATGAGGGTTTTTCGCAGAATCGAGGTAAGTTCGAGGTAACCGAAACCACGATTGCTGAGACGCAACAGGCAATTCGTTCCGGCAAGGTAACCTGTCGTCAATTGGTCGAAGCCTATCTCAAGCGCATCCGGACTTATGACCAGGCGACCCGGCTCAACTCCATTGTGGTCATCAATCCTGAAGCTCTCGCAGATGCGGACAAGCTGGACCAGGAATTCAAGCGGACCCGGAAGCTTCGTCCTCTCCACGGTATTGCCGTGATCGTAAAGGACAACTACGACACTCGCGGCTTGCAGACTACGGGAGGTTCACTTGCCATGAAAGGGTTTGCTCCTTCCGAGGACGCGTTCATGGTGAAGAAGTTGCGTGAGGCCGGGGCCATTGTTCTCGCAAAATCGAATATGGCCGAATGGGCTTTCAGTCCTTATGTGACTGTGAGTTCGATTGCCGGCATTACACGAAATCCTTATGACCTGGATCGCGTCCCGGCGGGCTCCAGTGGAGGAACCGCGGCAGCCGTCGCGGCAAGCTTGGGTGAGGTGGGACTCGGCACAGACACTGGAAACTCGATCCGAGGTCCATCGTCGCATAACGGCCTGGTAGGGATTCGCCCCACCATGGGTTTGACCAGCCGCGATGGAATCATCCCTCTCTATTTCGGCAACGATATGGGCGGACCCATGGCGCGGACCGTCGAAGATGCAGCCAGGGTGCTGGAGGTCGTGGCTGGATACGATCCTGCCGATCCGATTACCAAGTCTTCCGAGGGAGTCCCGAAGAATTACACCAGGTTCTTGGATAAAAACGGCCTCAAGGGAGCGCGCATCGGAGTCTTCCGCCAATACATCGATGCGCCTACTACCGATCCGCAGATCAAGGCTTTAACGGAAAAAGCGATTGCCGACTTAATGGCGCAAGGGGCCGAGATTATCGATCCGTTTGTAATTCCTGATTTCGATAAGCTTACTCAGAATATCTGGTGTGGCGATTTTCAGGCCGACTTGAACAGCTATCTCGCTGCACATGGCCAGAATGCTTCTTATAAGACCCTTGCGGAAATTGTTGAGTCCGGCTTGTATCTCCCTTACATCGAAAGCCGGATGAAGTCATCGCTGGATCCAAAAACTCCGTCAGGAGAGAAAAGGCCGTCGTGCCAGGATCTTTTCCATGAGTCTCGCAAGATAGCCTTTCGAGAAGCGGTTACCGCCGCGATGGATAAAGACAGGCTCGACGCAGTGATCTATCCAACCTGGAGCAACGCACCCAGGAAAGTCGGCGACATGCAAAGCCCCGCAGGAGACAACAGCCAGATATTGTCACCGCAAACAGGGTTTCCGGCAATCACAGTCCCAATGGGATTTACCTACGACACTTTGCCGGCGGGATTGACGTTCTTAGGCAAACTTTTCAGCGAGCCAACCCTGATCAAGTATGCCTATGCTTACGAGCAGGCGACGAAACATCGGAGGCCACCGGAGAGGTTTAAGGCTTTGTCATTCGGTCTATGACTATGATGAGGATGTCAAGGGCTTTCGAGGCGCACACAAATGCGTAGCCCTGGAAAGGCTTTCCAGCGCGCCCCCAAATCTCTATCCCTCTCCCCACTTCGCTAGGAAGGTTTTGTTTTTGCCTTTGGGGTTGGGGTTGCTTTTGCTCTTGCGGTTGCTTCATGACCTTGAGCTCCCATCGGCCGCATCGTCGGCCCCGACGCCATGAAGTTCGGCGGCTGGCAGCGGCTCAACGCAGAGTACGCCCAGCAGTTCGGTATTGAAACTCCCTACTGGCCGCCGAAGGCAGCTCAAAAGTCGCGAATCAAGGAGGGATGGCACAACAATGCACCAATTTCAGAGGAGGTCACATTGAACTGGAACAAATGGGTTCGGCAGACCCACCGGTGGCTGTCAATTGCCTTTACTGTGGGCGTCATCGTCAACACCGTGGCCGTGGTGAGAGGCAGGTATGCCGGTTGGGTAGGCCTCTTCGCGCTGCTCCCGCTCGCCTTGCTCCTGTTCACGGGTCTGTACCTGTTCGTGCTGCCGTATGCCGCCAAGTGGCGCAACGAACGAGGCACCGGCTGAACATGCTGGAAGCTATGCTGGAGCGCAGCTAAAATAAATGCGAGAGTTGGAGGTGTACATGAAAAAGCCCGTCCCGGTGGAATCAGCCTCTGCATTCATCGACGAGAAGATCAAGGAACTTGGGGACTGGCGTGGGAAGACGCTCGCGAAAGTGCGCAAAATCATACACGAGGCAGACCCTGAGATCGTCGAAGAGTGCAAGTGGGCTAAGACGACATCGCCGGGGACTCCCGTCTGGTCCCACGGCGGCATTGTCTGCACGGGAGAGACGTACAAGAACGTCGTCAAGATGACATTTGCCAAGGGAGCTGCGTTGAAGGACTCTTCAGGCCTATTCAACTCCAGCCTCGATGGGAATGTCAGGCGCGCTATCGACATTCGCGAAGGCGACAAGATCAATGAGGTGGCCTTGAAGGATCTCATCCGCGCGGCAGTGGCACTCAACCTCAAGGGCAAAAGTACGCCCAAGCCGAAACCCCGGCGAACGAGCGCCAAGCGGGCTGGCTAGCTTCATCCCACCCTGGATCGCAGGTCCCGGCCATATCTTCCCATAGGGGAAGAGCTTCGGCGCCTGCCTCAGGGGCCCATTTCCCAATTTTGGATTTATCAAATTCCGGTCGGCAAGCGGAAATAGTCCACAGTCTTAGCGCGGCAGGAACCTCAATTGCATTTTTGGTTAAAGCTCGATTTCCACAGAAAAATGTCTAACACTGACTTGACGGAAGGGGAGAGATCAAGATAAGGTCGTGCCCCACTTTGGTGCCGAATGTTTGCAAACGAGGGACAATCATGAACCGCAAGATTCGTTCAGTTATTGTTTTGGCAACGACGTTGTTTCTAGCCACATATTCGCTTGGCCAACTCACGAATACCCACACCACGTCACCCTATTGCCAACGGGGCGCACAGTTTTTTGGTCAAATCACCAACTATACGAACTGGACGTACACGGATTCCTTTGGCGCCCATCAGTTTTCGGGAACCTCGTGGCAGATCAACGGCTCACCGGCCGTCTGTCCAAATCCACCCAGCGGCGGCTTCACCGCCAACTCTACCGACGGTCTGGGCTATCACCTGGTAACCAACGGCGCTAGTGGGACAATTACTTTGCCGGCGATTACGAGTGGGTATGTAAATCCAAAGTATGTCATTGTGGGAGTTACTTATGCTCCGCCGGGCCCGAGCAGCTTTGTGAGCTATACCAACAGCAAGCTAGTCGGCAACACGACATCGATCGGTAGTTCGTTTAGCAGTTCAACCACCCAGAGCGTCAAGGTTACGGCGAATCTGGGAATAAAAGGCTGGGTGGGCGGTTCGGTTTCAGCCAGCGCTTCAACCACCGAGACGCAGGAGTCCGACACTTCCTCTTCCGTCGCCATAAGCAAGCAGACCACGTTTTCGAATCAAACACCGGGACCTGCGAATCCCTACGTGGGCATCAACCATGATTACGACGTGATCTGGCTTTGGTTGAATCCAGTTGCTCTGTTTACCACGTTCAAGACAAGCTCAGTCAATGCCCTCCAGTGGAATGGCTACGGCTATAGCACACTTGATCAGCCAGCCATGGACATTTACCCCGTCTTCGTGGGTTGGCTCAATGGCGATCTGCCCATGACTCCTTCACAGGCCGCTCCCCTGAATCGGGCCTGGGCAGCGAGCGAGATTTGGCCCGCTGGTGAAGGCCCGGGCCTCACCGCTGCTGACCTGCAGAACATAGTCCAAGCCGATCCCTACTGGCAGTGTACGAAAACCCCGTCGGCTTGTCCTAGATCGGTTGATCCTACGCGCTTCACCTTGACTAGCAATCAGGATTTCATCTATCAGCAGACCGCTCCCGGTGGCCAACCCGGAACCCAGACTTATACCGACACTTACACCAATACCACAACCTTAAATCAGGGCGCCAAGTACACCAGCTCGCAGACCTTTGCAGTTGAGCGGGTCTTCAACGGAAGCGCCTTCCTGGCCAACGTGCAATTCGACCTGGTCAAGTCCTCCACTCTGATGTGGACCCACGAGTGGAATAGTCAAATCACCAGCACCAGCACTTCATCGGCTGAGCTCTCGATCACAGGACCGCCGTGTGTAGTTTCAGCCGGAGTCTGCAATCCCGTCTATAAAGGTTCGACTCAATTTGATTTGTATCAGGATGTGCTCTATGGAACATTCCTTCTTAACCCGGTAAATTGAAGGCCACCATAGGGTTTTGTTGAGCATTCGCGATAGAAGATTACTAGCCGGTTGCCCTCGACGATGACAACCACAGGCATTTCGAGGGCAACTTATTGCGCATCAGAATCGCAGCGGCTTGAACGGCTGGAACCAAAAGTGACGGGTTCAACCGTCAAGGTGGTGCAAGAGCTGTTGCGGCACGCCAATGCGGGATCACCGCCTGGACATATACCCAGGCGGTAACTCCCGGCGAAACGGGCTGCTCAGGCAAAAGTGGTTGAATGACGGTTGCAAAACCAGAACTTGTTTAATGGAGCCTTTATCAAGCCGCGAATTTCTGCGTATCTGCAAGTCCTTGAAAAAGCTGGCGGGGACGACGAGACTCGAACTCGCGACCTCTGCCGTGACAGGGCAGCGTTCTAACCAACTGAACTACGTCCCCACTTGCCGAATCAACGACCTCGTGGAAATCCTTGCAGATAAAGGATTTTGCATGGATCGCATACAGCGGAATGTTTTGCTTGGCAGGCTTCCAATAGCAGCTGTTCCGGTCCGAACCGCCCATAAACCGCCAGTAAATTCCTGTGCGCTCATGCGAGATTTATATTAACACAGCCAAGGGTTTGGATTGGCCGAGCAAAATGGCGCGTTGAAAGCCAGCATGGAAATTACTATAGTTGTATCAGATTGGTTGGACAGGGAAAAATGAATCTCATTGTTAACATAAAGCCTGAAGTTCGTAGGAATTGGGCCGCCAGGCTGCCGCGAACGGCGTTGACCTTGGCGACTATGCAGGGAACTTGCTCGAAGAGGCTGCTCGTCTGGCGGCGGGTCCGAAGAAGCTGAGTCTTGAGCAACTCGACAAGACCCTCCAGGAGATGGCTCAGTTTTCCGACAAAATTCCTTCCCTCCCCGACGAAGCCTTTTCACGTGAAAGTCTTTATCGAGATCACGACTAATGCCCAACAGCGATGCCTGTTTGCTTGACAGCAACATCCTCCTGCGTATCAGCAAGAGCAACGATCCACATCATGCGGCAATAAACGAAGCGCTGCACGTGCTCTGTTGTACCACTTTGATAATGTCCCCTTAACCTTGAGGTTTACAAGCGAGTACCCGGTGCAGTAGCATTGGGAAAAGTAGTACTACTTCCCAGCTCAAGTGGAATCCTCAACCTAGGTGGACCGATAATGCCAACCTCTACTTTGAGCAACGTGCGTGCCGAACCTTCCTCTCGCAACCGGATGATTGCCGTCGCCAAGCGCCTGTTTTCCGGCGCCGGCTATGAGAACACCACGACCGTAATGATTGCCCGCGAAGCCCATACCAGCGAGTCGCAATTGGTGAAGCATTTTGGCAGCAAAGAAGGGTTGCTGGAAGCAATTTTCGAAGAAGGCTGGTCTGGGTTGCGGACGCAAATGGCCGATGTCCAAGCCATTATTTCTCCCCGGGAGCGACTCAAGGCGATCTTGAGAGCGGTTGTGCAGGCTTTTGCTGCAGACCCGGAGCTGCGTAATCTTATGCTGCTGGAAGGAAGGCGCATCCGGCGCGAGGGCAAGATGATCATGCTGACGGCCAGCTATTTGGAATTCGTGAAGGTCATGGATTCCCTGATCGAGAGCGCCCAACAAAGCCTGACATCAGAATACCCGGCCCAGCTTGTTCGTTCGTCACTGATGGGCATGTTTGAAGGCGTTTTACGCGACCGCGTTCTTCAGGAAAAATACGGACATTCCGCAGGATACGAAATCCACCAGGCAGAGAAGTTTGTGGCGGAAGTGGTGGATCGCCTCTTCGTGGCCTGAGTATCAGCGCTCTCTTTCGTACAACGTGAGTTCATGGCCGTCAATCACCACGAGGTCTCCGTCTCTGGATACGTCGTAGTAGACGGTGCTCCCGTCTATTGGGACCCATTTGAGCGCAGTTTTACGGCGGAGATCATATACTTCAATCCGTACCGGCTTTGCCACTGTATTACCAAACTTTATCTCATTTCGCTCCGACTCCGCCGCCAGATAGACATCTGCGTTAATGACTGAAGCAAAGGTCTCATCAACTGCGACTTTGGCCGAAAAAACTTTCTCGCCCGCCGGCGAGAGCAGGAAAAGGCGGTTGCAGCCGTAGACGGCAATGAATTGATGCGCCATGCCATCCATGAGATAGGAGCATGAATTGCGAGGAACTCTCCACAATGAATTCAGCGCGGTCCAGTGGCCCTCGTAGTCCATCATGCCAAAATCATTTGCGCGCGAAGGAGCGGTATAGTGGTTCCCAACCAAAAAATGGTCTCCCACCGACCAGTGGCTCATGTAGTTCGAGACGGTGAATGTCTTGAGCGCTCGCAGAGTGTCGGCTTCCAGGATTTCAATGTCGGCGCTTGATTGTCCTGCGTTCAGGTCGCCTTCACCGAGGCTTTGTTCGCGAAGAAACAATCTCTGATGGGCCAGAACCACGAACTGCCCCGAATGGTCTACGTTGACTTCCCATTCTTCCAGCGGGGCGGAACGCTTGAGCGGCAAATCTCTGGAAGCCAGTTGCTGGAAATCGGGCGAGTAGAGGCAAAGCATCTCCCCAGTGCGAACGACGAATTTGCCATCGTGGGTGGGAACCACCTTAGAAAAGCTGGCACTCGTGGGAAGATGCAGCGTGTGGATCATGTGCCCATCGTGAGCGTCGAGAATTTTTATGTCGAGAAAGAAGTTGCCGGCGCCGCCGCTCGTGTCTCGCGCTCCAAGGCTCGCCGAACGCGGCCGTTTACTCACCTGATAGACTGCGATCTGCTGCGGCGTGAGAAACACGACGCCCTGTTGGCTTAGCCAGTTTCGGGCAAGCTCACGATCGAAGGTCTGGAATTGATATTGATCACGAAGATCCACCTTCCATGCTTCACGCAGTTCCTCCGCGCTGGCATCGACTCGCCATAGCAGGACGAAAGTCAGAATGAAGCTGAACTTCATGGCACGCCTTTTTCAGTTTTTGTACAGATCTATACCTGGATTAGCGAACCTTAATTGCAGGGATTTTACCCTAAATTCAGACCGATGCAAGGGTTGAAAAAATTGAGACGATCCAGTGTGAGCTTCCGCTGCCCTGCCAGGAACATGGAGACTGCACTCTCCGATCCGAATTCCGGAACAAGGTCGCGCTGTGTGAGGTCCTGATGTTCCAGAAGAAAGCGGACCACAGAAACCGCATCGGCCTTAGGAATCGGGTAAGTTGTTTCCTCGTAGCGTTCGATCAAAAGCGTCAGAAGCTCAATGGCCTCTTGCTCCGCATGGGATGGATTTTCCAAGGCGGTCAATCGGAATAGGGCGTTTGTGTATTCTTCCAGTTCCTCGTCATTATGGATG
>DASZFK010000791.1:0-4711 GCA_035939855.1 Candidatus Angelobacter sp.
TTCTTCAGGGCCATTCAAAGTTCGGCAAGTACCTGGGGGAGGGTACAAGCCGAGGGGAGCAGCTGCAAGCTGCTCCCCTTAAAAATCCCAACAAGAATGCACACCGAAATCTGTTTGATTTTTGGAAAACTGGGTTCACAATACAAGGTAACTCTATGGCGCATAAAAAGCTGGCGCAAAACGACCGGGGGTTCTCTCTAATCGAACTACTGATCGTTGTGGCCATTATTCTGATCATCGCGGCAATCGCTATTCCTAACATGCTTCGCACCAAGCAAAACGCCAACGAAGCCGCTGCCGTCAGTGATATGCGTTCGATCGCTACTGCTGAAGCCACTTACAGCAACACCTATGGGTCTACAAACGGTTTTGCTTCGACGCTGGCGGCTCTGGGGCCGGCTGCCACCTGCGATGCGGCCCATGCCTGCATCATCGACCAGAACTTAGGATGTGCTGCCGAACCGTGCTATCGCAATGGCTATAACTTCTTCCTGATGTCTGATTCAGGCGCTCCGCCGTTTACTGATTTCGCAATAACTGCCAGCCCTACCCAATGGAATGGCACGGGAAGCAAAAACTTTTGCGCTGCTGAAGACGGAGTGCTCCGCTATGAGGTAGGCGGCACAGCCAGTAAAGGCGCGCCGATTCCCCATGACACCTGCGTCGGTTTCGCCCAATACAATGCCATTTAGGAATCGAACCATCCCTATTTTTGACCTATTTTTCTTGAGGGATTGAAAACTCAACATCGTTCAGCTTAAACTTATCCGTATCCCCCTGCTGACTGCAACCATGCGCGCTCCGGCGATTGAAATTCAAGGCCTCTCAAAAAGCTACGCGGTCGGTTTCGTGCGCAAAACGCTCAAACCGGCGCTGCAACCGTTGCACCTCTCCGTGGAAGACGGGGAAACTTTCGGATTTCTCGGTCCCAACGGCGCCGGCAAGACAACCACCCTCAAGCTGCTTATGGGAATCATTTTTCCCACCTCGGGATCGGCCCGTATTCTAGGCCGGGACTTTCATGATCCCGATGTCAAAAAGCAGATCGGTTTTCTGCCGGAACAGCCATATTTTTATGACTATCTGAGCGCGCCGGAACTGCTGGACTATTACGCGCAGTTATGTGGTGTGCCCTCCGAAGAACGACGGAAAAAGATCCCTGCCCTGCTGGAACGCGTGGGCCTCTCCGATGCCGGTAAGACCCAGTTGCGTAAGTTTTCCAAAGGAATGCTGCAACGCGCCGGCATCGCCCAGGCCATCATTCATGATCCCAAGGTCGTGTTTCTGGATGAGCCTATGTCCGGTCTTGATCCGCTTGGCCGGCGGGAAATCCGCGAACTGATTCACGAGTTGAAGGCCCAGGGCAAGACGGTGTTTTTCTCCACCCATATTCTCTCCGATGCTGAAGCGCTTTGTGACCGCGTGGCCGTGATTCATAAAGGAGAGCTGCGAGGAATCGGAGTGGTAGAGGACTTACGATCGAAGACCGCGGTCAAGAGCGAGGTGGTGTGGCAGGGCAGTCATGCCTTGGCTTCCGTCGGGCCGTTGGTAAGCGAGTCGCACACCACCGGAGAAATCGTGCGCGCCGCGGTTGCGACTCAGGATCTGGACATGCTGCTTGAAAAGCTTCGGCAGAACCATGCCCAAATCATCTCGGTCACGCCCGTGCACGGGACGCTGGAAGACTATTTCCTTATCCATACCTCGGAATCAGAGAAGGCACGAGCATGAATTCCCGCCTGGCTGCCATCACACTCAATACATTTCGCGAAGCTGTGCGCGATCGCGTACTTTATAACCTCATCATCTTCGCGCTGCTGCTGGTTGCCAGCGCGCCCCTCTTCGGGGAGATCTCGATTGGCCTGGAAAAACTGATCCTGGTCAACGTGGGCCTGAGCGCGATCTCCATCTTCGGAATCATCATTGCCATTTTCATCGGCATTGGGCTGGTCTCGAAGGAAATTGAAAAGCGCACTCTCTACACCATTCTTTCCCGCCCCGTGCGCAGATGGGAATTTGTTACCGGCAAGTATCTCGGCCTGCTGCTGACCCTGGTTGTCAATACCGCCTTTATGACGATCGGTTTCTTTGCCGCTTTGCTGATAGCCACCCGGACCTTTACGCGCGATGATGCCGGTCTGTTAGTGGCCATTTATTTCATCATCCTGCAGTTCTTTATTGTCACGGCCATCACGTTGCTGTTCTCATCATTTTCCTCGCCCGTCTTTTCCGCCATCTTTGCTTTTGCTCTTTTTGTGATCGGGACATTCGCGGAGGATCTGCGAAACTTTGCCAATCTTGCAGAAGGCCTTACCAAGTGGCTGGCTATCGCCGCTGCCTGGCTGGTGCCCAACGTTTCTTCTCTCAATGTAATTGCCCAGGTAGCGCACGCAGAGCACATCTCCGGCAAACTGGTGCTCTTCAATACGCTTTATGCCCTGCTTTACTCAACGGCAGCCATTGCTGTTGCAGTCTTGATCTTTGAACGGCGTAACCTCAAATGAAGCCCCGCAGCAATTCGACGATAGTGGCAGTGGCCGTTCTCGTCCTGGCCTTCGTTGGGGCCTTGCTGTCACTCAGCCAGGTAGATCAGGTAAAAGGCAAGCAGGCCACGCTGGAAGAGGTCCTATATATTCCATCGGGCAAGACACTCAAGAAACTGAGCCTGGGATATAACAGCCTGCTGGCCGACATCTACTGGACGCGCGCCGTGCAATATTTCGGCCATAAACATCAGGAAGAAGAGCTGCACTACGAGCTGCTGAACCCATTGCTCGATATCACCACCGACTTGGATCCCCACCTGATTATTGCCTACGAGTTCGGCTCCATCTTTCTCTCGCAACCATCCCCCGCAGGCGCGGGAGAACCCGACAAGGCTGTAGCCCTGGTTGAAAAAGGTATCCGCGCGAATCCGGATTACTGGCGGCTCTATTTCACTCTTGGATATATCCATTACTTCGATCGCAAGGACTACAAGGCGGCCAGGGAAGCTTTCCAAACCGGGTCAGAGAAACCCGGGGCCTATTTCTGGATGAAAGTCATGGCCGCAGAGATGGCGCAGCACGCCGGCGAGACGAGCTTCGCCGAGGAGATATGGAAAAGGCTTTATGAATCGACTCAAGATCAGATGGTCAAAGACAACGCGCAGCAGCACTTGACCGCGCTGAGCGTAGAGAAGCTGATTGACGAGCTGAATAAGCGCGTAGAATTCTTCCGCCAAAAGACCGGCCAATTGCCCTCGAGTTGGTATGACCTGATCCGTGCAGGATTGCTGCGCGGCATACCGATTGATACCGCCAAAAACCCATTGAAGTTAATGCCCGACGGAAGCATCCAGGTCGCCGACCCGGCCAAAATTCCATTCTTAACCAAGGGCGTCCCGCCAGGATGGAAAAAACCTAAACCGCACGAGCCACAATAATCAGCCGTTAGCTCTTAGCTCTTAGCCATTAGCTCTTAGCCAGCTTGCAGCTCTGGGCGGGTTGCCGTTAGAAGGACGACCAAGGACTTTGGTGGACCAGGACATCCAGCGTGCTGAGTGCTGAGGCTCTCAGCACGCCGTCGAGTTAGTTAGATTCAGAGATTTGGTTATAGGCGTTGTCTTCGATCACTAAAGCCTTTGGCTAATTTCTTTGCAGGACCGAGCGATCTGGATGAATCAGTTAATGCCGTTAGGATCGCACACCAGAGTTCCGCAGTTAATCGGACAGCCATTCGGACCCGTAGCTGGCGGCCCTTGGTAGAAGCATCCCGGAGGTGGCGCCGCGCAATCTACGACCGGGCAGCGGCCTGAGAACTGTGACTGCCTAACTCCAAGTGAGAAGAAACTGGAGGAACAGCCGGGCTCCGCTGACTGGCCCGTTATTCCCGCGATGCTCTTCATTACGAAAATCCGGTCAGAAATCAGAGGCAGGCCCGCCTGGGGCCTCGCCGTCGCTTGTGGCACGTGTGAAGCAGTACCGGTAGCCGGCGTTTTGCTGTCTGCTGCGCCCTGCGCAAACATCTGCACTCCAGCGAACAACAGGACAGGAACAAGCAACCGTATATAGCTCAATTTTCCATTGGTTCTCATTTCTATGGTTTCCCTTCGTTCTTGAAATTTGTTCTCAGATATTACGTGGAACGTTTACCGCTACATCAGGGTTACAAAAATCGGTGTGTAGAAAAACAGGGGTTACAGCGGTTACCCCCGTTACAAGCCGCATCAATATTGACGATTTCTGTTACCGGTTGTTACCGCTGTAACCGCTTTCCATGATGGTTGCCGCCGCTGTGCTGGCTTTGAAGTGAAATATTCAGTTGTCAAAAATCTAAGTGTCAGCCTTTGGCTGAAGTTCAGCCGCTGAGACCCAATAGCCGGGTTGCATTCATCCCGCTACGGCCTGCCTGGGCAGGTGCTTAAGCTTATATACCATCGAATGGGCCTGAGGGCAATGCCGGGTGGACGGTTAATAGCGGTATTAATATCGCATCTCTATGATTCCAGGGCGAATAAATTTTCGCCTGACGGATTGCTCGTGGGCCAACCAGCAATCCTCTAACTGGAATTTTGAAAAGTTGCGGAGAAATTTTACGTTTTGCGAGTGTTTGGGTTGGGTGTTCGCTTTGCTGGTTTCATTTTTGATTAGGCCGATCCAGACGGAAAACTCCTAATCAAAACTGCCCAAAACACGACTCAATCGTCTCAGTGGGCAAGACCCGTCCCTTT
>DASZFK010000792.1:0-2666 GCA_035939855.1 Candidatus Angelobacter sp.
GGCAGAGACCCAGAAACTAGCAGGATTCTCATAGCACGGCCCACGAAAAAAATTAAGCTATGCTTGGACCCGACCAGGTTCGGGACCCTTCTGAAGAACTAACCAGGCAAAAGTATAACGTTTATTCGCGCAAAAAATTGGCCTCTCCTTAGCGTCCAATTGTATTTCTCCTCTGGGGTGAAGGTTGTACGCCACTGCCTCGTCTAGAAATTCTCGCACTTCTTGTTCGGAGAATATCTTCCAGTCCATTCCAAAAAATTCGACATCGGTCGTGTTCACCTTCTGTGGCCAGTAATCAAACGAAGCGACGAAGTGTCCCTGCGGCCGCAGCAACCGGGATATTTCCGCCAGGAGCGCCTTGCTGTTGAAACCATGCTCGATCACAGAGGTTGCGCTTATGGCTTCAAATGACTCAGCTTCGAAGGGCGTGTGCATGAAATCCGAAACTTCATATCGAATGCAATTCCTATATGCCATCTTTTTGATATCTGGACTTAGATCAATCCCGGTCAGGTTTGAAAAACCGAGATGGTGCAGGACATACAGTAACTCAGAAGCATACGCACCAATATCCAGAATTGGGGCACTCTTCGAAATGGTCTTCTCGATGAAAGCCGCCGTCTTAAGAACATCCCAACTTTTTAATTTATCCCCAACGTTAATGCCATCCGACACACCCAGTTTGCGGAAGAGACGCAGCCATGAAGAACTAGTAAAGGATAACCTTCGGCGGCGGAGTTCATCCCTCGCCTGATCAATTTGTGTCCTGGATTTTAGTACTTCGACACTCATCTTTGTTTTCACCGTGGTGTTGGTTATCGACGAGGATCTCAACATCGACTTTTATCCATTCAACCTGAGGACCGTCCTTCGAATGGCTCAAATAATCTAACGTAACTCACTGAAAGCTATATCGGAACGCAACGATGGTCCGCCGCTGAGATACTGGGTTCGGTTTCCCCGAATAGGGCCAATCTTCAGTCTGGCTACGCAGTCAAAGCCCTGGCTACGCGGTCAAACAACCATAACTTAATCGAGGGCGAAACTAATGCTGCTGCGCTAGTTGCAAGAAAGAGCAACGCAGACAGTGCACAAACCGCTGCAGGCGGCGACATCGAATCAGAAACCAAAGCCTTGCCCACTAGCACGACCAGCAAAATTGGCACTAGCGGCAAGCCAACTTCCCCCAGCCACCTCCACGCCCCGCCCTTCAGCAACCGCCGATAGGTCAGCGGAACGCCGACCAGCATGTAGATCGCGTTCAAACCCGGCCATACGCAAGCGGCACCAACCGCGCCGTAGTATCTGCCCATAAACCAAACGGCAGGAACACTTATGACAACCAAGAAAATCGCGATGCGAAGCCCTATGCTTGTCCATCCATAGGCCAGCTGCAGGGCGTAGGGCAACGTCATCAGACCGTTGAGTGCGGATCCGATCACCAGAAGGGTCATGATCGGCCCGGCATTGCGAGCGACCTCGGCATTTCTGGTCCACAATTGCAAAATCTCGATCGAAAACGTCGCCAGCACCGCTGCCAGCGGCAAAATGAGCACGGCCATCACCTGGGTACAACGATAGTAAAGGTCTTTGAGCGCATCCTGATCCGCCGCCGCGAGTGCGGAAAAGCGGGGAAACATAGTATTAAAGACCGAGATAACGATCATTGAAAGGCCAGTTCCGAACATGCTCGCGAGCGAGTAATACCCGAATATCTTGAGATTGAATAACTTACTAACAATTACTTTGTCTGATTGAGTGAGAATCAAAGAGCAGACACCGATGCCACTCATCCCCGCAGCAAAGCGCCCGATGCCTCGCACTCGGGCGAAGTTAAACCGGGAAGGCCGATCTGCCGCAGGTAAACTCTTCCAAAAAAAAGTTGCCAAAACAATCGTCTTGCCCGTATTCACGGCAACAAGCCACAGGAAAAAAGCTTGAATAGTTGGAGAAACGAGCCACAGGATGAAGACAGATCCCGCACTCGATAAGGTAGAGAAGAAAATTCCAAGACCGTTATTTAGAACTTGGCGCCCCAGACCCATCAGTCCGCCCTGGTACAAGCTCGCCGGCCATTGGAACATAACCAACAAGCCCATCAACATGACAGTATGCTCGACCTCGCGACCAGGAATGGTTCCCGGCTTGATCCAGTGCGTCGCAATCACCGGCGCCGAGGCCAATATGGCTGCACCGATAGCGATTCCGATCAGCCAATAACCTGTCTCCACGGTGCGTACAAGGTCACGGGCCTCCGCTGCTTTTTCTGGCGCCACCGAATAGCGCGCCATCTCGCGATTCATGGTGGGGCTCAGACCAAAATCCAAGACTTGAAAGATGGCTTGTAACATCAGATAAAAGCCAATCAGCCCGTACGCTTCAATCCCCAAGAACTTAAGGTAAAGCGGAACACACGCAATCTGCATGAGAACGGACCAGCCGACCCCGGCGAAATTCGCCGCCAAGTCCAACTTGAAACCGGATGCCAATTTGACCTTCCAGGGCAGGTTCATTCGATGTGCTTGAAGTCGAAGAGTTCGTCTCTTGTAAGAGCTAACACGAGCAGCGGATTCTCATCAGAGAAATGGGCCACCTGTTTAGGAGTCGGGGCCTTCACTTGCGGACCAAGGACTCCCGTGCCGCCCGGCCGTCCAGTTGATCCTGAA
>DASZFK010000793.1:0-4809 GCA_035939855.1 Candidatus Angelobacter sp.
TTCCGCGACCGCGTGTCCTGCATCCTTGGCCGGAGGCACGCTTTGCCGTTCGTAACCTAGATAAGAGCCGTATGCGCTAACGAGTGCCCGTACGGATCCGTGCGGGGGGTGGGGAGCAATCCCCATCCCTACCGCGACCGGCCAAAGAACGGCCTCAGGATGACAGGGGCGTGAGTCACATTCCCAAAATGGAGATCCTTTTGAACCGTACTGCCTAGCAAAGGGGAACCAAGCCTCGCCTGGTTCCCTTTTGTGTTCTTTGCGGCTTTCCCGGTTGGCAAATTGGTTTACTTGCGCCGCGTGCTGCCGGTATCTGAGTCATAAGGCATTTGCAGCATCATGCCGGTTTTGTCGCCCACAACCATACGCGGGACATCGCCGTTCCACTTCTCGATGCGGGCCCGCTCGTTTTCCAGCCGCTTGAGTTCCAGCAACTGCGGCGTAATGGAGGCTTGGCGCAAGCGGTTGGATTCGGCTTCGCCGCGCGCGCGTTCGATGGCCGACTTCGCTTCGCCCTCGGCTTCAGCCACAGTCTTGGCCATTTCCGCCTGGGTTACAGCGAGTTGGTTGCGAGCACGCTCGGCTTCGGTGATGGCCTGCGTCTTTTGCGTAATGGCCTGCTCAATGGCCGGTGTAAAACGCGGCTTGCCGATAAAGCCAAACTGCTGAATGCCAACTCCCACAGGCAGCACCTGCTCCTGAATGTGAGCGCGCGTCTCTCTCAAGAACTTGGCTTTGTTTTCACCATAGATATCCTCCAGCGTGTACGTGGACGCAACTTCGTTCAAAGAATTGCGCACGATGTCTTTGAGAATGCCGTGCGTGAATTTATCCAAATCGTTGACGCGGTACTTCACGTAAAAATCCGGCACCTTCACTGCATCAATGGCGTAGCTGAGCGAGACATCGGCGCGTACCTCCTGGCCTTCCTTGGAGTTGAACACCAGTTCTTCGTTGATCGGATGCCCTTCCTCCAGAGCTTGTGTCCATTTCACGGTCTGCACGTAAGTCGGGAATTCGATAATCTGCGTCTTCAGCGGACTATAGAAGACCCAGCCGGTGCGGACTGGAATCTCGGATGGCCCTCTTTGGCTGCCGGCGAGATTGATCTCAACGCCGACATGTCCGGCGCCGATGCGGGTCACACTCATCATGCTAAAAAGAATGACCACCACCACCACCGCCCCGACCAGATAGGCGATCACGCGCAGCGGAGACCTGCGGACTCCACCACCGTTTCCATCAATAATTGTTGTTCTCATGGTTATATTCTCCTCCCCTTCCCCGCAGTCCATATCATTGTCAGCACCGCTGGTACCCCCAAAAACATTACGCTGAAAACTCCCAGCAGGCCTGCATACAGTAGCAGGTCGCTCGGTTGGTTCATCCAGTGCATAAAGTGGTCCAGCAAGAAAAGCGAGACCACCAGCACAAACACAGTGCAAGCAATCCGCCAAGTCAAAGTCATTCCGGCAGAACTCCTTTTCCTACACATATACGGATGAAGCGGTGAGATAAAAATACCTGGAATATAAGTGGAATAGAATCACAATGTTGTGGCGGGGAAGGCGCAGCCGTTCAGGTAAAGCAATTGTAATCAGGTACTTGTCTGTAAATCCATGAGAATAAAGGAGTAAATTCGCGTTTATTCGCGTGCATTTATGACTTAACCGCGGTTTTGATCTGGGTGATCATTCCTTCGGTTTGTTCCTGCCGGGTCTTTCGGCGGGGTTCTCGTGCACGCGTTCGCGAAAGGTTCCAGACATGCCTTTGGCCAGGAAGATGGCTGATTCTCCGTATTTGTCACGCAGCCGGTCAGAGGCCGAAAGCGCATCTCCCCATTTTCTGCGCTTGTCTTCCTCTTCGAGCAGCCCCATCTGTTCCGGTTGGTCTTCAAAGTTCGAACTGTGAACACCCAGAAGGCGGATCGCGCGTCCCGGTTCCCAATTATCGTGAAACAACTTACGGATGGTTTCAAAGATCTCATTGTCCACCTGCGTGGCGCAAGCCAGCGATTGAGCGCGGGTGATGGTGCTGAAGTCGGAGTAGCGGAGTTTGAGCTGGATCGTGCGGGCAAAGAACCCCTGCTCTCGCAATCTGCGGCCTACCAACTCGGAAAGACGAGCCAAGGTGGATTCGAGTTGTTCCAGGTCGCGGGTGTCGTGGGTAAACGTGTGCTCGTGGCTAATGGATTTGGCTTGCCAATCAGCCCCCACTTCATCTTCAAACCAACCGCCCGCGTCTTCACCGCGTGCCTTGCCGGCCAGAGCAACTCCCCATTTGCCGAACTGGTCCCCTAAAAATGCTTCGTCCACGCGCAGCAGGTCGCCGATGCGGTTGATTCCAAGCTGGTTCAAACGGCCCTTGGTCACCTTGCCGACACCGGGGATCTTGCCTACGTCCAACGGCGCCAGAAAATTTTTCTCCTGTCCTGGCAAAACGTACAACACGCCGTTGGGCTTGGCCTGATCGGAGCATATCTTGGCCATGAGCCGGGAACTGCCAATGCCAATCGAGCAGTTCAAGCCGGTCTGTGCTTTCATTTGCTCGTGCAGCTTGTGAGCCGACTTCAGCGGAGGACCATGCAGCCTTTCCGTTCCGGTCATGTCTATGTATGCTTCGTCAATCGAAGCCATTTCCACTGCAGGAGAGAAATCTTCCAGCACCTTGCGGGCCTTGTGCGACGACTCGCGATAGAGTTCAGGATGGCCGTCGAGAAATATTGCGTGTGGGCAAAGCTTGGCCGCGGTGCGCAAGGGCATGGCGGAATGGACGCCGAATTTTCGGGCTTCATAAGAGGCTGCTGAAACCACGCCGCGCTCATTCTTTTGTCCGCCCACGACCACCGCTTTGCCCTTAAGCGATGGATTCGATAGTTCTTCCACCGAGACAAAGAAGGCATCCATATCAACGTGGAAGATGATTCTGCCAGACTGCACAGTCTGACAATACATGAAGGCGGATGGCACCGCAAAGGACGCGAAGGAAACCAAGATCAACCGCAGAGGCCGCAGGGAGCGCAGAGAAGACGCAGAGAATTTTAGGCGCGATCCAGGTAGACTCGGAACTTTTCTTGGTTCGAAGGGTGTGCCGGGCGCATCCAATGTTCCTTGGCACCCATTACGCGGGCTCTTTTTTCAGTGGCGTTGATGCGATGGGGCCTCACAAAGCTTTTATGCAGTGCAATTTTGCCGGGAGGGGCGTACTATTTCATGCCTGTATCCTCTCCCAGGAATTAATGCTATGACGCCGTTAAAATCGGTCCTATCCTTCCGCTCTTCTCCCGTAGTTACAGAAGAGAAAAAG
Organism: Candidatus Angelobacter sp.; assembly: GCA_035939855.1. GTDB lineage: Bacteria > Acidobacteriota > Terriglobia > Terriglobales > Acidobacteriaceae > Angelobacter. Next base: position 3,307 of record DASZFK010000793.1, read on the forward strand.
GAAGAAAAGCAGACAGCAGAAAGTCTGCTTGCGCAATTCACATCGGTCCGGCAGCAGACAGAAGCTCTTACAGCGCCGCTGAATGCCGAAGATCAAATGGTGCAATCGTGTCCGGAAGCCAGCCCCGCTAAGTGGCACTTGGCGCATACCAGTTGGTTCTTTGAGACCTTTGTGCTCACGCCATATCTGCAGGGATACCGGTCATTGCACCCGCAGTTTCGGAATCTCTTCAACTCCTACTACAACGCCGTTGGCCCGCAACCGGAGAAGGCGCTGCGTAACACCTTTTCCCGGCCCACGTTGCCTGAGGTGCAAACCTACCGCCGATACATCGATGAGCATGTCCAGAAGCTGCTCAGCGCCAGCGAACTTCCTGAAGCCCAATTGAAAGTTGTGGAACTGGGCCTTCATCATGAGCAACAGCATCAGGAGCTCATCGTTACCGACATCAAACATGCCTTCTGGACGAACCCGCTGCGACCGGCCTACCAATGTATTCCAGAGACGGCTGAGGGAACTGAACCCATACCGCCGCAGAACCCACAAAGTTACGCTGAGGATATCTACGAGATCGGAAGCGAAGCCAGCCGTTTTCATTTTGATAACGAATCACCTCGCCATAAAGTTCTGGTTTCAGCATTTCGGTTCGGTACGCGCTTAGTCACTTGCGGCGACTATCTCACTTTTATCGAAGATCGTGGCTATAACCGTCCGGAACTGTGGTTATCCGACGGCTGGAAAGCCGTGCAATCTCATGGTTGGTTTGCGCCGCTCTACTGGGAGAAGATGGGCCGGGAATGGTTCCAGTTCACTTGTTCCGGCGTGCGGAAGCTGGACCAGAGCGAACCTGTATGCCATGTGAGTTATTACGAAGCCGATGCGTTTGCCCGCTGGGCTGGAGCGCGCCTGCCCACCGAATTCGAATGGGAAGTGGCTGCATCACAACTTGAGGTTGAAGGCAATTTGCTGGAGAGTGGACGTTTCCATCCAACGATTGCGCGCGGCACACAGGAAGATAAGCCAAGCCAGGTTTTTGGCGATGCTTGGGAATGGACCGCGAGCGCCTATTTGCCTTACCACGGCTACAAGGCTTCGGCCGGCGCCCTGGGCGAATACAATGGAAAATTCATGTGTAACCAGATGGTGTTGCGTGGAGGCTCTTGCATAACACCCAAATCCCACATTCGAGCCAGCTATCGCAACTTCTTCACGCCGGAGACCCGCTGGCAATTCACCGGCATCAGGCTGGCCGATGACAGCGTTTAGAAGTCCGCGCCTGGCGCTTAGTCCGATCGCAGAAGATGTCTTGCAAGGACTGAGCGCAAGCCCCAAACGGCTGCCGCCGAAGCTGTTTTATGACGAAGCAGGTTCGCGCCTGTTTGAGCAGATCACAGAACTTCCGGAGTACTATCTCACCCGGACAGAACGCGCTATTTTTCAAGCCTCTGCCAAGGAAATCATCCAACAGGCAGGCAGTAACCTTACGCTGATCGAGTTGGGAGC
>DASZFK010000794.1:0-8782 GCA_035939855.1 Candidatus Angelobacter sp.
GGTCTATGCCCTCGAAGGAAATGACCGCACTTTCGACCTGGCGTTCAGCGGTGTTTGGGGACTGCCGATCGGAAAAGGTGGACTGGTTGCCGGCAACGCTTCCGGACTGCTGGGCATGCTTATCAACAACTGGAATACTGAATGGATTCTGACTGCCGATTCCGGAACCCCGATCAACCTCGGCAACATTCAGGGATTTACCTTTAACTGCGCGCAGAACAATAACAATCTTCTGCCCGCACACCAAACCTTTACCGAGTGGCTCTACAACGAGACATCTGGCTGTTTCACTCCAATCCCAACGCGGTCGTGGCAGCCATTGACGATCGTCCCGAGAGCCGGAGCCATTCGCGCGCCTTATGCTCCGCAATTGGCGCTCGGCATCGGGAAGCAGTTTGCGGTAAGAGAAGGCCTGAATGTGCAATTCAAAGCCGAAGCCTTTAACTTGACGAATACGCCGATCTTTGGCGGCCCCAGCACAGGGAATCCAAATCAACCGATTTCGCCGGTGACCGGCGTGATCGCTGGACAGCCGGGTTCGTTTACCGGATACGGGACTATCGGATCAACCCAGCAGAACTTCCCGAGACAGATGCAGTTGTCGTTGAAAATTCTTTTCTAGTTGCACGCAGAAAGGGGTGTGGCTTGCTTCCGGGGCTGCACCCCCTTTCGAATTGGGTAAGTGGGTAATTTGGTAATTGGGTAATTTTCGCAACCCGTTTTTGTGTCGCTTTAAAAAATACTACTGTGCGCTTTTACGAGACATGTAACAGCCCATGACTTTCAGTCGTGCCGAAAAGGCCTGTAAACTTGAGCTTAAGCCTGCTTTGGCCTAATGTGGCTTACTATGAAAATGTTTCAACTTTAACTATGCCCTATCCCCTTGTCATCCTGAACGAAGCGCAGCAAGGATCTCCCCACTACAAATATCATCGGCGCGCAGTGAAGGACCCCGATAACGTTAAGGGCTTAATTGCAGATACGAGGTATTCTACCCGTGTTTTTCACAAGCAAGGAGTTAAGAGGATGGCAGGAATGTTGGACAAGAATTGTCCGGGACGCGTTAAATCTGGGTCGAATACCTCGGATCAGCGATCTGGATTGCCACATTCTCGGGGTCCCTCACTCCGCGCCCGTCTTTATTGCCAAAGCTCAGATTTTCGTGGCGCTCCGTTCGGGATGACAGGGGGATAAGGACATCGCAAAAAATCGGACGATTTTCTAGACTTATCGTCTGTAGAAGCTTTCATCTCAGGAGATCATTCGTGCAGCACAATTTGAGAAGGTTATCGGCGCTCGTTTTTCTGTTGTCCCTGCTCGCATGTCAGGCCGTCGCTGAGGTGCCTAAAGGCAACAAGCCCGCCAAGACCAGCCTAAGCACAGCAACCAAACCCGATCCAGGCCTCGACCTGACTAAGCAACCAACGTTGTTCGTGGTCGGCTATGCGCATCTGGATACGGAGTGGCGTTGGGAATATCCGCAGGTAATCCGCGAATATCTGGTCAAGACCTTGCACGACAACTTCGATCTTTTTGGGAAGTATCCGCACTACATCTTCAACTTCAGCGGGGCGAACCGCTATCGCCTGATGAAAGAGTACTATCCCGCTGATTACGCCAAGCTGAAACAGTTTGTTGCTTCCGGACGCTGGTTTCCCGCAGGTTCCTCGATGGAAGAGAGCGATGTCAACGGGCCTTCGGCTGAATCCATCTTTCGCCAGGTGCTCTATGGCAACCAGTTTTTCCGCCGCGACTTCAACAAGGCCAGCGCCGAATACATGTTGCCTGATTGCTTCGGCTTTCCAGCGTCGCTGCCCAGCATTCTTGCTCATGCAGGAATCAAAGGATTCTCTACGCAGAAGCTCACCTGGCATTCAGCGGCCCAGGTAGGCGGTCCGGGATCGGTGGAAGAGACACCGGTGGGAATTCCCTTCAATCTCGGGTTTTGGCAAGGGCCGGACGGCAACGGTGTACTCGCTGCCATGAATCCCGGCAGTTACAGCGCAGACATCAGACAAGATCTCAGCAAGAGCGATCCAACCTCGAAGGCGCGCGACTATGTGGATTGGCCTAAGCGAATTGAGTTGAACGGCAAAGCCAGCGGAGTCTTCACTGATTATCACTATTACGGCGTCGGCGATACCGGCGGAGCACCGCGCGAGCCTTCCGTTCGGCTGTTGGAGGCCATCGTAGGCAAGAGCAAAGCCGTGCTGCCCGCGCCGCAAATCCTTCCAGGGCAGCAGCCGCCTGCAACTACATCCGGCCCAGAGGTTCAGGTGGGTGATGGTCCGTTGCGGGTGATCTCAGCCACGGCCGACCAGATGTTCCTGGACATTCCCGCCGAACAAGTCGCTCGCTTTCCCCGCTACCAGGGCGATCTCGAATTGACAGAACACTCTGCGGGTTCGTTGACTTCACAGGCTTATCAAAAACGCTGGAACCGTAAAAACGAGCTATTGGCCGATGCCGCGGAAAAGGCTTCTATCGCCGCGATGTGGCTGGGCGGGCGCGAGTATCCGCAGCAGCGGTTGAATGATGCCTGGACCCTGGTGATGGGCGGACAATTTCACGACATCATGGCGGGCACGGCCACGCCAAAATCATATGAGTTTTCCTGGAACGACGACGTTGTAGCCATGAACCAGTTTGCCGGTGTCCTGACCAGCGCCACGGAAGCAGTTGCGTCTGCGCTTGACACACAAACCAAGGGCACGCCGATCGTGGTTTACAACCCACTGAACATCGAGCGCGAAGACGTGGTGGAGGCCGATGCTCCGAATAATGGAGCTGTTCTCGTCTTCGGACCAGATGGCAAGGCTGTTCCCACACAGGTGCAGAGCACATCTGGCGGAACTACAAAGGTCCTGTTTCTGGCAAAGGTCCCGTCAGTGGGTTATGCAGTCTACGATGTCAGACCATCAACGGGCGTTGCGGGTGATACTCCACTTCGGGTTGACCAGTCGTCCCTCGAAAATGGCCGCTATCGTGTGCGTCTGGATGAGAATGGCGATATCGCCAGCATCTTCGACAAGAGCCTCAACAAAGAACTGCTCTCCGGTCCTGCGCGGCTGGCTTTCCAGACCGAAAAACCCCACGATTGGCCTGCGTGGAACATGGATTGGACCGATCAGCAGAAGCCTCCCCGGTCCTACGTTGGTGGTCCTGCCAAAGTCGGCATCGTGGAAAACGGCCCTGTTCGCGTGGCCCTGCAAGTGGAGCGCGAAGCGGAAGGCTCGAAGTTTGTCCAGACGATTCGCCTCTCGGCTGGGGACGCGGGGAATCGCGTGGAATTCGGCAACGTGATTGATTGGCAAACTGCGGCCACGGCGCTGAAGGCTACTTTCCCATTGGCGGCAGCCAATCCTCAGGCGACCTATAACTGGGATGTGGGCACGATCCAGCGAGGCAACAATGATCCCAAGAAATATGAAGTGCCTTCGCATCAATGGTTCGACCTGACCGATAAGAGCGGAGAATTCGGCGTCACTATTCTTTCCGATTGCAAGAACGGCTCCGATAAACCCGACGACAATACCTTACGCCTGACTCTGATCTATACGCCCGGCCTGGGTGACGGCAACGGCAGGTTCTACAGCGACCAAACCACACAGGATTGGGGCCACCATGAGTTCACCTACGGGCTGGCTGGCCATGCCGGCGACTGGCGCAAAGAGCAAACCGACTGGCAGGGGCAGCGTTTGAATCAGCCATTGATCGCCTTTCAGACTGCCCCGCACCCAGGAGTCCTGGGCAAGAGCTTTTCATTGCTGCATCTGAACAACAGCAGGGTACGGGTGTTGGCCACGAAGAAGGCGGAGCAAAGCGATGAGATCGTTGTGCGCGTCGTCGAACTCGATGGCAAGCCTGCCCAGGATGTGCACATCACCTTCGCCGCTCCCATCATGTCTGCCAGGGAGATCAACGCTCAGGAGTTGCCAATCGAAGGCGGTGGCAAAGCGGCTCTAGCCAAAGGCAGCCTCACTACGAACCTGGGAGCATATCAGCCGCGCACTTTTGCAGTGAAGCTGGCAGCGCCTCAGAAAAAAATGGCAGCGCCTCGCTCGCAGCCAGTCAGCCTATCCTATGACCTGGCTGCGGCAAGCACGGATGGTTCCAAATCTTCAGGTGGCTTCGACGCCCAAGGCAATGCCCTGCCTGCCGAGATGCTGCCTCGCGATGTTGCTTATGCTGGAATCCATTTCCAACTCGCTCCCGCCCAGGATGGGAAACCGAATGCCGTTGCCGCTAAAGGTCAAACCATCTCTCTGCCGAGTGGCAAGTTCAATCGTCTGCACATTCTGGCGGCCGCCGATGGCGATCAGAAGGCTGCGTTTAAGATTGGCGACACTGCAGTTGATATGACTATCCAGGATTGGGGCGGCTTCATTGGACAATGGGACAATCGCAACTGGAACAAGAAACAGGAACCAGTCCCGCCACGCCCCGGAGCGCCGGCAGTCAATCCTCCACGAATGAGGACCATCCTGGAGTACAAAGGCCTTACACCTGGATTTATCAAGCGCGCGCCCGTGGCCTGGTACGCCTCGCATCACCACACGCCAGACGGCGCAAACGAGCCTTATGCCTATTCGTACCTGTTTGCCTACAGCGCTGTGCTGCCGGCGAATGCGCATTCTCTAACTCTTCCGAACAACGACAAAATTCGGATTCTGGCAGTAACGGTTGCCGACGAAAGCGCAGAGGTGACTCCGGCGCAGCCGTTGTATGACGTACTTAGAGATGGAGACCAGTCTGCAAAATGAACCCATGGTTTAGGGTAACCGTCTATTTCTTAGGAGAGAGTTCCAATGAAGCACAAACCGTTTGGATAGAAATTCTTTACTTGTTCAAACCCTGGAATTGATTGGTCAAGCGAATGAGTTGCGCGGAGTCATTTGCTAGTAAAGAAGCCTGGCCAGATAGATTGAAAACTTTGGCTTTCCAGTCTATAGCTATAATTTTTTACGTAACCGGTCTGCTAAGAACTGCATGGCGCCCTCGCCCTCATTGCTTATTGGAGGTGGTTTTTGAGGACCGAATATGGCTTCTTCTTCGGTGATGCCAATCTGAAACCACGGCTTGGGAACGAAATCATCCCTTGTTTCTTCCTTGGCTTTTTGTACGACTCTATCTCGCAAGGCTTCGTCGCGCCAAAGTATAAGCAAGAGGGCACCGAGCAGATAAAGCCAGCCGTTTTCGCTACGGCTACTACTTGCATATAAAGCCGAAGCTATGCCGACCGCGAACCATTTAAAACGTCCGGCCTGGGTCCAAAGAAACCATGCGCCAACGTTCAGTGCCGCCAAGATCGTTAACCAGTTGAGGAAATCTTTGCGCTCGCCAAATATGCCGGTTACGCAAAGGGTTGTTACAAATTGTGCGACAATGGCGATCAACCAAAGCCTCTGCGTCTTTGTTAGCGGCCTTCGTTCTAGTTTGACGTATCTGGGCAGAGGCGCTCGCTGGCTGTTGTTTTCTGAATCTAAGCTACGCGGCTGCGGTCCGCTTTCAATGAGCCTTCGCACGGCAGCGGCAGCCTTGTCATCCGGTTCGGTCATGCGTGCCCCTATTTTACTGCGCCTACAACACCATTTTCATCTTTCGAAGGAAGCTACAAACCCGCATATTGAATACGCTGCTATTTCCCTACATAAAGCTCCGGCAGTTGTTCCCGCAGGTGTTCCACTTTGGGCAGATCGTTAAACCTGATGTATGGATCGTCGGGATGATGGACGGCGTAGTCCTGATGATAGGCTTCGGCCGGATAGAAGCCCTTCAAGGGTACTACCTGCGTGACGATGGACTTGGGAAAGGCCTTGGCCTGATTGAGTTGATCGATATAGGCCTGTGCGATTCGTTTTTGATCTTCATTGGCATGAAAGATAACCGAGCGATATTCCTCGCCGACATCAGGTCCCTGGCGGTTTAGCTCGGTCGGATTATGGGCGACCGAGAAGAACACCTTTAAGAGCTGACCATAAGATATTTTCGAAGGATCGTAGACGATCTTGACGGATTCAGCGTGTCCGGTTGTTCCGGTTCCAACCATCTCGTAGTGCGCGGTGTTCGCCTCTCCTCCGGCATAGCCAGCGGTGGCACTTTGAACACCCTTCACATGTTGGAAGACCGCCTGGATACCCCAAAAGCAGCCGCCTGCGACGACCATGGATGCCTGGCCCTTTGATTTGGCCATAGGTTCATCCACAACCGGGTTGGGGATTACGACTGCCGCACCGGCTCCATTGCAGGCCAGGGCGCTAAGCAAGGGCAGAATGGCAATCCATCGTGGAACTGAGAATGCACCAGTTTTAAATAGGCCGAACATGGGCCCTCCTAGAGTGCCTTGCTATTCGACACATTCTATCAGCTTAGAAAATCAGGGTTGATCGAAATACCGCTCACCCAAGCAAATTAAAGGCCGCGTGAGTTTGATCGATCCAACTCTGGAGAGCCTGTCCTAAGGCAAGCCGAAGGAAGTGGAATAGTTTAGCCTACGGTACCGGGGGCCCCAACATGCGCTGGTTCTTGCGAGTGCACGGGCTGCATGGCTATATACGGCTGAATGGCATGAATTGTCATCGTTCTCGTCATTCTGATAGACTCACCGCTCGTGAAACGTGAATAGGAGTTGAAACAATCCGTGGTTCACCCAAATTAGGCAGTAGGGGTTTCCGCTGGGTCAACAACGGGCTTTAGTCTTTCTAATTTGGATCTTTGATCGGTCGACGCTTTTTTTATGACCGTTTTCAGCGACTGGCAACGAAAACACTGGCCAGACCTGAGTTTCTGTTTTTGCGTACGGCAGGGAAGGGGACAGCGATGGGGATAATTTTATTCCTCACATTGGTTCTCGGTGTGCTGGGATTAACGGGATGTGAATCTGGTCAAGCCAAGCGCGAGCAGGTGAGGGTTTGGGTAGCGAACATCAAATGCACCAATCACCGTGCCGTGGGGACCGATCTTCGAACAGGAACGACTATGATTCTCGTCGATATTCTCAAATTTATTCACGATCGAAACAATGCTCAGCTGTTACGGTTGATCCGTCAAAATCGTGCTGGGCTTTCGCAAACAGTAGATAGATATAAAACTGTAAGTCAAACATTTCGGACAATGACACTACCTGCCGGATTGGACGCTCAGGATCTGACCCAAGCGCGATCTGCAACTAGTTCATATGCTGAATATTATGATGAGCAAGCGACTGCCTACCAAGTCCTAATCGACGCAACCCAGCGTGATTTTAATTCCTCGTCGAAATCTTTCCTTGATCACATGGATAAAGCCACTTCATTACGAGACAGTGCGGAGCACAATGTGCAGGATGTTAGCGCACATGGTGCTGTTCAGGTGCCCGGTACCGATTGTCCATGACCAATAGGCATTCAGTTGCTACTCGCGCTTGGCGCTGGGTGTCCTCGCTGCACGATGATGGTTGCGGCGAGCACTGCGGCGAAACCTAGCATCTGGGCGCCGTGGATGGGTTCATGGAGGAAGGTCACAGACAACAGCGTCGCAAATACGGGTTCCAGGGAGCTTGTAACTACGGCTCCGGTTGGATCCAAATATTTCAATCCACTGAAATAGAGGATGTAGGGCAGCAGATAGGAAGCGCAGGAAAACAGGAACAAGAAAAGCCACTGCCCTCGAGAAAAATTCTGGGCGATCAGACGCCACGGCGGATCGATGACCAGCCACATCAGCGCCGCGCTCAGCAGAGCATAGGTCATGATTCTGAGTTGATGGTTGCGGGAGACCAGCCCCTGGCCAACCACGATGTAAAAAGCGAAACAAAAAGCCGCAACCTGGGCGGCAATCACTCCCTGCATATTAAGGCCAGCACCAGAGTGAAAGAGTTCAACGACCAAAGCGGTGCCAATCAGCGCCAGAAGAACTGCGGAGATCCTGGCGAGCGTGGGCCGCTGGAGTCCTCTGGCAAGCATGTAGAGCAAGACCCACACCGGGGAAGTGTACTGAAGGATGATCGCGACCGGCACGGTGGTCTTCTGGATGGCCACATAGTAGAAATAGTTCGAACCGGCAATGCCGAGCGTGCCAATAAGCACTGAGAGCAGTAGATCGCGTTTGGTAATCCGGAAGAAAGGCCGTCCGTGGCGGAGGAGCAGCCACGCCAGCAGGATCAACACAGCGAAAGTTGTTCGGGTCTGGGTGATGACCAGGGGAGAGATCGTCGGGCGGCCGGCAAATAGATGTCCAGCGAAAATGGCTTTGCCTACTGTGGCCGCCGCGCCCCAGCAAAGAGTAGCCCCGGCAACCAGGAAGTATCCCCGCCATGGATGCTTCTGCTGGCCCGCCGGTTCGATAGGCTTTTCTACTTTCAGGGATTCAACCTGCAAGCATCTGGTCCAATCGTTCAGGATCAAAGCCGATCATGACTTCGTCGCCTACTACGATGGTGGGCGTTGAGCGGCTATTGTATTTGCGCACCAACTCGAAAACCGCCTGTTGATCAACACTTACATCCTTGATATCAAATTGTATGCCTCGCTCCGCGAGGTGGGCTTTGGCCCATTCGCAAGGCGGTCATCCAGGCATGCTGAAAACTACAACTCTCTTTGGGGACATACGGCGCTCCTTGTCTAGGTAACCATTAGACCGCAACGCAATGACATGCACAAGAGATCGGGTGATCGGGTGATCGGGTGATCGGGTGATTCTATGGAGGGACGTGTCAAGAAAATTCTTCCCCACGAGGCGTACCGGGTGTTCTACTCGGCCCGTAGCCCCCATGTCGTTCACACTTATTAGAGCGCTTTTTGCC
>DASZFK010000795.1:0-10510 GCA_035939855.1 Candidatus Angelobacter sp.
CAGATCGCCATGGTTCTGAGTCCTGCCAACCGTGACCGCAAACTGGTTCCCATTCTCTATGCCGAATGCCAGTTGCCGCCACGGTTATCGCGGCTCACCTGGATTGATTTTCGCGATACCCACGGCGATGAGGGACGTTACGACTACCGCTTCGCGCAATTGCTGGCCGATCTGCGCCCTGATCTTTATGAGCGACCCAAAGACTTTGAGCGCTTCCAGCAACAACGCCGGCAGCAGGAAACTCCAGACCCGAAACATATTCCACCGGTCAGCCCATTGCCCAAAGGTTCCCGTATGCCCCGAGCCTCGATCGGCAATTTTGTAGGCCGGGAAAAAGAGCTGTGCGAACTGGCCCGTCGTCTCACGCCCGGCTCCGGATCTTTGGTGGGAGTACATGCTGCGGTTACCGGCCTGGGAGGAGTCGGCAAGAGCCAACTGGCCATCGAGTATGCGCACCGCTACGGGCGCCGCTATCCCGGAGGCGTGTTTTGGCTGAACATGGAAAAAGCCGAAGATGCGATCACCGAGGTCGCCAGTTGCGGCGGTCCCCAGGGCATGGATATAGAAGGCTTCAGCGATCGACCGGTACCGGAGCAGGCAGCCTTTGTGGTTCACAAACTGTGGGAAGAGGGACCGGCCGCCCGCCTGCTGATCTTTGACAATGCCGAGGATCCCGAGTTGGTCGAGCAATGGCGCCCCAAATACGGACCCTGTGCGGTGCTGATTACCAGCCGCCGCGATTACTGGCCACGGACGATGAACGTGCAATCCCTGCCCATCAAGACCTTACCCCGGCCCAACAGCCTGGAATTGCTGGCCGAGTCGCGTCCCGGACTGCTGCGGGATGCAGAGGAACGGCAGGCCACCGATGAATTATGCGCGCACCTTGGAGATCTGCCCTTGGCGCTACAAGTGGCCGCTGCTTATCTGGAGCGCTACCCTAGCGAACACGTCAAGGACTATCTGCAGGAACTTCGCCAAGCGGCCGGGACTGATCTCGAGAAGGTATGGAGCTGTTTTGCCGTCAGCTACCGGAAGCTGAAGCCCGAGGAAGAGACCGATGCACTGGCGTTGCGGCTGTTTCAATTGGCAGGCTATTTTGCGCCGACTTCCATCGCGCGCCCGTTGTTGGCGGAAGCGGCCGAACTTGATTTGGCGGAAAAGGAGGGGCGCCGACAGCTCAACGGCACGGTGGCCCGCCTGCAAGAGTTGGCGCTGATGGCCCAGGAAGCAGATGGGCGCATGCTACTGCATCGTCTGCTGTGGGAATTTGCGCGCCGCCAGGATCTTCCACAAACCCAAGAGAACGCAGCTCTACGCGTAGCCAATGTTTTGCTGAGCTTCGCCCAAAAAGAAAATGCCACCGGCTTGCCGCAGGCATTGTCCAAAGAGCGAGTGCATCTTCGGCAAGCTGCCCTGGAAGCTGAGCACCAGCAATCTGAATTGGCGGGAGACCTTTATAACGAATTGGGCTATCACGCCCGCGTTCTTGCTCTCTTAGAGGAAGCCAAATCCGACTTTGAACGGGCGCTCCAGATCGGTGAGCGCGTGTACGGCTCCGACCATCCCAATGTGGCCGCTGTTGCCAACAACATCGGGCAAATTCTGAAGGAGCAAGGGGACCTGGCAGGGGCGCTGGAGTACAGCCAGCGCGCGCTCCAGATCGACGAACAGGTGTACGGCCCCGACCATCCTAGTGTGGCTAGAGATGCCAACAACATCGGGACAATTCTGAAGGAGCAAGGGGACCTGGCGGGGGCGCTGGAGTACATTCGGCGCGCGCTCAAGATCGGTGAAAAGGTGTACGGCCCCGACCATCCCAGCGTGGCCATTCGTGCCAACAACATCGGGCTAATTCTGCAGGAGCAAGGGGATCTGGCGGGGGCGTTGGATTACATCCGGCGCGCGCTCAAGATCGGTGAAAAGGTGTACGGCCCCGACCATCCCAGCGTGGCCATTCGTGCCAACAACATCGGGCAAATTCTGAAGGAGCATGGGGATCTGGCGGGGGCGCTGGAGTACAGCCGGCGTGCGCTCAAGATCCAGGAAAAGGTATATGGCCCCGACCATCCCAGCGTGGCCATTGATGCCAACAACATCGGGTTAATTCTGCAGGAGCAAGGGGACCTGGCGGGGGCTCTGGAGTACAGCCGGCGTGCGCTCAAGATCGATGAACAAGTGTACGGCCCCGACCATCCCAGCGTGGGCAGAGATGCCAACAACATCGGGCTAATCCTGAAGGCGCAAGGGGACCTGGCGGGGGCCCTGGAGTGCAGCCGGCGTGCGCTCCAGATCGCGGAGAAGGTCTATGGCTCTGACCACCCGACTACAAAGAGAATTTCAGCTAATCTGCACGCGCTGCAACAATTGATGGACGAGTCTTAATTTCTAATTTCTAATTTTCGGAAAGCCACTTCGATAACAGGTAGCGGCCATGGTCTTCGAAGCCGAGCCGGCGGTACAGATCAATCGCGGGGTTCTCTCGGCTCACTTCCAGATGCAGAACCTTCGCTCCGAGTTCGCGCGCGGTCTTGACCGCAAAATCCATTGCCCTTGAGCCAACTCCCTGGCCGCGGAACTCGCGTTGGACAAATAGCTCGTCGATCCAGCCATTTTTGCCGCCGTACTCCATGCTAAAGTCGAACGACAACACCAGATACCCGATGCAAAGCCCGTCCTTGCAGATCAAGAAGGCCCGGCCGGCAGACGGGCTGGCCAGCAGCTCGCGCAAGCTCTGGCGAACCTGCTCTTCGCGGAAGGGCACAGACCATGGATCATCCTGCTGGAAACCATGCATCAGCCGCAGCAGAACGTCGATATCACCGGGCGCGGCGGCGCGGTAGGTAAGTCCCGCCGTTGTCATCGCGCTGTTATTTTATCTGGATTCTAAATCAGAAAGATCTCGAATCGACCACCATCCAGGCAGCCCCTGTAATAAGGAAAGTCAGGCAGAGTTCGGACCAGTTCATATGCGCTTCTGGGTGAGCGATCAGGCGCGGAATCCAAACCACAACGCCAAAGAGCGCCAGCATGAGCGTCATCAGGCGTATTGCCAGCCGTGCCTGGCGATTGATAAGAATGGCAATCGCCGCGAGTCCAAACGCGATCGTCGTAAGGACCGCCCAAAACATCTGGTTGGGAGGAATCCATTTTGGAACCAAGCCACCCGTCATTCGAAGATAGAGTATCTGACTTAGCGTAAATGAAATCGCACAGACTCCGAGTCACAGGCGCGCCAGTCGGCCAAAGACTACCGCCCTTGCGGCATTCGCCTCAGTCGCCGCATATAGGGCAATCGCGCCGGAGAGTAAAGCAAACTGTTCGAAGAAGCTGCGAGCTTGTCTTTTGCTATTGCCGCTTCATAATTAATTACTACACTATTCTGCTTCATAAGCAGCAGAATTGGATGCTAGCATCATGCTGGGAGCGTAAATCGTGATTGACATTTACCCGAATCCTCAATCCCTCACCAGATTCAAGCGCAATTCATCGCAACTAATGAAGCGCATGAAGAAGACAGGGCGTCCGTTGGTACTGACTGTTAGAGGAAAGGTTAAAGCGGTTGTTCTCGATCCCGTGTCTTACCAGGACGTAGCGGGTTACTTGGACACGGTAGTGGCTATCCGCAAAGGGCTTGCCCAATCCCAAAAGGGCCTTGGGCGTTCGGTCGATGCTGTCTTTGATGATCTGGAACGTGAATGATTATCGTTCGGCAGCATGGCTCACCGTTTCACCGGATAATCTAACGCCAGGCGGAAACCTATGGTGGGATGAAAATACTCAGGTTGTCCTGAAGTTCTGAACGCACATTCCAGGCCCACAGGAGGCAATGACCAGGCATTGCCGCGAATGGCATACTGCCCAAATTCTGCATCGCCGGCGACTGCCGATGGCTTGTAGATTGATGAAGTCCACTCTGCTACTCCTCCGGCCAGGTCGTGGACACCCCAGGGCGATTCATCTTTATAGTCTTCCCATTTCCAGCTTCGGTCGCCGGCCGTGTCGTTGTAGCCTTGCAGGATGAACGCGAATCCCGGAGTATAACGGCTTCCCCAGGAGTAGCGCCGGCCGTCGGCGCCACGGCACGCGCTTTCCCATTCGTACTCGGTGGGCAGACGGTAAGGCAGTCCGTCGCGGGCCGAGCGCCACTGGATATAAGCTTGCACATCGCTGAACGAGACTCCACGAACTGCCGAAGCCAGAAACCATTTTGGATGTTTGGTATTGATTCCACTCAGAGAGCCATCGGGTCCCATGACGACGATTTTTTTGCCGAAGTCACGAGGCACATGTTTTTCCGCCTCATCTCGTTTGTGGTCTGCAACCAGGGCCTTCAGAAATTCGGCGTAGTCTCCCATGCTGATTTCATCGTGAAAGAGAAGAAATGGGCCGACGTTCACCGACTGCACGGAACGCGCATTGGCAGAGTCGCCACCGACGCGCGCTGGCCCGCCGGCAACATAGAAAAATCCTGCCGGAAGTTCATCCGGCGCAGGCAGATGGATGGTCTGCTCAACGCGGCCCGACATGGGAATGAAAAGCGGAACGCGCGTATCTGCACGATTGGGGCTGTGCGCCAGCAGCAGGTAGCTCCCAGGCCGCAGATGCAAGTTGTGGATTTCGTCATGCGAGACCAATGCCACGTCCTGAGGCGACAGATTGAATATCGTGTGTTCACCGGCAAGCACTGCCGGACCGGAGACCGCGCGGTCTTTTTCGGATTGAAAGGCCGTTGCTACAACATCACGTTTCTTCAGATCGTAAGGAATTGGAACCAGCCGGGAGCCGAACGAACCATCTGCAAGGCGCGAGTTGATGGGAACGAACTCGAAGAGGTAAAGCTGGGAGCTGGGTGGATCCAAAACCAGGTCGGCCACCGCCGATCCGTTCAGCTCCGCCGAATATCGATTAGGCTCGCCGCCTTCATAACGGTTGACTTCGAGCCGGGCACTCTTCGCCAAGGCGGAATTCTCTTCACGCATCGCCACACGCCATTGCTCCAGGTAGGTATCGGAGAGTAATCGCTTTGTGGAAACGCGGCTGGGAGCCAGGTCCAGCGCCCTTTGCAGGTCGAGAAGCACCTGGTTCAACTCATCGTAGGCTTCCCTGGAATCAGAATCGCTTTTCGCATCAGCCTGATGATGTTGCCGAAAAGCGCCAAGCTTCTGCTGAGCATCACGCTGGAGTGCCCTGATCCGCCATTCACGAAAACCATAGTAAGCAGAAGACAACACCACAATGACCGTCAGCGCGGCAATAGAACCAATCTGGGCTTGTTTGCGATTACGCTTGAGCCATTTTTGAAATCTTTCCCATGGAGTCATCGGGCAGGCCGCCACTGGCATGTGCTCCAGATAGGCTTGAAGATCATTGCGCAACTCTTCGGCGGTCGAGTACCGCTGCTCAGGCTCGCGCGACATCGCCTTAGCACAAATGGCCTTCAATTCGCGGGGAACCGGATGGAATCCGACAGTTCCAGTGGTCAAAGGTTTGGGAGGCGTTGTCTGGACTTTTTTCAGCACTTCGAGCGTCGAGCTGCCTTCATAAGGAGGGCGTCCGGCAATCACGTGGTAGAGCACAGCACCCAGCGAGTAAACATCGCTGCGCGGGCCAATGCTTTGCACCCTTCCTTGCGCCTGCTCGGGCGGCATATAGGCGGGCGTTCCCGCTACCGATCCCTCCATGGATGCTTCTGGGCTTAGAGCATCGAGCGCGGTCAAAGGAATGGTGTGCTGCTCTTCCGGCGGGGCCCCGGCATCGAAAACTTTGGCAATACCCCAATCGACTACCAGTACCTCACCGTAGCGCCCGAGCATGATGTTGTCGGGCTTCAGATCACGATGGATCACGCCTTTGGAATGGGCGTAGGCAATCGCCTGACATACAGAGATGGAGATCTCCAGCATCCGCATTGGCGTATAAACGTCTTTGTAACGCACACCCGGAGCGATCTCCTGGTTGGTTTTGCGCTTCTCGATGATGCTCTTGAGAGATTCGCCCTCGATGAGCTTCAGGGAAAAATAGATGCGTCCCTGGGAGTCGATGCCGAGATCGTGTATGGGAACAATATTGGGATGCTCGAGCTTGCCCGTGATTTGAGCTTCTTTCACGAAACGCAAAATCGCCTCGCGAGAGTCGGAGACGGAGCGCAGTCGCTTGACTGCCACAAATCGATGGAGGTCCCGGTCCCAGGCGCGAACTACCTCGCCCATGCCGCCCGCGCCCAAGGCTTGCAGGTATTCGTATTTCTCGGGAGCGGTCATGGGCTGAAGCTGGCCATTTTCCGCGTGCAAGCCGAGGCTGAACAAGACGGAGTTGGTCCGCTGCATCTGAATGGTTGGAGCGGATTCCGCCTGCGTGTCTGTCCGCGACCCCAGGCGCACGGTAGTCTCATCCACGGCAGGATCATATTTTTCTTGCCCGTTGACCGTGGTCAGTACGGTTTTTTCCTCCGAGCAGGAGCAGCGAACTTCCTGGCTGGCGCCGTTGGCCGTGTAGAGGCCACCGCACTTTGTGCATTTCAAGATCATTTTGGTTTTTTCCGGGAAATGTCCTTGCATTAAACAATATTTGTCTGCCGAGAACAAGCGAAGAAATACGGCCCCGCTGGTAGAATTTCTTTCCCTAAAGCCACAATTTTTAATATAGTGAAACGCTTTCGTTAAAAAACTCACTCATTATCAAGAGAGAGTCTAAGGTTACTGCAGTAACTTGTGGGGTTTCTAATGAAACCTCAGAATCCTCTAATTTCAAATCTTGGGGCCCTCGTTTGTATCAGCAATGATTTGGACATGAGCAACCAAAATATGGTCTCCATTCCGGCAACTTACGACTACCGTCTTGTAGTTCTCTCAGTTTTGATTGCCATCCTTGCCTCCTATACCGCCCTTGCGCTGGCGGGACGTGTAACAGCAGCGCGGAATCGGGCAAGATTCGCCTGGCTGGTGGGTGGAGCAATTGCCATGGGCACCGGAATCTGGTCGATGCACTACACCGGGATGCTGGCCTTCCGTCTGCCATTGCAGGTTTATTATCACGTTCCAACTGTTGTGCTATCGCTGCTTGCGGCTATCTTTGCCTCGTTCGTCGCATTATTTGTAGTCAGCCGCCGCCGGATGACCGCGTGGCATGTCGTGACCGGCAGCGTCCTGATGGGTGCTGGAATTGCCACCATGCACTACACCGGCATGGCTGCAATGCGCCTGGCTGCGCATCATCATTATGATCCCGGCTTGTGGTTGCTTTCGGTATTAGTGGCCGTCGTAGTCTCACTGGCGGCTCTGTGGCTCACCTTCTATTTCCGCGAGGAGAATAAAGGTAGGTTGTTTAAGATGGCCATCGCGGTGGTTATGGGCTTGGCTATTCCCCTTATGCATTACACGGGAATGGCTTCGGTCAGCTACATGCCCATCAATTCGCGTCCTGATTTGTCGGACGCCATTGATATTTCTGTCCTGGCGAACTCTGCGGTCATCTTGATCACATTGGTTATTCTGGGCTCTGCCCTGCTGTCTACTCTTGTGACTCGCCGGTTCTCGGCCCAGGCGCGGGCGCTGGCGCTCAGCGAACAGCGCTATCAGCACCTGTTTGAGAGCAATCCCCAGCCAACTTTTGTCTTCGACCTTGAAACTTTGCGGTTCCTGGCCGCAAACCAGGCCGCAACCAACAAGTATGGATATTCAGCCAAGGAATTTCTGGCGCTGAAGTTTACTCAACTGCATCCCGCCGAGGTGCTGGGCCGGTTGCTGGAGACAGCCCAGTCCGGAGTCCCTTTGGAAGAGCAATACCAGCGAAAAGACGGTGCTGTTCTAGATATGGAACTGTCTCTGCGGACCATCACATGGGCCGGCAAGCCTGCCGGACTCCTGCTTGCCAATGATATTACCGAACGGAAGCGCACCGAGCAGATGGAAACGGAGCGACGCCACTTCCTGGAATCGATCACGCAGAATCAGGCCTTGGAAGACAACCTGCAACAACTCGTGCGGATCTTGGAAAACCAGGTGCCGGGCGCGCTCTGTTCGGTCTTGCTATTAAAGCCAGGCAGGCCGTGTCACGTGGCCGCCAGCACCTTTAGTAAGGACATGTTGTTGGGAATTGAAGCATTTCGGTCCGATGAGATCGCCATCGCCCTGGGAGCAGGCCCCGACTATAAAGAATTGGTTTTTGTCGAAGATTTTTCCGTCAGTTGCGCGAATCGAGAGCTTAGGGAATGGGCTGCGGTATTCAATCTCAAATCTTGTTGGTTTGCGCCAGTCATGAAGTCAGGCGGACAAATCGAAGGATTGATCCTTGTCTTCTTCCGCGAAATTCGCCAGGCGACCCCACAGGAACGCAACCGGCTTCAAGTGGCGAGCGGCATGGCTGCGATTGCTATTGAGCATCGCCGGTTGACAGACCGTCTTGCCTATCAAGCACAACATGACGCTTTGACCGGACTCCCGAATCGCTTTCTTCTGGAGGATCGCCTGCAACAAGCGGTGGCTTATGCCAACCGCCAGCAGTCTGGATTGGCCGTGCTGCTGCTTGATCTGGATGGATTCAAATACATTAACGACACGCTCGGGCACCAGGCTGGCGACCAGGTTCTGATCGAAGTGTCGCGGCGGCTCCGCAACGTGATCCGTCAAGCGGATACGCTGGCTCGCCTGGGTGGAGACGAGTTCTGCATCGTCGCAACAGATGTTCGCAAGCCGGCCGACGCAGTCCGGGTGGCTCAAATCTGTCTCGATTCCGTACGCAAGCCGGTGCTCATCGCCGAGCGTGATTACTCGATCAGCGCAAGCATCGGCATCAGCTATTACCCGGAACATGGCAGCGAAGCCGAAGTTCTGCAACAGCACGCAGATACAGCCATGTATCACGCCAAATTCAACGGCAAAAATGGTATTCAAGTATTCACATCTGAGATCAACGAACAACTTCGGGAAAGGCTCGATCTCATCGGTGATCTGCGACAGGCACTTGACCGGGGAGAATTCCATCTCGAATATCAGCCGCAGTTTCTGGCTGACGGCGAATTGGTCGGCTTTGAAGCGTTGGTGCGCTGGGACCATCCTGCGCGAGGCCTGATTTCACCTACACAATTCATTCCCATCGCTGAGGAAACCGGGCTTGTGGTTCCTATTGGCAAGTGGGTTTTGGATCGGGCTTGCCAACAACTCGCCTCGTGGCGGCGGGCCGGATACGATCGGCTGCGCATGGCAGTCAACGTCTCCACGTTGCAATTCGAGCGCCAGGACTGGATACAGACCATTTCAGACGTGCTGCAAGAGAGCGGATTACCGCCTTCGGCCGTGGAGCTGGAGCTTACCGAGACGGTAGTCATGAAAAACTGCAAACATGCTGCCGAACGTCTGGGACAACTGCGCGACCTGGGCATCAGCTCTGCAATCGACGACTTCGGCACCGGCTATTCTTCTCTGATGTATTTGCAGAACCTGCCTATCGATACGCTGAAGATCGATCAATCGTTTGTTCGCAATCTGAACCCACTCTCGCCGGGGGAAAGCGGCAATGGAGCAATCGTGCGGGCGATTGTCGCTCTGGCCCAACAATTGGGGCTGCGTGTAGTTGCAGAAGGTGTGGAGACCGCCGAGGAACTCGACCTGCTGCGCCGCCTGGGATGCGACCTGGTGCAGGGATATTTCTTTTCCAAGCCCATGGGCGTGGAAGCTTGCGAGTTGTTTTTGCGCCAATCCTATTCTTCTGATGCAGTACGCCGGCATAAAGCGATATCGGCGCCGAATTAGCGGAATTTCTTAAGTTCCGACGAATCAGATCAGACAACAATCGTGTATCAATAGTGGCCTTTTCATTGGGCAAATAGCGAAACCTGCATCGCTGAAAAATGCAGCCTCCCTCAATGTGAAGCCGAATGCGCACACGGCTTGCTCCATTTCTCCAGTTCCAATTTGGCAACAGCTTCGGTATGGACTTCGTCGGGTCCGTCTGCCAGGCGCAGGGTGCGAACACTGGCCCATGCTGCCGCCAGGAACGTATCTTGGGCAACGCCTGCGCCTCCGTGTGCCTGGATGGCGCGATCCAACACCCGCAAGGTCACATTGGGAGCCACAACTTTGATCATGGCGATCTCCGCGCGGGCCGTCTTGTTGCCGACCGTATCCATCATGTAGGCGGCCTTGAGAACCAACAGGCGCAGTTGCTCAATCTCCATGCGGGAGACGGCAATATCCGAACGGATGGTTCCCTGCTCTGCCAGCATCTTCCCGAAGGCCACGCGTGCATGGACTCGTTTGCACATTGTTTCCAGTGCGCGCTCCGCCACTCCGATACACCTCATGCAATGATGGATGCGGCCTGGCCCCAGGCGTCCCTGCGCGATCTCAAAACCTCGCCCTTCACCCAGCAGCATATTCGAGACCGGGACCCGAACATTTGTATAGGTAACCTCGCCGTGACCGTGGGGCGCATGGTCGTAGCCAAATACTGTTAAGAGCCGCTCGATTTTTACTCCCGGAGTATCAAATGGAACAAGGATCATGGATTG
>DASZFK010000796.1:0-11579 GCA_035939855.1 Candidatus Angelobacter sp.
AAACGCCGAGGCTACCAACTATCCGACTTCATCGAAGCCTGGGAACGCTACCTGCCCACCCAGACTCCGCAAAATACCTCTGCCCAAAACGCCACCAAAGAGGGCCACGAAACCTCTGCAGCGGCAACCATCGAACCCGTATCGCTTGAAAAGAAGTCCAATTCTGAATCACCCCATAACAAGCATCGGATAAGACGAGCCCAAGTAGCCCGCACTACCGAAGTGAGACAACGCGCCAAAACCGCGGCTCATCCAGAGAAATCGCGCTTTATCTCAATGTCTCGACTGACGGACGGCTACCGACGAATCGTGAATAGATTCAGAGTGAACTGGTTTGAAATTAGAAATTAGAAATCAGAAAGAACAGGAAATTAGCAGCCATGCCCACGATACTGCCGTCCCTTCAGCCGAAAATCTATGCGGGCTGAGTGCTGATTGCTGAATGCTGAGTGCTTCTGTTCAAATTACAAATTAGAAATTAGAAATTAGAAATCAACCACGGCTCCCCCCAGAGTTCCCGCATTATCAAAACTAAAAGCAGGCTGCCGAAGAATCTTAAACAGATTCACTGCCAAGGTCGTCGGACTGTTGACCATCACCCATCAATACGGCGGATCTGATTTTCAAATTAGAAATTAGAAATTAGAAATTTAAAAACCTATTTTCCCGGCCGTTGTGGAACCGGACAGCATCCTGGCTCGCAGTAAGCGTTGACCGGTGTTGTTTCGCTGTTGATGACCAGATCGCGGATCATGCTGACGATCTTCGGGTGTGAGCCTGCTGTGCCCGCGCGCACCATCTTCATGCCCATTTGGTCGCACATTTCCTGCACCTGTGTATCCAGGTCGTACAAAACCTCCATGTGGTCAGACATAAAGCCTATCGGGCAAATGATGACCCCCCGTACTCCGGTTCCATGTTGCACGCGCAGATAATCGTTGACGTCCGGTTCCAGCCAAGGTTGTGTCGGAGGTCCGCTTCGGCTCTGAAAGACCAGCGCCCAATGACGCATCCCACACGCCGCCGCCACGTGCTCGCTGGCGGTTTCGAGCTGGTGAACATAAGGCGAGCTTTGCGCCATGCTCACGGGAACGCTGTGCGCCGTAAAAACGACCTGCTGTGCGTCTGGTAGTTTGGCTAGGGCATCCTGAACCCGCTCCGTCATTACTTCGAGGAATTCTGGCCGGTCACAGAAGTTCGGCAGCTTTTCGACCACCATATCCTCCACGCCGGCAGAGTGCAATCCCTGGGTAATGTTTTCGCGGTACTGCCGGCAGCCTGAATACGATCCGAAAGCCGAGGTGGCCAGGGCTGCGGCGCGGCGAACGCCATCTGCGCGCATTTGTTTGAGCGTGTCAGATAGAAACGGATGCCAGTTGCGGTTGCCCCAATAGACGCGAAGGTTAATGTTATGCGCCTGAAATTCGCGTCCAAGCGCGGCAATCAGATCGAGATTTTGCTGGTTGATGGGACTGCGTCCGTTGAAATGGTAATAATGTTCTGCGACCTCCAGCATTCTCTCGCGGGGGACGTGTCTGCCGCGCAAGACGTTCTCTAAAAAGGGCAGCACGTCTTCGTGCTTTTCCGGTCCGCCGAAAGAGACCACCAGCAAGGCATCGAATGAATTCATGGATGGCATAGATTTTACAATGCAATATCATTTTTGCCTCTGCTTTCCTCAAGATCAACTCTCACTGACTGGATCACTTTCTACGGAAAGCGACCCGGTGCTGATAATATGTGAAGTCATTTTCGATGGCTGGGGCTGGGCACAATCCGTTGAACCGCTGGCAGGACGTAACCGTCCGCCGCACTGAACTAGCTTGCCCGGCGCATTCACTCAAGATGATGACCAAGGCTGCAGCCAGCGAAGCCGATGAGGTCATCTTTGACCTAGAAGACGGCTGCGCACCCTCACAAAAGGTCGCGGCGCGCCAGACCCTGATTCAAGCCTTGAACAGCCTCGATTTCAAAGGCAAGATCCGGGCATTCCGTCCCAATGGCATTCGCACGAAATTTTTCTATCGCGATGTGATTGAGGTTGTGGAAGCTGCCGGCGCCAACATTGATGTAGTGGTTTTGCCCAAGGTGCAGGAGGCCTCCGATGTGCTCTTCGCCGATCTGCTTTTAACCCAGATCGAGCAGAATGTTGGGCTGACGGCAGGGCGCATCCGGCTCGAAGCCCTAATCGAGAGCGCTAAAGGCGTGCTTCATGCCGAGCAGATCGCCATGTCCACGCGGCGTTTGGCCAGCCTGATCTTTGGAGTTGCCGATTATGGAGGCGACATCGGTTCGCGAGAGCCGGTACGTGAGCAATTTAGTCTTTATCATTACCCAAAGGCCAAAACCGTAGCTGCCGCGCGGGCAGCCGGGCTTGATGTAATTGACAGCATTACGCTGCAGTTCCGTAATCTCGAACAATGCGAACACGATGCCCGGGAAGCCGCGCGTATGGGGTTCGACGGCAAGTGGGCCATTCATCCTGATCAGGTCCCGGTGATCAATCGTGTGTTTACGCCTACGCCGGAGGAACTGAAGCGCGCCCAGGAAATCCTCGATCTATACCAAAAGGCCGATACGGAATCCGGAGTAGGTGCTTTTGTCTATAAAGACGAAATGATCGACGGCGCCAATTTGCATATTGAATGGAGAAAGCTGGCAATAGCAAAGAAAGCCGATCTAAAATTTTAAATAACCAAACTTTTGATATCTGAAATGGCGATTCGAAGCTATTTTTCTCTTTAAAGCTTTCATTCCGTGTCGCGCATCGATAGCAACGTTCTTTTGCTGAATCGAGCTTCTAGCGTGGCATTTTCGGAAGAGGTAGTTGACACCCATCTGCTGGGAGTCTAGGCTTCCCGTCTAAGCCCTAACAAACTAATTCTTTCACGGAGCGAGACGTGTCTAACTCTTTCAAGTCCCATTCTTTATTTACATTTTCCTTTTTGCTTGTTTCTTGCAGGAGAGAGAACAGTCTGAGACTGAAGATGCTTGCTCAGAACCTTCGCCGTGGAATGCTACTCGCACTTGTTGTAATGTTTCTTGCTTCTTTATCAAGCGCTCAAACTGACCAGACTGGCGTTCCCGCTTTCTCGAGCGAGACCGGCGGCCAGTGGGACATCGTCAATGTCGGCAATCTGAATGTGCATCTTGCTGTCCCAATCACCTCCAGACCAGGCCGGGGGCCAAAATTTCGTTATGGCATCAGCTTTGACAGTACCGTCTACACGCTGACGGGCACGGCTCCGGGAACAGGAGCCTGGCTCCTGAGTTTCGGATGGACCGGCATCGGCGGCGGCACCGGTACTCCACTTGAAATTGAGCACTCCATCGTGGGGAGCCTGCTTCTAGCGCGAAGTAAACAGGTGACGTGTACTGGGGGAGGCTCGGGTTTTGAGGACCACTACATTGCTTATTTTGACCCATCCCGGACCGCGCATCCGCTTACAACAGAAGTCGTTGCAAACACGTGCGACGGAAGTGGAGGGACATCAGGCGCCAGTGATAGCTCGGGCTACAGCGTCACAGTTGTTGGTGGCAGTGGCAACAGCGAATTAAATGAACGGGCCACCGTGACGAGCCGCAACGGTACAGTAATGACATTCCCTGCGCTTGGGGTTGTGACTTCCGGCAATACAGTTGCGCTGACGGATGCGAACGGCAACCAGATCACCTTCGACGGTACAACCATCACTGACACGCTGGGCACGACCCCGCTTACGGCTTCCGGCAATTTTCCTAATCCTTTTACCTATCAGTTCCCGAGTCCGCAGAGTGGGACATCGACAATAACCGTCAGCTATGTGAATCCGGCGCCTGCGATTCAGACCGCTTTTAATTGTCCAGCAGTTCCTCCCTTCCTCCCTCCGCTGGAAGAGTCCATTCCCGCTGGTCAAGAGCCTTTAGTCGATACGATCACCTTGCAAAACGGTAGCACGTATCATTTCACCTATGAACCAACTCCCGGTAACCCTTCCGCCACGACCGGACGGCTCGCGTCGGTGACTCTGCCGACCGGCGCAACCATCTCTTATTCGTACCCAGGTCCTAACAATGGGATCAATTGCGCGGACGGCACTACCATGAACTTGACGCGGACCACGTCCGATGGCACCTGGACTTACAACCGTACTGTCTCGGGCAAACTGGGAACCACCACGATCACCGATCCCCAAGGCAACCAGACGGTAGTCACCTTCCAGGGTGGCTTGGAAACGCAGCGGCAGGTATTCCAAGGCAGCACCAGTGGCGCCCTCCTGCAAACAACGTTCACCTGTTACAACGGCGCCAAGCCAAACTGCAACAATACGGCAGTGAGCCTTCCGATGACGGAGGTCAGCAGATTTGTGCAGTTGGCCGGGGGAAAAGAAAACGAGCAAGATATCTTCTACGACAGGAACACCGGTGTGGTGATGGAAGTTGACGAATACGACTTTGGCAACAGCCAGCCGGGGGCTCTGCTGCGAAAAACAGTTTACACGTATGCTTCCCTGGGCAATGGCATCAGTGACCGCGCGGCTAGCGTCACGATCTGTAGCCCGGGAGGAAGCGACGCAAGTTGCGGTGGCGCAGGAACCAGCGGCGGGACCAGAATCGCGCAGACGCTTTTTAATTACGACGAACCAAATTCACTGATGGCCACGTCCGGGTTGACACAGCATGTGGCGATTTCCGGATCACGCGGGAATATGACCTCGACTCACCGATGGGTAAATACGACCAACAGCACTGTGAACACTGTTAACACCTTTGACGATGCGGGGAACGTTCTCGCCACGACCGACCCCGGCGGCCATAAGACCTCTTTTACTTATGGCACTGGTAGTTGCAACGGTGCTTTTGTCACCCAAACCGCCATGCCTGATACGCATTCGCCTAATCTGGCCCATCACAACGCTTCGGCGACCTACGATTGCAACACCGGGCTGCGCGCCACGTCCATAGATCAGCAAGCGAATGTGACCAGGTTCTCTTACGACAATATGCTTCGTTCCACCGAGATCGATTACCCGGACGGAGGCCAGACCCTGACCTCGTATCCGGACATGAATCGCGCCATTGTGCAGAGCAAGATTGACGGATCGCGGTCTAACTATTCAGCCACATTGATCGACGGATACGGGCGGGTTTCACGAAAGATTTCGAAGAGCGACGAGGCCACACCTTACGATCAGCAGGATTTTTGCTATGACAGTAATGGCCGCCTAGGTTTCAAGTCTTATCCTTATCAGGGCAATGGGTTCAGTACCCCTCAGGTCTGTTCCGGGGCCGGCGATACTTTCGCGTACGATGCTTTAGGGCGGAACACGACGGTCACGCATTCCGATGGCAGCGCGAAGACTACTACCTACACAGGGTTGGCGGTCCGGGTGGTCGATGAGGGAAATGGCAACTCCACCGTCACCCGAATCCAACAAAGGAACGCTCTGGGGCAGATGGTCGGCGTCTGTGAGGTTTCCAACGCGACTTTGTTAGGCAATGGCGGAACGCCGGCGAGCTGCGGCCTGGATATCACCGGCACCGGCTTCTTGACCTCATATAGCTACGATACCCTTGGTAATCTAATTTCCGTAAATCAGGGAGCGTTGGCGAACCGAGTCTATGCGTACGACAGTCTCTCGCGGATGAACTCGGAAACTACTCCTGAAGCCGGCACCGTGAGCTACACCTATGATGCCGACAGCCTGCGTAAGACGAGAGTCCGTCCTGCGCCGAACCAGACCGACCGGACAAAAACGTTTACGACCACATATTCGTATGACGAGCTGCATAGGGAAACGGGCCGAACTTACAGTAGCAGCGACCCGGTCAATAATCCTGTCAACACTCCGTCGCGCACTCTTAACTACGACGAAATCAATGTTTGGAATACACCACTCAGCAACACCATCGGTCGACTGTCTTCGGAGTGGGTAACAAGCGCTCCGGGTTCGACGACCTTGGCCGCGGAACAGATTTTCAGCTATGACGCCATGGGGCGGCCACTGCTCAATGTCCAATGCACTCCCAACACTTGCAATGCGACTCCTTTTGCTCCCTACGGTCTGGCCTATCAATATGACCTGCTTGGAAACGTGGTCTCAGCCTCCAACGGAGTTGGAGTAACATTCACCAATTCCTACAACATCGCCGGACGGCTTACCCAGATAACTAGCTCAATTGCTGATGCCAATCACCCGCAGATTTTATTTACCGCGGCCCATTATTCTCCGAGTACGGTTACTGATCTGTTGGGCGACGGCGTAGCCGAAACTGTAAACTTCTCCACCCGGGGCCAACTCCAATCAATGCAGGATCTCCTGCCCGGTGGCCAGCCGGCAACCGCAAGCGTAACCATAACAGGCGGACTCCAAATGGCCAATTCCTCCGCAGGCGTTCCGCCACCTAGTGCGGCTCCGGGAAGCGCCGTTACCTCTCTTTTGGACACGAATGGAGTGCAGCATTGGGCCTATCTGGGCGCCAATCAACATGTATATCATGTGTTCTGGAGTTCCAACGCTGGTTACGCCTTTCAGGATTTGACGCTAGTCTCAGGAGCCTCCCTCGCTGCTTCAGGTAGTGCCCTTACCAGTTTTCAAGTCCAGCGATCGGGCCAGTTGCAGTGGGTTTTCCTGGACTCGAACAACCATGTGAATAACATTCAGTGCAACATGAGTTCAAGCAACTGCTCGGCCGGCGATCTGACCAGCGCAACTGGAGCCCCGGCGGCAGCGGCAGGCAGCGCACTGACCAGCTTGGTTGACTCCAATGGCGGCAGCTATTCGGCTTACCTGGGGGTCAACCAGCACCTATACGTGGCCTATTGGGTCCCGGGTGTTGGTTTCGGCTTCAGCGATCTGACATCAAGATCATCTGCCCCAGCGGCAGCGACAGGCAGCTCTCTAACCAGCTTCTCGGTCCCGCAATTTTCTCAGTTCCAGTGGGACTTCTTAGGCACGAACAACCACTTGGAAAATATACAATGCAACACCAGCTCAGGAGTGTGTTCCTTTACGGACCTGACCAGCACAACTGGAGCTCCGGCGGCAGCTGCGGGCAGCGCTCTGACCAGCTTGGTTGACTCTAACGGCGGCAGCTATTCGAGTTACCTGGGGGTCAACCAGCACCTATACGTGGCCTATTGGGTCCCGGGTGTTGGTTTCGGCTTCAGCGATCTGACATCAAGATCATCTGCCCCAGCGGCAGCGGCAGGCAGTGCTCTCACCAGCTATCCTGTCTCGTTAAATTCTCAGTTCCAGTGGCAATTCTTCGGGACGAACAACCACCTGGAAAACATACAATGCAACACCAGTTCAGGCGCGTGTTCCTCTGCGGATCTAACCAGCGCAACGGCAGCTCCCGCGGCCGCGGCAGGCAGCGCTCTAAGCAGCTTTGCTGATTCCAATGGCAACAGTCATTGGTCCTTCCTCGGATCGAACCAGCATGTCTACCATGCCTATTGGATTGGGGGTACCGGATTTGGATCTACGGACCTCATGACAACAACACCGGCGGAGGTTGCTGATTCCGGAACCGTCTCCCTGAACGTTGGCGGCCTTATTGCAACAGCATGTTTCGGGCCCAGTACGAACTCAGCATGTAGAGGACAGCAAGCTAACGATTCCCTCTCAGCAGTAGCCGCTGCGCTGGCGTCAGCACTCAACACCTCCGCTTCTCCGGCTACGGCGAGCGCCTCTGGAAGCACGATCAATATGACGTGGAAGACACCAGGGCCTCTGACTCCACCTGTTGGCGCATTGAGCACGACCCACGATAATCCTGGTCTCTTCTCCAGCCCCTCGTTCACGAGCGCGGCGACAAACTTCAGCGGCGGCTCCAGCAGCGGCACGCCTGCTTATTCGTATTCGCTGGGGCTCGCTCCCGACGGCCAGATCACTTCAGCTAACGATCTGGTAAATGGCAATTGGGCTTTCGCCTACGATTCATTCAACCGCTTGGCTAGTTCCAACAAGAATTCGGGCCAAGCTACCTTCAGCTACGTCTATGATCGCTACGGCAACCGCTGGCAGCAGAATGCTCCCCAGGGCGGTCCGGCAGCTCAGTACATCTTCGACAACAACAATCACTTTATTGGCAGCGGCGTGATCTATGACGCTGTAGGAAATGTTCTTACCGACGGCCTCGGTAATTCGTTTATCTGGGATGCAGAAGGCCGGCTCATTCAGGTTAAGCAAGGCAGCACAGTAATCGCGACCTATTCCTACGACGCCGAGGGGCGGCGCGTCCACGGGCCGAACGGAGAATATATTTACGATCTGAACGGGAAGATGATCACCCAGATTGCGCTCAACGGAGTTTGGTCCTACGGTGAGATCTATACTGGATCCCGACATCTGGCAACCTATTCCGGTGGCACCACGAATTTCTATCACGGCGATTGGTTGGGAACCAAGCGAATCATGACCGGACTCAACGGTTCGACTTCGCTCACCTGCACTGGCTTCGCTTTTGGTGACGGTGTTACCTGTACCGGCACCAATTGGACCTTCAATGGTTTTACCGATGACATCCACGACCCGGAAACCAACCTGGAACACACGCTGTTTAGGCAGTACAGCGGCACCCAAGGCCGCTGGCTGACACCCGATCCCTATGGAACCGGCT
Source organism: Candidatus Angelobacter sp. (assembly GCA_035939855.1). Classification (GTDB taxonomy): domain Bacteria; phylum Acidobacteriota; class Terriglobia; order Terriglobales; family Acidobacteriaceae; genus Angelobacter. Next base: position 8,605 of record DASZFK010000796.1, read on the forward strand.
CCGCAGACACAAGTAATCCCCAGTCCTGGAACCGGTACGCTTATGTGCTGAATGATCCTTGGAACAAGATCGATCCGACAGGGCTCGACGCTTGCGACTTGTGGGGTTGTGGAGGCTTTGATTTCTCTAGCTATTTCAATAGCCTGAACAATTTCCTTAATGCCTTAATTGATTTCGAACTGGCCCAGTTGGGTACTGTTGCGTGGATTGGTGATGCCCCCCTTGGCAGCCTTCAAAATGGTTTTCTGCCGGGCGAGTGGCAACCCCAATATCACGATCTCGGGGAAACCCTTCGGGACTTGCTCTCAGGGCTCCCTTGGAACAATCCCTGCATTATGAGTCCGGTCTCGGATGGCTGCGGAATGAACACGAATGGATTTGTGTACATCGGAAGCGGTGTCCCAGTCGTTCCGGCGACTGCGGCGTCAGGTGATAGTTGGTGGAAGGATCTATGGGAACGATTTAAGCGCTACCGCAGCTGCAAGAAAATAACAGATAAGTGCTTGAAGGACACCATGGAAAAGGCTGAAAAAGACCGTGAGGCGCAAAACAAGTGCATAGCGGAGAGCACAGATGGTGGAGCAGAATGCTATTGTCAGAGTGCTTCTCAAGGAGCCTGCAAGGTCGGCCAGTCAGGCTTCGGTAAGAATCCGGATTGCAAGAAGATGTACGAGGATTGTATGCTGGGGGCCCTCAAGGACGGCATGTTCCCCAAATAGGGTAGTTGAGAGAATTTGGTCATGAAAAGACTTCGAGATGTCGCGATGTTGCTGTTCCTGGGGGTCTTGCTTGGTATGTCTTTCGGGATCTTGAGACAACGGGCATATTTGCGCATGGAGACTGCTGTCGGCATGCAGGGCCAGGAGGAGATGCTGGACACATTCGCCAAGATGCAGTTCATCCATGCTGAACCACAAACCGCCCGCCAAGCCTTGCTTGCCGCGATCGATGTTCACAAACGAGTCCAGGATGGCTATCCTGATTGGAGTTGGACTGAGAAGGCAAAATGGGGTTGGTGTTACGCCGATTTGGCGCTGCTGGAAGATTCTATTGGAGAGGCGGATATCGCACGCAACTATATGCTGCGAGCTGAGGAGATTCTCAAACCGCTGGGTTATTCCAGGGAGAGCATTCAGGAAGTGCTGAACAGGCACGCTCAAGGCCGCGCCCAGTCAGCGGGAGGCCAGCCATGAAGAGAACCTTCTTAAATTGCGCTGTAGTACTCGTTGGCATACTCGTGGGTTTTGCTGCGGGTCGATATCTTCCCTTCGGGAAGTACACGCAGCACGACCCGGTGCTTTTCTTTTCAGCGTTTTCAGAACCTGGCTGGAAGATGACCGAAGAGAGTTATAACCACAATGCGAAGGATGCGAAGCAGCTCCTGCTCACTACCCTTAGTATCGGCGAATCCGACATTCAGCAAGTCATGCCGGAGCAGATGAAAAAAGCCCTGGTCATGCGTTCCGCCTTGACCAAAGCCCGTCTTGCGGTTCTTGAGAGAGAAGCTGGCAACTACGATCAGGCAAAGGACTACCTCGCCAAAGCTGAGGCAGATCTTAAAGCGATTGGCTGGAAAGACTATTCTGACGCTGCAATCCTCAAAGCAATCAAACGGCCCCACGATCCATCCAATTGAAGAGTACTGAGTTCGGCGGAAGCTATACCGGCGGAACTTGCAGTCTTACCTTATTTCCTGAATACTGATACCCGCTCTGGTTTTTCACTGCTGATCCTAAGTGCCAAATCTGCTTGCAGAGATTCCTGGAAAACACAGAGCAGCTTCAAAAAGACAAATGAATTATCGATTCCAGATTCCCCATGTTTCCCCTTGAAGGAATCACAGTCATAGCTTTGGAGCAGGCGCTGGCAGCCCCGCTTGCCACCCGGCATCTGGCTGACCTCGGCGCGAGGGTCATCAAGATCGAGCGTCCGGAGGTCGGCGACTTTGCGCGCGACTACGACACTACCGTGCGTGGAATGGCTAGCCACTTTGTTTGGGCCAACCGGTCCAAGGAATCCTTGACGCTTGATTTGAAGCATGAGCAGGCTAAAGAAATTCTTGACCGCTTGCTGTCCAAGGCAGATGTGTTTATGCAAAACCTGGCCCCGGGCGCCTGCGAACGGTTGGGACTCGGAACGAAAGACCTTCAAGCCAGATATCCGCAACTGATCATTTGCAATCTCTCTGGTTATGGCAGCACCGGGCCGTATCGCGACAAGAAAGCTTATGATCTGCTGATCCAAAGCGAAGCGGGACTGGTTTCGGTCACCGGCACCGAGGACACGCCCGCGAAAGTCGGTGTCTCCATCGCCGACACGGCGGCTGCGATGTATGCCTACTCCGGCATCCTCACGGCTTTGTTGGTGCGCAACCGGACAGGAAAAGGCACGGCCATCGAGGTTTCCATGCTGGAGGCCTTGGGTGAGTGGATGGGATATGCGGCTTACTATACTTCGTACGGAGGAGCGCAACCGCCACGTACGGGAGCCAAGCACGCTGCGATTGCTCCTTATGGTCCGTTCGCTGCGGGTAGCGGCGAGACCGTATATCTTGCCATTCAGAATGAGCGTGAATGGTTGCGCTTTTGTGACCAGGTGCTGGAGTGCCGAGACCTGGCAAGCGATCCGCGTTTTCAGAATAATTCCGGGCGCGTGCAAAACCGTGCAGAGTTGGAAGAAATCATTAGTAGCATCTTCCAACGACTCACTCGCGCCGCCATCATTGAGCGGCTTGAGAATGCCCAGATTGCCTATGCCCAACTGAACTCGGTGCAAGAGTTCGTTGATCATCCTCAATTGGCGGCCCGTGATCGCTGGCGGGAGATCGAGTCGCCCGTAGGTCCTCTTCGGGCTCTCGTGCCACCAGCCACGATAGAAGGTATTGAACCGTTGATGGGCGCGGTTCCGGCGCTCGGCCAGCATACTCACGCAATCCTCAAAGAGCTGGGATTCGATGAGACGACGATCAGCTTTTG
>DASZFK010000797.1:0-17755 GCA_035939855.1 Candidatus Angelobacter sp.
AAACGGCGCTGAAGCAGGCCTGGAACGTATCCTTCTGGTTGCGTTTATCGCTTTGCCCCTGCTCGGCCTGTTGATCTATTTCCGCGACCAGATCTCGGGAAAGGTCAAAGAATTGTGGAACAGCGTCACCGGTAGTTCAACGGATCTGACTAAATAGGTTCACTTTTCAAAGGATCGGGGAACTGCCTTGCAACCATTGGACCTGCTGGTATTTTTGCTGATCGTCGTATGCGGGATCACTGACATCCAAACGGGCAAGATCTACAACAAGGCGACCTACCCGGCTATTTTGGTGGGGTTTGCCTGGAATGCCTTGATGCCCGGCGCTCCCGGACTCAAAAGCAGCCTGTTGGGTTTCACCGTAGCGGCAGCGTTGATGGTGACGCTGACTCTACTCGGAGGAATGGGCGGCGGTGACGCGAAACTGCTGGCTGCCGTGGGAGCGCTCAAAGGGTATCCGTTCATTTTGGCCGTGCTCTTTTATTCGTTCCTGGTGGGTGGCGCGCTTGCCTTGACAGTGGCGATCTGGCAAAGGCGTTTGCTGGGGACACTGGGCCGGGTGTTCCGCATGTTATTTGCCGTCGTCGCCTACCGCTTGAATCCGTCCGTGGGGCCGGAAGAGCGCTTGAGCTACAAGATCCCTTTTGGAGTTGCAATCTGTCTGGGAACGTTATGGGCACAGTTGGTTGAACTGTTGCGTGGCTGAAGCTGTGACCACCAGAAAGAGCATCTCGTTTGAATTGATTAAGTCTTCGAAACACGAATGAAACGATTTGTGGAAAAACTCATTTAGTGAGTAGGAAAAATAAACAGCAGGGGCTAAAGCCTTCAAGCTTGTTGTACTTTTTTGGCACGACCAAAGTCATCTGACACCTTCAGACGCTACAGCATTTTTGAGACACGCACTGGCAGAAATACATTGAGAATGAAACCCTGGAGTTCCACTCACGCAATCTGGCTTCATCCCGGCAACATTGCCGTCGCCATTGTCTGTCTTGCGCTCACCACGGTGCTTGCGGCGGGCCTCTGGTCATCATCCCGCAATCGGCGGCAGCTCAAGCTCGATGAGACCGGCGGACTCTCGGAAGAGTTGGTTTTGGGCTTCCCGTTCTTCGTCCTCTTCCTGGCGGTAACCATTCAGTTGGTGCTGATGGTCCATGCAAAAGTTACGGTGAACTATGCTGCTTATGTAACTGCCCGAAGCGCCTCTGTATGGATTCCCGCCTGTTCCAGCGGCGAGCAGCCCAATACCATTCAGCTATCGTCTCAGGCCCGGGCCGGCAGTTCGCGGCGCATCAGCGCCAGCCAGGTCAACACAGCCAAGCTTGACCGTATTCGGAGCGCCGCAGTCTTGGCATGTGCTCCCATCTCGCCATCGTATTTTTCCTGGCTCTCGACTTACGCTCGGCGCGCAGAGGTTGCCGGTTTCCCTTTGCCCGATAGCATTCAAGGCATGACCGGCCCGTACCAGAATGCCTTGAGCCGGGTTGATTCAATCTTTACGGGAGACGGCTCGCTAGGCTCGGCAACCCGGCTTATTCCCCGATGGTACTACTCTTCCATGTTCACCGATGTTTCTTTCGCCGGCGCTGAAAAAGCCAACAACATCAGCTTCGCGGCCAACGGAGACATTCAAGTCACGGTCGAGCATAAGTTTTACCTTCAAGTCCCTTATGTGGGATGGATACTAGGGCAAAAATATTCAACCTTACTTGATAGCGCTACCGGAGGGCTTTTCTCTTCGGACACCTACTATGTTCCGATTACGGAGACATACACCATACGCAATGAAGGCGAACGATTGTACCCAGGTTATTGCGGAGGCTGAGGAATGCAGGCACTGATCTTGCAACGTTTAAAGCGCCTGCATTCCGATGAAAGCGGACAGGTGCTCTGGATCTTCGTAGTTTCAGGCCTGGCCCTGGTGGTGCTGGCCGCGCTCGTTTTCAATACCGGCAAGCAGGCCACGCGGCGCATGGAGATGCAAAACGCAGTCGATGCATCCGCTGTCTCGGGCGCTATGTGGTTTGCCCGCGGGATGAATGTGATCTCCATGGACAACGTCGCTATGACCGAGGCGCTAGGGATCATTGTCAACCTGCGTGCGATTGAGCAATCCATTCCAATCAATCGAGCAATTCTGGAAGCGGAAGATGCTGTAGCTGACGCTTTAATGTCGAACCCCTTTACCGTTGCGGCAGGCGTGGCCCTAAAAATCGCGGTAGTTCTTGGCATGATTGAGACCGATATTGTAGACGGCGTGTCCCCTGTGATGGACGCCTTGGCCAAGCCCACCAGCGGGCTGCTCTGGGAGTTCATGCGCACATTGTCCTACTTCAGCGAGGCTGTCACCTATGTAGCTCCCGCTATTGGTTTTGGCCAGGCGATCAACGTTGGCAGGCAAAACATCCGCTGGCTTAGCCCCTCGGCTCCGGACATCAGTATGCAAAACGTTTCGCAATCCGATGTCCCCGAGGGCGCGCTGCTTTTGCCCAACTTTAAAACTGGGGGTTATGCATTACCGGCTGAGGCAGGAAGCTTTCAGGAACTCTGTGATCCTACTCATTATGGCACCCATTCCTCTTCGCCTGTCGATACTCGCGGCTACCAGCCGTTTTTGGGATATCCCTACGGAAAAGGACCATTCGAGAAATATAAAGATTGGGCCAGCAAGATGTGGTTGCCCTCATTCATCAGTGGGATTCCAGGTTGGTACCGGGCAGTTGCAAATATGAATCTCGAGGTGTTTTGCCAGGGTAGTTCGACGACCTCTTTGCCCAAGATACCCGTCCGAACCAGCGATTTGGCGGCGGCCCGCCGCGAAGGCGCCACAGAATTTATCTGGACACATAGCTGGGTATCTACAGCGCCAATAGACCAGGATCCGGGTCAACCCCCACCTAACCAAAACGATATCAATTTCGATCCTTCGACCTCGGCGCCCGATGACCAGTTTAAGCAGTCCGCTAAGCAATTGGCCCATTCAGGGGTGCCGGTGGATGACCTCATTCGCCAGGGTGAGAATAAAGCGGCATCCAAGCCGGCCTATAACCCGCCAGTCGATGCCAATACTTATGGAAGTGAAACTTTGACAGAATCTGCAGGCTTCCAGCCGCCGGGAAATCAGGTTAGAAACTGGGTGTGGACCCAAAGAACCACAACGTCACAGCCGGTGGAAATTCAACAGCCGCCTCCGGCGAATCCTATCTCCAAGACTCGGTACGTGACTACAGAAGATCGCTATACGTTTCAATACGCGACGGTGAATAAATCCTTTGACCAGCAATTGAAACAGGCGCTTCAAGTCAAAGATGCGGGAGGGTACCCGCAGCCCTTCCATTTTGTTGTTGACGGAGCCAAGTTGAGCGATCCGGGCCAATTGCCGCAGGCCATTCAGTGTCTTCAATACCTGGCTGTGGCGCATGTTGGAGACAACGACCGGCCCTGGCTCAACCGGCTTAAAGTTTCGATTCGCGGCCGCAGCCGCCCGGTATTTGAAAATCCCAGCGCATGGGGCATGTTGACCTACGCTCAAGTGCAAGTCTACAACCCGACCAGTTGGGATCTCTACACTCAGGACTGGCACGTAAAACTTGTTCCAGCAACACTGCTCGAACAGTATCTGAATGGCAGCCCGTTTGGCGGATCATCAGGATTCGGCGGGGCAGGCGCTATCGTGAAGGAGTTGAATGCGCATTAATCCAAGTTTTCCCCGGCGTTCAGGTCGTGATGGAAGCCAAAGAGGCACTGCGCTCATGGAGTTTCTTTTTGCGCTGCCATTTCTCTTTTTCATTCTTATATTGACTGTAAATTTCGGCAAAGCGTTTCTCATGCGGCAAAGGGCCGTCATGGCGGTTCGTTACGTTGCTTTTGCTGACGTACATCGCCAGCCATTGCCTACAGATTCCCAGGTATCGCAACTCTTCTTCCGTGGCGAACAAGTCCAGGTACTGTCCTCCAGTTCCGGTTCTCAGGAGATGGCAAAAACTGTCGCATTGATTCCCGATAGGTCGGGTCTTTCGGGCTTGATGAACTCTATGAGCGGTACAAAAGGGTATCAGGTGCAACACACCTATCACCCGGTGTTTGCGCTTGGAGACTACTGGGGTGATGGACTCGACGATTGGTTTCCCGCAGTCACCGTCTCTTCGACCTTAACCATGGATTCCCGAGATTGGCGACATGACGAAATGTCGTTCGGGCAATTGTTGCGGAATGTAATCGGCGGCGGTTTGGGGCCCTTAGGGTTCTAGGTGCATTAGAGATATGAATCTTATGTCGCGCGTGATCATCATCGGTGGAATTCTAGGAGCCATGTTGTGGTTCGGCCTCAGCTATGGGCCCGCTCCGAGCGTCCGCGCCGACATTTACATGGACCTGGTTTCGTCCTATCGTTCGATTCCCGATTTGGACGATCCGCGTATCAACCAGCGGACCGGCGTTACTTTGCTGAACCTCAACCGGCTCTACTACAGGGTTTCGGGCAGCAAGAAGCCGGTTCACGATGTTCTCGATGAATATCAGGAAACGTTGACGCCAAAACAGTTTCATCTCTTTTCGAGTGAGCGCCTGCCGGGTTTATCGAACATTGCCAAAGTCGCACCGGAGGTTCCATTTCTGGAATTCCTGATGAACCAGAAACGCATCGTGCGTGAGGAATCGCCGCACTGGGGCATGATCAGCTTTTTAGATATGGGAGCTGAAGCGAATCGGGATTGGCACGTGGAATTTCGCAAGAAGACCGAAGCTTTTGCAAAGAGCAATCGCCTGGGAGACTTGGGCGTCGCCAAGACCGTGGTCGCGGTTCCCAACGCGGCGGGTGATTTTACTACTGTCATTGCTTATTGGACCGATCCGGATTTCAATCTGCGGAACCTGCGCGATGATGGAGTGGGTGACCTTCCCGGCAAAGACATCGAGGGTTTCCCCAGGATTCGGCCTTCGCGGCGGCTCGTGACCTTTGAACAAGTCGAAGACCGGTTGGGATTTATTTTCGTGGTGTACGAAACATCCCTTTCTCCTCAGCAGGCGCTTACCGTTTATCAGCAGGAGTCGGAGAGGCAGGGCTGGACCTCGAAGTTGCGTGAGCGCCCTCAGGGCACTGGTGGAACTACGTTGTTTCTGGACCGTGGACGGGACGAAGCCCAACTGTTTGCCAGGAGAGATGGAAGCAGGACTTTAGTCCTTGTGAATCACCGAACCATTCATTAAAGAGAGAATCGATGTGACAAGTAAAAAAATCTGGATTACCGCTTTGGTCGTGGCCGTGCTTGCCGTCATCTTGCTCAACCTTTACGTGGGCGCGGTTCGTCAGAGTTATACCGCCGATCCTGTAGTTGTTTTTCAGGCGACCCATGATGTTTCCACAGGCAAGCCGGTCACCGTCAACGACTACCGGGAAGTCGCGCTGCCGCGAAAGATTTTTCAGTCGGTCACTGCTTATGCGTTGACCAAGCAGGACCTGCCCATTTTGTCCTCGACAACCCTGCGCCGCCCTCTGAAAACGGGAGAAATCATTTCCTATTCCCACCTGAGCCGCACAGTTCAGGAAGGCCTGAGAGATATGATCCCGCAGGGCAAGCGGGCAGTCTCCATCAGGGTCAATGAAGAGACAGCAGTCGGCAATTTCGTACAGGCCGGCGACCTGGTCGACATCGTAGCCACCTTGATCAGCAGCGAAAAAGCGGTAACGAAACCGCTGCTGACCGGCGTTCGCGTCCTTGCCGTAGGTGGGGAATATGGTGACACGCCGGAGCAGACCTTTGCCCAGCGCGGCCAGTATTCCACGGTTACGCTCGAAGTGACCATGGAAGAAGCCGAACGCCTGGTTTTCGCTCGCGACCAGATGCGCGCCAACATGACGCTGCTTCTTCGAAATCCCAAAGACCAGGTTGAAACTTCGGCCACACCGGTGGTGAATGGCGCCGATTTAATGGCGCCTCGGGCCCAATAACTATGCAGTTGCTCATCGAAAACACGTTGACCGCTGAGAATCGGCTGGTAGAGCTCATCAATAAGAGCTATCAGATCGGCCGTGGCAATGAATGCGACATTGTTCTGACCAGCCCATTCGTGTCGCGGATTCAGGCTTCCATCGAATACTCCCGCCAGGCCTTCGTCATCGAGCCTCACGGAATGAATGGCACTTATCTTAATGAGGTCGAGCTGAAAAAGACGGAACGCGTTCCTCTGGGAGCGGGCGACAAGATTCGAATCGGAGAATACGTGCTTAGCGTTTCTTCCGGTGCGCAGCAAAAAGCGACCGAGCAACAGCAGCAGCAACGGCTGGTTCTGGCCAAGAAGTTTGTCGAAATCGAAGTCTGGGTACACAGCGAATTGTTGTCACGCCTGGATTTGCGAAAAACGGAGCTGTCGGCGCGCGGCGAGCAGAAGAAATGGTCGGACGAGCGCCTGCACGTCATCCATAGGCACCTTTCTGAAATTCTTAATGACCCCAGCTTTGTCGTAGAACCCGAAGTCGAACAGCACGTGGTGCGCGAGACCCTGAAAACCGAACTGATGGATGGCATCACGTTTCGGGGCGACCGGCAACAACGCGATTTCAACATGCCGAATGATGAGTATGCCGGGCAGCACGAGGACGAAATCGGCGACCTGAAGTTTACTCTGGTTGCCGAGCTTGAGTTGGATAACGATCCCAAGTCTATGCGGGAAAATGCGCAGAAGGTGGAAAAAGGTTTTGAGAAAGCCATGGACCGGCATTGGCTGGACATGTCCAGCGGCTTCCGCCGTTACGTGCTGAGGCGCAGGATTCGTAAAGACATCCACGACATGGTTGTAGGACTCGGGCCTCTTCAGGATCTCATCAACTATCCCAATATCAGCGAAATCATGGTCGTGAGCCGTGACCAGATCTACATTGAAAAGGGTGGGAAGATTGAAGACTCGGGCCGGGCTTTTGTTTCCGATGAGATCGGATTGTCCATTATCGAGCGCATCGTTGCCCCAATCGGGCGGCGCATCGACAAGAGCCAGCCCTTGGTGGATGCGCGGCTCGCCGACGGCTCCCGCGTAAATGCCATCATCCCTCCTCTTGCTCTCAAGGGACCGTGCATTACCATCCGGAAGTTCTCTCCGGTCCCCTACACGATCGATGATCTGGTTGAAAACCGCACCCTGAATTCCAAGGCCGCTCTCTTTTTGAAAGCCTGCGTGCTTGGCAAAAAGAACATGATCATTTCAGGGGGAACCGGTTCGGGCAAGACCAGTCTGTTGAATGTCCTCTCCAGCTTCATTAAGCCGGAGGACCGCATTATCACGATAGAAGACAGTGCGGAACTAAAACTCAAGCAACGTCACGTCGTCCAACTGGAAACCAAGCCGGCCAATATCGAAGGCAGCGGAGCTTTCACGGTGCGCGACCTGGTGAAGAATTCGCTCCGCATGAGGCCCGACAGGATTGTGGTCGGCGAATGCCGGAGTGGTGAAACCCTCGACATGCTTCAGGCCATGAATACCGGGCACAGCGGCTCTATGACGACTGGCCATGCCAACTCTCCTGAGGACATGATTTTGCGCCTGGAAACCATGGTGTTGATGGCCATGGCGATGCCCATCTTCGCGATCCGCTCGCAGATTGCCTCGGCGCTCGATCTGATCGTCCAACAATGCCGCTTCGGCGAGCATCGCAGAGTGACGCAAATCACGGAAGTAGTCGAGTTTGATGAACGGGAAAACCGGGTCATCCTGGAAGACATTTTTGTTTATCGCCGTCTTTCTGGCGACGACGGTGATGGTGAATTGGTTTTTACGGGATACATTCCGACATTTTTGCCGGAACTTCTGAGCCACAAAGATGTAAAGGATCAATTAACGCTTGAACAGTTGTTTTGAGTTCTCCCGGAGGTCAAGTTGCTCTTCAGTATCGCTTTGAGCCTGGTGTTGGGAGCCGCCCTGTTTGGTTTGATTGCCTACGGGTTTCCGCCATTGTCCGCCTGGTATATGCGCCGCATCGAGGAAAAGAAAAAGGGCGTGAGTGTTCATTTGTCTGAGCTGTTCATGACCCACGTCTCCGCGACCCGGATTGCGCACTTAATGGAACTGAGAATTCCGCTGGTTGCTCTTATTGTCTATGCCCTCACTTCGAGCCTGTTATTCGCAGGCGGCGCTGCCCTCGTGGCCTATTATGCTCCTCCATGGATATTCGAATTTTTGAAAACCCGCCGTCTCGACCGCTTTGATGAGCAACTTGTAGACGCTGTGAATGTTCTTGCCAGCTCAGCCCGCGCTGGACTAAGCCTGGTGCAGTCCATAGAAGCGGTAGCGCTGAACATGCCTCCGCCGGTATCCCAGGAGTTTGGCCTGCTGCTTAAGGAATATGAATACGGAACTTCGGTGGAGAAGATCCTGGAAAGCGCCCGCGCCCGGCTCAAACGTCCAAATTTCAGCATTGTTGCTACGGCCATCATCGTGAACCGTGAGAAGGGCGGAAACCTGGTGGAGGTTCTCGACAAGATCGGCTCTTCCGTCCGCGAGATTTTCCGGCTGGAAAAGAAGATCAAAACCGAGACTGCCTCTGTCCGTTTCTCCGCCAAGCTGATGGCGGCCATGCCACTGGTGATTGGAATCATTTTCTACTTTATCGAGCCCAGCAGCATGGAGTTGCTGTTCACCGATCCGGTGGGAACTGTGATCCTCTTTTTCGTGATCGTGTTGAATGTGATTGCCCTGGTCATTATCCGGCGAATCGTAAACGTGGAGGTTTAAAACGCGCCCATGATCTACGCGCTCTCTTTCGTCATTTTCGTGTCGGTCCTGGTGCTTGCCCGCACGCTGCTTCTGGCGGGGACACGAAAATGGGAGCAGGATCGGGGACTGGTTCTGGAAATATGGAACCAGATGTCCGCCGAGCCTCCGCTGGTTCGGTTCTTCTCCGCTGCTTGCAAATACATTGGCCGCTGGAATACTCATCCGGCCCTGGATCGTTATCGCGAGCGCTTAAGCCGCGACATTCTCACCGCGGGCGATCCCTGGCATCAGACGCCGAACGAAATCATTGCCATGGCCGAGTTGTCCTTCGTTGTGGTCATGTTGCTGGCATGGCTCTTCCTGTCGTCGCTTTTTGGGAGCTTCCAATTCTTCCTGGGGATCGTGTTTGGCGGGCTGGCTGCCTTGACTCCCGGTTATCTGCTGGGACAAAAGGCGGTAGCGCGCAAGATCATGGTGAATCGCCAATTGCCGTTTGCGCTGGATCTCCTGATTCTCTCCATGGAAGCGGGATCGAGCTTTTTGGAATCGATCGAAACCCTGGTGACAAGCAATCCAACCAGCCCCTTGGCGGAAGAGTTCAACCACGTCTTGCAGGCCATTCAACATGGCAAGACGCGGCGGGCTGCGCTGCTGGAAATGGCCGACCGCGTCAAGTCGGAAGATTTGGCCCCGGTGATACACGGGATCAACACCGGCGAGGAGTTGGGGACGCCCATTGGAAGCGTGTTGCGCGTGCAGGCCGATGGAATCCGCCTGAAACGCACGCAACGGGCGGAAAAGCTGGCGGCTGAAGCCAGTTCCAAGATTCTGTTTCCAACTTTGCTGATCATGGTTGCCGTCTTGCTGATGTTGATGGGGCCGGTAATCATCAAAGGCTTTCGCGATGGATGGTTTTAGCTAAGAAGAATATGGTGGTCAATACAACAAAAATGACAGGTACGCCGGCGGTTACGGCTGCGTTTCGGATCATTCAGGGACCTCTGCGTGGCCAGAAATTCCGTTTTGAAACCAACTTGATCACGATCGGCCGGAATGAGGACGCTAACATCTCCCTGGCCGATGATCGCTCCGTCTCCCGCCTTCACGCCGAAGTTCACCTGGTGGATGGCCACTATGTATTGCGAAACCGGAGCAACAGCGGAACCTTTGTCAATGACAAGCTGTTGCTCGACGAAAAGCGGCTTGCTTCCAAAGATCGCATTCGCATTGGCGACCATCACGTGCTTGAGTTCACCGAGGTCAGCACGTCTGCCGCAGCTTCACCTAAAGGCTCACGAACCAACAAACTGGTGATCGGTGGCGCTGTGTACATGGTTTTGCTCGCCGGATTGGCGGTTTTTCTTTCACGCCCCAGTTCCGCTGGAAAATCTGCCGCCGACGCCCAGGAGATTCAGCAGGTGATGGACCACTACACCCAGTTTGCCGGCGCCCAGCATCTGTCCAAAGAAGAGCAGGATGCGCGAGTGAGGGCCGCCTCAGCATTCCTGCGGGCCGGACTCATTGCTCAGCGCCAGGGCCAATACGATCAAGCCCGCCAAATCTATTTGCGGCTGCTGGAGTTCGCTCCTGAAGTCGATAGCCCCGTTCATAAATATGCAGTCGTGCAACTCCGAAGCGTCCCTGTAACACGATAGCCCTGAAAGGAGGGCGTGATGAAAATGAAAATTGCTTGCCTGATGATCTTCCTGGCATCTTCTATCTTTTCCTGGGCCGACGAGCAATCGGTGAGCGCCAAGGATTTGTTCTACGCACAAGTAAAGGCGGTCAAGACCGTAAAGACCCGTCCAACGCATCAAGGTCCAGCCGCCGGAAGAAAGTCAAACCTGCATGGGAGTAGTGGCAACACAGGAAACGAATTCAAGGGAGCACTAGGTTCGCCTCTCAATACCGGGCTGAGGTACCAACTCATCCAACGCTTGCCCGATGGAACGGAGGCGCCGGTGAATCTGGATAGCTCGTTTCAATCTGGAGACCACATCCGCTTGAGCTTCGAATCGAACATGAAGGGATACCTATACGTCGTTCAGCAAGGCTCGACTGGAAACTGGACCGTGTTGTTTCCTGATCCGAGAATCAACGGCGGCCAGAACACCATCGACAGCGGAAACAAATATGTTGTTCCTGCGAAAGGATGGTTCTACTTCGATGAGAATCCGGGGGCCGAACGGTTGATGGTTTTCCTGAGCCAAAAGCCGCTCGATACTTTAGATAACTTTTTGCCTGGAGGTTCAAGATCGGCCGACCCTGCCCGCCCCACCGTGAATCAATCCATCGTGGATGAGTTGAACAACAACATCACCTCGGAGAACGTTAAAACACGCGCCCTGGTATTCGAAAAAGACACCAGTCCCCCGCCCAATGGTGGACGGCCTGCTCCGGCAGCCTACGTCGTAAACAAGCTGGGCAATGCCGTGGTGGCTGAAATCATCTTGAGCCATAACTAAGGAGAGAAGCAAAAATGAAAAAAGTTCTCCTCTACCTGTTGATAAGTTCAATGTCGTGGTCTGTGGCTCATGGACAACAAGCCGGAGCCCAGCAACTGTATCGGTCCAACCAAGGGCAGGGCATCCGGGTCTCGATTGAATTGAAACGTGGCGGCATTATAAGAAGAGTCAGTCCGCAAACTACGTTTCTTACCGGTGACCGCGTCAAGATTCACTTCAGTACGAATTTTGATGGCTATGTGTATGCCCTGAATGAGACCCCTTCAGGTGATACCGTGCTTCTGTTTCCTACCCGCGAAGCGGGAACCGGCAACCTGGTTAAGAGTGGACATGACTATGTGATCCCTGCAACGAATGGTTGGTTCCGTTTTGATGAAGAAACCGGCGCGGAAACCATCCACATGATCGGCTCGCGCCAGCCGCTTCCCGATATGGAGAAGGAGCAGCAACTCAAAGCGCAACAATCCCAGCCAGCTTCGTGGCCCTCTCAAACCGCGAGCAACCAGATGGTAGCCACAACTTCGCCGTACGGCACATCAACCAGTGATCCCGGCAATCCTTCGCCGAGCCAAGGTCAAACTTCATCATCGACGAAATCGAGTCAGCCGGGAGCATCGGCGGTGCAACAGGATGTCGCGAAAGCCAAGAATGAGGTCGGAAAGGCTGAAGGCGATATTGGCAAAGCAACAGGTCAAGTTGGCAAAGTCACCAATCAGGCGCAAAACGCCAAAAACAGCGTGGGTGGTGTTCAAAAAGAGATTGGCAAGGTGCAAAATGGCATCTCGATTACCAAGACTGTAACCAGCATGCCCAAACAATTGATGGGAATCTTCGGCGTCCGCAGCCGGGACCTCAAATTCGAGGATGATCCGGGTGAGGGGGCAGCATACGTTTCCAGCCCCAGCAGGCTTTCCGATCAACCGGTCTATTTCACGGTCGAGTTGGTTCATCAATAGGCATGCCCGTAATGAGGTTCAACATTTTTTGGATCGTTCTCGGCTTGCTTTCGAATAACGGGGCCGGCCAAACGATTCCACGCCCGAGCCTGGATCGCTTGGCCGGGGCCGTGGGACAAATTGTCGTTCCGTCACAGGACCAGTACCAGCGGACTCAGGGATCGGGCGTGATTGTGGATCCCGAGGGGTTGGTTGTGACCAGCTACCACGTGGTCCAAAGATCAGGAACGCGCGCCCACGCAGGTGTGAGCAATGACGTGTTTTTTAATCCTGCCGATCCAACCCGGACAGATTTTCCGCTCGACACCAAGAAAATGTTCCGGCTGCAATTCGTCCGCGCCGAACTTCA
Source organism: Candidatus Angelobacter sp. (assembly GCA_035939855.1). Lineage (GTDB taxonomy): Bacteria > Acidobacteriota > Terriglobia > Terriglobales > Acidobacteriaceae > Angelobacter. Next base: position 12,480 of record DASZFK010000797.1, read on the forward strand.
GGCGGATCTGGCATTGTTCCGCATTGCTAAATACGCCGATGGACGCGCGTTGGGGGCCGGGCAAAAGTTCCCCTGGTTGCACTTGAGCAGTTTCGAGGCCGTCAGAATTCTTGATCCTGTTTTTGTAATGGGATTTCCCCAGGTCGGTGGAGATACGCTTACCGTGGTTGAAGGAAAAGTCGCCGGCAAAGATGCTGCGCACGAATGGATCAAGGTTGACGCCTCTCTTTCCCGAGGCTACAGCGGCGGCGCCGTCATTAATAGTATTGGCGACCTGGTGGGAATCGCGACCGAAATACGCGCGGACGTAGAAGAGATCGATTCAGAGCGAAAAGGCGATCCGAATGTGAGGGTTCTTTACGGGATTATGAACTGGGTTCGCCCTTCTTCGGTCCTTGGGAGGCTTTTGGGATCTTCGCCTCCGCCGTCCGCTCGCTCAGCAGGTTCTTTCCTGGACGCTGCGCTCATCGGAGGACGTGTTACCTCCAGCGGCGGAAAACCTGTGATTGGGGCTTTGGTCGGCCTTCTTAAACAAGGAAGCCAGTTGGCCAGCACCGAGAATTTGATTTCATACGCCAGGACCGACACTGCCGGCCAGTTTCAAATCAGGACTGCTCCTGGAAAATACACCTTGCGAATTGCAGCCCAAGGATATGCGCCCAAGCTGGAAGCTGTTGAATTGAAGCAAGCGCCAAAGACTTTGCAAATTACATTGAATGGAACGCCCCTGGGTGAGAAGAGATGAAAATCGGTCCGTATGAGGTTGTTCAACCCATCGGTCGCGGTGGAATGGCCGTAGTGTATAAAGCTCGCGATCCGGAATTGGAGCGTTATGTTGCCATCAAAGAACTCGCGGCCCACCTCCGCAATGATGAACAGGCTATGGGAGCCTTTCGCCAGGAAGCAAAGCTGTTGGCTCAACTGGCAAACCCAAATGTAGTTTCCATTTACAACGTGGTGCAGGAAAATGGCCACTGCTACCTGGTGATGGAGTTCGTCGAAGGTCAGACCCTGGCCGATCTCATCAAGCAAGGCCCGATCGCTCCTCAAACCGCGGTACGAATTCTTCAGGACATATTGGCCGGCCTTGATGCCATCCACAAAGCCGGGATTCTTCACCGAGATTTGAAGCCCGGCAATATTTTGCTCGACCGCGATGGCAAAGCAAAAATTAGCGACTTCGGAATTGCAGAGAGGGCTGAAGATCAGGGCAGGCCCATGGATTTCCTTTCGGTGAAATATATGGCGCCGGAACTGTATAAGCCCAGCGAGGCCCGGGAATCCACTGCCATCGATCCCCGCGCGGATATCTATGCCTTGGGAATCATCACCTATGAGATGCTGCTGGGCGACAAGGGCTTTCGCGCCGAGTTCCAGAATATCTATCCGACCGAATCTGAAATTAAGAAGGGCGAAGTTGCCAAGAAATGGATGAACTGGCAGTTGGATCTGCAACAGCGCTTTCGTCCGCTGATCGAGGTGAACGAGAAGATACCTAGAACGTTGTCGGATATCGTGGACCGGATGACGGCCAAAGATTTTCACCTGCGCTATCCCGAAGTAGGAGCAATCCTCAGCGATTTGAAGTCGTGGCGAAGCATGGAGCATCTCGAAACCGAGGAAGATGCCGATCCTGACCGAACGATTCGGGCAACAACTTTAAAACCAGGAGCCAAGCCTTCGCCACCGAAACAGCCGCTGAAGCCCTCCGCGAGCGATCGGCCCAAATCGCGAATGTGGATGTATGTGGGTGGAAGCGTGTCTGTTTTAGTGTTCCTGGTGCTTCTGTTTCTCCCTAAATCATCGGTGGAGTTCAAGTTTGTATCCCTGCCGGGCGCGGATGTGAAGGTGGATGAATACAAGCCCCTCAGGATTCACGAGGATGGCACGCTCACTGGCAAGATTCTCCCGGGCAAGCACCACGTGATCTTCAGCTACGACCAATACGAGCCTTTTGAGATTACGGTCGAGGTGCCGCCCAAACAAAAATGGGAACTCAAAGCAGACTTGCATAAGCTGGCTCCTCCGACGCCTCCACCTCCGCCGGCCCTGATCAAGACGCCAACCGGAAACATGGTCTTGGTTCCCGGGGGCGAATTTATCTACGGCAGCCAAGGCCGCAAAACCACTCTTCCTGCCTTCTACATTGACGAGACTGAAGTCACCAACAGCGCTTATCGCAAGTTCTGCGATCAAGCCGGACATCCATATCCGGAAAAGCCGCCGTGGGACGCGCAGTACTTCGACAAGCCGCAATACCCGGTCGTCAACGTAAGCTGGGACGACGCCGTGGCGTATGCCCAGTGGGCAGGCAAGCGTCTTCCCACGGAACTGGAATGGGAAAAAGCCGCCAGAGGAACCGATGGCCGCCTCTGGCCATGGGGCAATAGCTTCGATTCCGCCCGCGCCAATCTAGAGGGCGAGCAGGATGGCTATCTTTACGCCGCCCCCGTCGGCAGCTTCCCTTCCGGCAAGAGTCCTTATGGCGCGCTCGATATGGCCGGGAATGTCTGGGAATGGGTCGCCGATGGCTACGATCCCGCTACCGGTTCGGCGGTAAATCTCGGCAAAAACAAGCGCATGAAAGGCGGCGCCTTTCTGCCAAAAATCTCCGCCGCTCTCTCGCGGACCTTCATCTCCGGCAACAGAAAGCAAACCGAACGCCCCAGCGGAGTAGGCTTCAGGTGCGCAAAGGATTTCGCCGCAGCGATGGCACAGCCAAAAGGACCATGAGGTTACTTGGTTGCTTCAGCCTGGTAGCAAGGCGTATTGATGCACGTGACTAAACGCCGAATTGATCTTTGTCGGCTGTAATGAAAATCAAAATCGAGCACTAGTATTGAGAGCACCGAATTAAAGGAAATGAAATGAAAGCTGATCTGCGGAGCAAGCTGACTATATTGTCTTCATCTCTGCTCTTTTTTATTCTTCAACCTCTTTCTGCGGCTGCACAAGGCAACTGCGCCATGGAGCAACACGTAGTCGATTCCTGGACGGCGACGGTTCAAGCCGATCAAGATGCAATCCAAAAGCAGTCGCAAGGTTCTCGGGGGTTGAAATTAGATGAGTCAGAGTCGCTGAATGAGCGTCTTGAGCGCGATACCAAACGCATGCAACAGGCTCAGACAAGGCTTGCTGAATGCCAGAAGAAGGCGAGTAATAGTCCGTCGCCGGCCGCCGGGACACAGCAGCACAGCGTGGCTTCCGCTCGTCCAATTTCGTTGTCTCGTACTACGGAGGCTCAATGGAAAATTGACGGATTGGGCACGCTAACTCTGGGCCAGGCAGATCCACAATCGCGAACCATAGCTGGCGTCCTGCTTGTGCAAACCGATAGTTTGCAGGGTATTCCCAAAGATACCAAGCTCACGATGAAGGGGCCCATGCACGTGACCGGCTTCAAGCTGCAAGGTTCGAAGCTCACGAAGGGGAATTACCTCAACATCGTCAAGAAAAAAGAGGATATTGCTTACGAATACCGTCTTACCCTGGAGGCCCAACTCAAGGATCCTAAGACGGCTGCTCAGCTCAACGGTACGGCGACGTTAATGAAATTTGAACGGTACATCGCCGACAAAAAAGGGACAAGGCTTGGGAGTTTTGCAGTGAGTGGGCCTTATACGCCGGGCGATCTAGGGTCATGCGAAATGCCGGTCGCAGAAGCCGAGGTCTTTGATCCCTCCAATCCTGCAACCTCCCAAAAGTACCTCGACCAATATCACCATGCACTCGCTCAAACGAATGGTAAAGCTGTACTCTCAGATACTGATGTGATCGGCAGCGCCAAAGCTCTTTTGCCATTTCTCAGATATGCCGCCGCTCATCAGGATACTGCTTCCGTACCCGCGACGCCTGTTCAACAACAAAATCCTTCCTTAGCCTACGTGACTGGATTACTTGGTCCAAGCTCATTAGTAGCTCTTCGAACGCAACTTCAAGCCACGGCGAACATTGCCAGGGTCGGAGGCATAGCTGCCGAAACGGCAGGCGCCACTGCGGAAGGAGTGACAGTAGCTGAAGGACTTGCTGAAACAGGAATCATCATCGGAGAGATTCCCGGCGGGCAACTCGTGGCCCTCGGAGTCTTGGGAATCGCCGCGATCGCAGAGGGAGTGCATCTCTGGGAAAAAGCACATAGCCCGAGCATTACAACGACGAGCGAAAACTGTCGGGAATTCTATGCTGTGAGGCTGCAAGCGCAAGGAGCAGGCGTTGAGCGGAGTGTTCCGCTGGCTGGGCCCGCTCCAATCACAGTCGCGGAAGGGCTTGCCGGCCTTGCGGCTTTGAAAGCACAGCTAACCGGTCGTCAGTTGGAAGAACGTGCAGATTGTTTTCGGAGGGCAGAGAGGTTTATTCGTAACGCTGCCGCAGGAGGTGGAGTTGGTCCTCCAGGTCAAAGTTTTGCGCTGCCAGGGAGCGCCATACGTGTGGATGTTGAAATTCTACGTGGTATCAATTTTCCCAGGTGATGGAATATGGTTCATCGATTGTTTGAAAATTTTTTAGACAGCATCGAGTGCTACCGTGCCGCAGAGCGCTACTGGGAAGAACTCTTTGTTGATGTTACTCGCTCAACGGGACAAACTGGTGAATGGCGACGTTGGCTCTCGCAAGCGTATGCAGACGGGACGCGGTTTGAATTGGACGGAAACCCAATTTTTGATGGGTACTCTCCAAAGCTCAATCGTGCTTTTAGGATCATGCAACATCTCCCTGTCGGAGACCAACTCGAAATTGCTGCATGGCTAAAAACCTATGAGGAAGAATACTCGGACTTGCCTCGTGAAGAGCTCGTTATTAACTTGAGTCTTTCTCAGGAATCAGTGCAGTTAGCGAGAGAGCTTTTGATCAAGTGGACAACTCCTGGGACTCCGCTCGATGAAATGCGGTCATTTATTCGTGAACGGATCGAATCGTCCGACTAGGGCAATACACAGGGTGATGCAATCCTTCTGCCTGACTGCGATTGCGCTTGTCTATAAGATTCTTCGGAAATTCGTGTTACTTCATTCATTCGTGGCCTAAAAGATTTGACTATTACTTAGCCACCATGATGCAGTCTGCATCTTGCGACAATTCTGCCTCCAGGTTATCGTCAATCTCTTCGGCCCACTGTTGCTGTCCTCGTAACTCGTCAATAAGCGCATTGCGGCTCTTCGTCAATTCTTACAACAGTTGCAGTTGCCATAATCACCTCCTTACAGCTTGCATCATAGTTTTGTTGCGATGGCCCCTTCTGTGACCGCTGTCACACTGCCGTGTGCGTCATTCGTGAT
>DASZFK010000798.1:0-1963 GCA_035939855.1 Candidatus Angelobacter sp.
TGTGCATTGATGATCGGCGCCAACGACTTGTGCCCTGCTTCCTTCTGAGTTGTAAAGATTTGGTGGACCTGGTCGGGTTCGAACCGACGACCTCTTCCATGCCATGGAAGTTAAGAACCTGCCGGCCATTGATTCTAAAGGAGCTTATGACCGGCGTAAAGGGTTAAAACCGTATTACTTGGCGCAATTTGCTACCAAATTGCTACCAAAAACTGACAAGTGGGTTTGGGGCTGAACTGTGGGGGATCGGCCCCTTCACTAATAACGTTAAGGTGCAGATCGCTTTCATGCATGCTGGGTCTTTGCAGGCAGCAATCTCAGAAGCACGGTCCCGATCAGGCAATGATCCTGTTTGCGGTCATGGAGCCAGAAGAGGGTGACGCCCATAACGTCTTTGTGGATGGGATGCTAATGAGCCCAGGCAGTGAGGACTATAACCTGCCGCCTGCCCCAGAGCTCGTAGACCAGTTCCGCCGGTTCTTAGATAGCCAAGTTCAGGTTTCCGAAGGCGCCTGAATCAGGTTGCTGGGGTTCCAAAGGGATCGAGTCTCAAGTTTTGTTCGAAACGCTGCTTCGCAGCGGCTGAAGGATGACACGTCACCCCAGAATGGGTGCTGCAGAGCGCTGGAAAGTACCGCAAGGCGAACTTGCAGAAAGCAAAGCAGATCGGCGATTCGCGGCGCTCTCGGGCGCTGGCACGGCGCTGTACAGCGCTGGAAAAGTTACCGCACGTCAACTTCTTGATTCTGCGGGAACTCGGAGAACTCGCAGGGCCATCGTCCAAATCGGAGTAGGGAGTCACAACGATGCCGGAGCTACGCACGCGATCTGCCGGGGCCAAAGTTACCGAGAAGGAATACGCCGAGATCGAGAAGCTGGCCGCATCGCGCGGCCTGAACGTGGGCGAGTGGTGTCGGGAAACCCTGCTGGCGAGGGTAAACGGCCAGGAGCCGAGGGTCGCCACTGATTGTGCCGGCACCAGCCAGGTGGCGCTCATGGCGGAGCTGGTGACGTTGCGGGCGATCCTGCTCAATGTGCTATTCAAGCTGGCCAAGGGCCAGCCCCTCACGGCTCAGGAGATGCAAGGGCTGATCGACCGGGCCGATTCGGACAAGCTGAAGAAGGCGCGGGAGCGGTTGGCGGCAGAGCCGGAGATGCAGCCCAAAGGAAAGTCCTGATCGTTTTTTCGTGGTTCCGGGTTCCATTGAAGAGTCGGGGGCAATGTCGGTAATGAGCCAGATGTTGGGTCGCGGGGAGTCTCGGCCTTGGGCGGCGAAGTGGCCAGTGTCGAGTCTCGGGGCGATGCTAATCGCCGCCATCGTGGGAATCGGAATCTTCACGTACTGCAACATCCAGATTTGGACTCCGTTGCAACAGTGGTACTGGGTCCAATATCTCAACACGAAATCGTTTCCCACCGCGCGCGGCGACTACAAGTTGCTGACGAAGGTGGACGCCCACGGCAAGCAGCTGATGGCGGTCGATGCTGACGTGGTACCGGGACCGATGCAGGGATGGCCACCGTTTCCGTTTGCCCTCACGCCGAAAGCGCGGCAGAGGGGAGCGGTGGCACTGAAGGTGGACTCTGTGCATTACACGAGTGCGCAGATGAACCAGATGCTTTTGGAGCGGATTTACGAGGGTCAGACTCCGGATGATCTGGTTCGGCCTGCTTGGGTTGGTGCACTGCTCGTGCTGGTGCCCGGGCTGATACTTGCCATCGCGCGAGACCGAGCCCGACGGCGCAGCCAAGAGGAAGGGCGAAGGCTCAAGGGTCCGCAGATGGTCACGGTTAGAGAATTCAATGAGTGGAGTGGAACGGACGGTATCAGTTTTCTGACCACCGAATCAAGGCAACTGCTCTCCATTCCCCGGTCGCTAGAAAGTAGCCACATCATGATCATGGGTGACACGGGTGCAGGAAAGAGCGTTCTTCAAAGGCGAGTGCTCACCCAGGTCTCCG
>DASZFK010000799.1:0-2909 GCA_035939855.1 Candidatus Angelobacter sp.
TGTTCCACGTCCAGATGGTGCCGTCGAACGTGCCCGTGGCGTGTTCAGCTTCGCCACGGTTGTTGTAGGCGTCATAGGTATAGACCTTCTTCTCGGGATCGTAACCCATGATCGCTAATCCGATCTCGTTGCCCATGGCGCTGGAGCCTTCGGAGTGAGAGACGAGGTAAAAGCCCCCCGGCATAAATTCATCGTGCTCAGTGCCACTAAACTTCCCTCCAGGCCCCATCGGTCCGGGCTTCAAGTTGCCTTCCATCTTCCAATCTCCGGCGAAGTATGCGAGGTTCTTTTCCTCCGCGCCGGGTTTTCTTGGCTCTGGCATCTGTGCCGTTGCTATAACGCCAAACGCGATCATGGCAAAGAGAATAATGGCTGAAATGCGTTTCATGGGTGGATTTCCTCCTTTAATTTTGAAACCGTTGATTTTGAAACGATACTACGCTGGGGCCAATTGCGGGTCAATGGCGATCGTTCCACGGCTTCGATAGACTATCTTCCATGTCTGCCAACAAGCCTGTCGTCAAGACCTTCGAGTCCCTTCTGGAGCCGGGTGGCGGCACCCTCAACTGGACCATCGCTCGCGTGCCGTTCGATGTCTCGAAGATTTGGGGAAAACGCGGCCAACTCAAGGTCACCGGCGAGATTAACGGTTTTGCTTTTCGAACATCATTGTTCCCAACCCGGGAAGGCGTTCATTTCCTGATCGTCAACAAGAAAATGCAAACCGGCGCAAAGGTCATGCGAGGAGCCAAAGCCAGGTTTCGTATGCAACCCGACACGACAGTTCGCAAGATCGAACCACCATCGGAATTGACGGCTGTGCTTCGGCAGTCCAAAGACCTGCGAAAGTATTACGAGTCATTCAGCAACTCCACTCGTTCCTATATTGCACTATGGATCGCGCAAGGCAAGCATAGTGAGACCCGCAAGCGGCGCGCAGACCAAATGGCAGAGCGGCTGATGGCCACCATGGAAGCCGAGATCGAACTCCCGCCCATATTGAAAATGGCGTTTGCCCGCAATCCCAGGGCAAAGATCGGCTGGGAAAAGATGCCGCCATCGCACCGGCGTTTTCATTTGCTGGGTATCTTCGGCTACAGGAATCCGGAAACCCGCACCCGCCGCGTAGAGAAAGCCCTGCAAGAGATGATCAAATACGCAGACAAATCCACCGCCCGGCAAACAAAAATCCCAGACACCGATGCCACTGATTGGATGGATGAATGAATGCTGAAGTACTAACGCTCCCTAATACACCAGCTTATTCTTCGATTTCCAACTCATTCCCCACGAATACAGGCTTACAAAAATCAAGACATCGAGAAATGGGCCAAAGGCGAAATAGAGCAGAGGCATATAGAGGATGGATTTGCGCAGAATGTAGATTTGCAGCATGTATTGAAACGGAAGAAAAACCGTCAGGTAGCCCATGCTGATCAGGGATAGCATCACCTTCTTGAACAGGCTGAAATCGAATAAAAAATATGTAAACCCCAGGATCAGGGGAATCATGCCGGTCAGGATCGCGCCGAAGAAGAGCATACTGATGGTATAGCTGGGCAGGTCATGAGGGAAACGGGCCGCGGCAAAGACGAAATAAACCAAGGCCGTGCCCTGGATCAGGACCAGGAAGCGTAGCAGATACATCCACGGCGTATGTTCCTCTGGAATGAAGTAGCTCGCGGCAAAGGCCAATAGCGTTACGACCGCGGCGATCCACCAAGTATGAGCGTCAGCCGGTCCAGCGGACATGTTTACAAACGGCAGGGAAAAATGGATCGACGATCCCCAATGCTGGGGAGCTACTGCCAGGCTGCCTTCCAGGTTGAGCGCCTTGGCCCAGTAGGCGAAGATGCGTCCCCAGAAATTTCCAACGAAAGGCAGGGCCTTGATCCAGCCAAAGCTCAAGGCATAGACCAGACAAGCACAGACGAAGATCTCTTTCAGCCCAATTCGCAGGCGCGCAAAGGCCCTATGTGGGGTGATGATTCCTCCGCGCCAGCCCCGGTATCGCAGTTTCTGCAACCAGTCGGGCAGAGTTCTTTCCTGGCGGCTCAACGGCCTAGAAATCCATGAAGAAGCCAAGCGATCCCCCGAAACGGTGATAAGAGACATTGTTCTCGTTCTCAAAGGCCATATTGAAACCCCAATTCACTCCCAGCCATTGCCGCCAGTTCGCGGAATAGTTGTGAACAACAAAGTTGAACAAAGAAGTCTGCGGCCCGATCAGCTCATAACCTTCCCTGCCAATTTCGGCCCTCAGGGTGATGTAGTGTTCTTTTTCATGGCCCTGGGTGACGGCCAAGTATTGCGACCGCGCCAGAATGGAACCAGGATTGGCGTGAGTCCAGGTAACGCCGCCCTGCACGATGAAAGGATGTTCAAAGTAATAAGTGCCTCCGGCGCTGAACCGCGTGGCCGTATTCACAGTCTTGCTTTTGTCGTAGCCTGCTCCACCAGTCAGAATCAATTGCTTACGGGAAAGAAGTTTGCGATTGACAAAGGCATCCGTTCGAAACTTCGGCAGAAAGAAACCACGAGTGCTAGTGCCGGCGCTCACTTCGGTATACCAATCAGGACTCCAGGTGCGCGTCCATCCCAGGCTGTAAAACCAACCTGCATCGCTATAGTGGACTTGGCGTATGATCTCGGCGTTGAATTTGTTGTCGCCACGGGACATCAATCCGCGCACATAACCATCACCCCACGGCGCAAATGGAGTGGCAGCGTCGGTCTTGCTCAGATGGCTATAACTTCCGCCAAACTCGAAGTATCCTGCTCCGTTCAGGCCGAACAGTCCACCGAGTCCCGGTATGCTGGTGCCTTGCGGAACGGTGCTGCCGCGCTCCTGGCCCACGGACACCACGGCTATCAGGAAAAATATTAAAAAGAAGTATCGTTTCATTTTT
>DASZFK010000800.1:0-4982 GCA_035939855.1 Candidatus Angelobacter sp.
CGAAAATGGTTTGGCAGCAGATCATCAAAACCCGAAGCAGGGCCGCAATTCGCCTGCTCGCGCAGCTTTACCGGGCCTGCGTAACTGGCCAGCCGGTGGTGATGGGAGTTCCATTTCGGGAGTTTGTCGCCGGAAGCAGCCTGCATCCACTAATCTCGTTTGCCCGCGCTGCCTTGCCAATGGAGATTAAGCGGGACTGCCGCATACGCATATTCACAGGCCAGCCAGAGTCCTACCTTTCTGGGGTTGGCGCAAATTTGGTTGTGGTGCCGGAGGAGCTAGCTCCGTCATCGCTTGCGGCCCGGCCCGACGCAGCCTTGCTTGACCTGAACTGTGAACTCAAAGCCGGCCCAGATGCCGACCGAGCCTATGCCGAGATAATGGTCGAGCGGGTCTTGAAGTTACCGGAGATGCTGATTCCATGTACCGGTCGCTTGCGATTTCCCGCATCCCGGCTTCCGAATGCGGCAGAAGTCGCGAAAGTGGCGCCCATCTATAACTTGGTTGCTGCCTCCGGAAACCAGTCCTTGATGGACGACCTGTTTGATCATTTTCAAAAAGAAGCCAAAACGCGAGACGTGGCACTCGATTGGAAAGGAATCATCGAACCGGAGGATTGGAAGCAGTTCAGCCAGTCAAAGCTGATTAACTTGGCATTCAGCCAGGCCGATTCCGCTGACTTACGCGCTCTACGAAAACAAAGCAGGGAGGAGCTATCTGCCCGGAGATTGGACCTGGATGGACCCGGGAAGGCATGGATCGCCAGCTTGGATCAAAGTTCCAAGTCGCGAGAGATTCTGGACCTGGTGCAGGCGCGGCTGCTCTCGCGCGATCTCTCCATTGCCTTATTGCGGGGAATCAGCCTGCATGAACTTTCCCAGCTACTGGACAATCCAGAAATGGCCGGAATAGTAGCCGAGATCCTCTGCCAGTCGGAGATTTCAGACGAAGCAGCAGCTCGCCTCACCGAGCGCGCTGACCACGTGCGATCCATGATCACGGTTGCTCGTGATCTGCCCGCTCGCCGCCGTGCTGCCGACATCATGGTGAAAAGCCTGGCATGCAGAAAGAACCTGCCTGCTGGATTAACCGAGGCCGATCTTCTGGCATTGGAGCCTCCGGAAGCCAATACGCAATTGGAGAACTACTTGAACTGGGCAGAAGTCCTGGAATTGGCCGACTCCGGCCATGCGCCCCAGCGGATTGCCAGACTCGGAGGCGATTTGCAGGGACGCGCCAATCGCCGCAAGCTGTTCGAACTTCTAGCTGATTCGCGTTTCACTGCCTTGCAGCGCCACTTTGTCGCACCACAATCGTGGGACAACGACATTGGCGATCTGCTGCTCGATTCGACGGAGCAGATGGGCCGCGTTCAAGATACCGACCGCCTCGCGGTCCTAGCTGTAACCGCATCGTCGTTTCCCCCGAAAGCCAGATTGGTTCTGGATGAGCGCATGGAGAGGCGCCCGGAAGAAACGACCCGGGCACTGGTCGGTGCCGATTGCTGGCTCGCATGGCGTCGCGCCTCGCGTGGCCGTGAGCTTGCCCGATTCTCTTTCCGGGATTGCGCGGCGAATTGGATCCTCAGCGGTGTTACGAATCCTAAAGTCGAAGAGTGGAAGCAAGTGGTATTGGATCTTAACTATCTTTCCGCTGACGACGTTCGGGTGTTGCGCTCGCGTTTTCCCGGCGTTCAGCCACCATGGCCGCAGATTTCTCTTTTTGAAGAGGAGCAATTATGGGATGTTGCCGGGTTGTGCTCTGATCTGGCAGCGGTAGCGGAGTTGGCAGAAGGTGTCGCGACCGGCAGCCCCGACTACGCAACTGTATTGGGCCATTCACGCTTTGCAGGACGCATTTCTCCTCAGGCGCTGCGGTTCCTGAGCCAATCTCCGGACAAAGATGCACACCTCCAGGAACCGCATATTGAACTCGATGAAGCCCGGTATTTGGCGGAAAAGTCGGGCAACCGCCGCGCCCGAGCCGTGGCGGTGCTAATTCAGGCAATCATTGCAGTCTTCCCGGAGCGCGCCGCGCAAGCCGAAATCGCTGCAAATGAGGCCCGGCTGTGGAATGAACCTGTATTCCAGAAACAAGTCGCACTCTGGTTGACGCAACGCCATCATGGAACTGCGCCATGGGAAGATCTTTCACTGCTGGAGATGCTGAACGGCCATTTTGAAAAATCATCGGTTCCTATTTCACAATCAGACCCGTCCTTGGAGAAGCTGGCTTGGTTGTACTTTGATCGGGGTTTGAGCGGGCTGGCAGATTTGCTTCAACCCGATTTGTATGGAAGGCTGGTCCGCTCGCTTCTTCGTGGCGATACAAACAGGTCGCTGTGGAAGAAGCTAATCGATCAGATCAACAACTCTTCTCAGGTCGCAGCGGAATACCATCCGTTGCTGTTGCTGACCAAAAAGGTCACGACCCTTCCGACGCTCCATCAGAGCAGGATTCAAGTTCAGGGCTGGAGCATTTTCAAAACCATTTACCTTTTGGAATTGCCTGTGTCTTCTTGTTTTCTTATCCAGCATGGCAATATCCTGCCGGCACTCTGTTTAGCATCATCGTTAAGGCGAGACACAAGCATAGGAGCCGTGGTATCAGGAATTCTGCCGCTGGCCGGAGTGAATGCTTTTTTTTCGGATCCGGAATGGTGGGAGGCGCTGCTGGATAGCATGGAGCGTTGCCGCGCTAATGTGGGACTGGCCACTCCGGATCGAATGGAAATGGCCCAGAGCGTCTTGCTGGAGGCACTGCAGCGTCTTCCGGAACTCCCTGAAACAGGAATTATGCGTCTGGAAGAGCGCATGGGAAAGTATTGCCAGCAAATGCCGTAAATCTGGGCAAGTCAAGAAGTGCAGAGCGCAGAGGCAAAACTAAATGCGAAGCGATTTTGTCACATTTTTTGGTCCGCGTGACCACAACGGGCTGGTGGCTTACCAACAACAGGTGGAGTCGAGGTCCTGGTTTGCCTATTCGGTGGGAGATCCCTCCAATGCCGTGGATGCGGACCTAGTCAAGGTCCTGCAGCAGCAAGGCGGGGTTATCGTACAAATTGATGCCCAAGCGGCAGGCGCGCCCAAGATGATCGTTGGGACTTGGAAAGGCGTAGGCTATGAGCCTCCAGTCGCCCTGCTGGTCCTGCATATAGATCGTGGTCCGGAGTGGTTGGAGCTTAAGGCAGGAACGCGGGAAATCACGCTTGAGACCGGCGATCACGTGATGCTTCCGCTCGACCGCAACTGCCAGCAGACACTCGAAAACCTGCGCCAGAACCTGGAATACCTCCCGCTGGACTATGAGATGACGATCCTCAATGTACTTCGGCGTCCGAGCCTGGAGTGGCGCGTCTCAAGGCTGGAGCGAGCGATTCGCTCAGGGAGGCCCGCCAGTGATGCTCCGGTGAGTGGCACGGAAGCGAAGGCTTCAGGCGGGCGACTTCGGTGGAACAACCTCAATGTGTTTCGTCTTACAGTTGTTTTTCTATTGATTTTGCTCGTCGCTGCAGGCTATTTCCTGTTGACGCCACACTCGCCCGGCGCCCCGAAACAGGAACAGCGGATGGGAACTGCAACGCGGATCAGCAGCGCAACATCTCCTTCAAATCCCGAAGCCCCAGTGATCTTGATCGCAACCGTAACCGGCACCAGTTCAGGCCGCACACCTTCCGGCACTGTAAAGTTGCTGGAAGGCAACCAAACCATCGAAGTAAAACAGCTTGATTTTGCGGGGTCGGCCCAATTCCAGATTTCGTCCCTGGTTCCAGGAACACACCAGATCACTGGCCAGTACTCGGGCGACACAACATTTCTCACCTCTGGCAGCAATATTGTGCAGATTACAATTCCAAAGCCTAATCTCGACCGGCCTGGAATTGAAGCAAGCAAGACCCAAACAACCTTGCAATCAAACGCTGATGTAGCCACTTTAGGAAGTCCTGTGACTTTTACTACAACCGTCAGCAGCACGAACAGGAAGTCTCCTGTTGGATTGGTTCGATTTCTTGTGGACAATCAGCCTTTTGCTGCCAAACGATTAAATTCCGGAGGTGCAAGCTTGACCATTAGCAACCTTTCTTCAGCCACTCACAAGATCCAAGCAATCTATTTAGGCAATCAGGAGTTTCAACGCTCCAACAGTAATGTTGTTTCTCAGGTGATAAATCCCCTTCCGGTCAGGGCCAAGCTCGACACTCGGACTTCCTTGGCATACATTCCAAAAACCAGAGGCCAGACCGCAAAGATTGAAGTAAGAGTTGAGTGCATTAATTCGACGGTGATTCCGAACGGACTAGTTGAGATTTTTAACAACGAACGCAGATTCAGAGGAAAGCCTTTATCGTCTGATGGCATCGCCGATTTTGAGATCGCAGAATTGCAGCTTGACCCAGGTTCTTACAGATTTACTGCTACCTATTTGGGAAGTCCCGAATTTCTTGGCTCGTCTAGCAGCGAGAAGTTGAAGATAAAGTAAAGAAGGCGATATGCCAGCAGTTCTGCAGAGAAAGAAATGAGATATGTCATCAGAGCTGTACATTACCGCTATGGACAAAAACGATGGCTCGGTGAAAGAGCAGGCCGTGCAAGCCTCTCCACCGAGTTGCGAGGTGCGGCTGGAACCGGTGCCCGGCGCGCCGGCGGTCCAGGTTTTGTTGCGTGTTGGACGATCTTCCGTAAGAGCTGAAGTTCAAGTCGATACTGATGATGCTGTTCCACTGCAAGTCACTTGGAACCAGGAGCGCGTACTTCACCTTGCGAGCGGGCCAAGAGCAGTCCTTACGCTGCCCGAGGATGAACGCTACGCGCCGGCAGCACCACTGCTTCCAGCGAGGGACTCAGGCAAGCTGGACCTTCTGTTTCTGATGGATGGCACGACTAAGACTGTTACGAACGCCGGAAAAGCTGCGATATTAGCGTCCTTGTTGGAGGGAAACAAGTCAGAACTGCGCGAGCAACTGGCGCAAAAATTTGTACTGC
>DASZFK010000801.1:0-3414 GCA_035939855.1 Candidatus Angelobacter sp.
TCCCGACCTCGCGCCGCGGAACCAGATCGAAGCTCTCTCGACCGCAGCACGAATCTATTTGAAGATTGGCGAGAAGGAGAGCGCCCAAGCAGTTGTTCTGGAAGGTTTCAAAGCAGCGGAAAAGATGCTCGCCAAAGACACCGATGCCAACGATCCCAACAAAGCATTAAAGGCGTGGTGGCCTTCCGCCGATGCCTACCGCCGGTTTGTCGAGGTGCAAACCAACATATCGCCGAGATCAGCGGCCAAGGTACTGAAAGAAATTGGTGATCCGGAGATCAGGACCAGCGCCTCCATCACTGTTTCCCGTTCGCTACTGGACCTTCCAACAAAGCGATTCGTCGTAGCCGAGAAAAGGAAGAATCAGAATTCGACTTCGATCTCAGAGGAAGACTGAGGGGATGGGGGGATTGGGTGATTGAGTAATTGAGCCAAAAGCGCCCACAATCCCGGCTCCCCCAATTACCCAATTACCAAATTACCCACTTACCCAATCTCTCCCGCCTCAATTTGTTATTCGCCATAGCTGGGTGCTACCATTCCATCTAGTCTCTGGAGGTTTTCGATGTCTGATCGTGATAACAGTAACAATCTGATATGGTTTTTAGCCGGGCTTGGGTTTGGCGCGTTGGTGGGTGTGTTGTATGCGCCCCGCTCTGGCCGGGAAACTCGTGAAGCAATTCGCAGCACAGCCCTCGAGGGCCGTGACTACATCAAAAACAGAGGCCGCGAAGCCAAGGACACAGTAACGGAATGGGTGGAGCGCGGCAAAGACGTAATCAACCGGCAAAAGGATCAGTTCAGTTCGGCCATTGAGGCTGGCCGCCAGGCCTACCGCGAGGCCTCAGGCGAAGGACCCAGCAAGCCCAAGGGATAACGGGAACGACAGGAACAACCAAGTGAACCAAACCGTACTTGCCATCTTCGTAATTAGCGCGTCAGTCACCATCATCGTGCAGTCAGTGATTCTGATTGCGTTTTACAAAGCTGCGACCAAGAGTTCACAGCAGATGCAGGAAACCATTGGGCGGCTGGAGCAGAAGACCGATCCGATTCTGACCACCGCCCAGATTATTCTCGAAGATGCGCAACCGAAGATCAGCGAGATTACCAGCAATCTGGCTGAAGCAACCGCAATTGTTCGCGCCCAGGTTTCCCAGGTCGCGGATACGACCGGAGAGATTGTGGAGCGGGCGCGCCTGCAGGCCGCGCGCCTCGATGAACTCATTCACTCCACTCTCGAAAAAGTAGAGAACACCACCGACTTCCTGCAAAACAGCGTCGTAAGACCGGTTCGAAGAATCCATGCCATCGTTCAAGCGGTGGGGGCAGGGCTAAGTTTCTTTAAGCGAGGCCGCTCCAAAAAACGCATTCAAGATGCCGGTGATGAGGAAGAAGAGATGTTCATTTAGGGCACTCAGCCGTCAGCACTCGGCATTCAGCCCGCAAACATTCTGGGCTAAAGACATAGATCATCTTGGGCATGGTTAGTGTGCGTGCCGCTCTTCCACTCGCTCTGACTGCTTCTGATTCGTGTTCATTCGCGTGTATTCGCGGCTAAAACGGGTTTCAAACACTAACCATGCCCACCACGCCCCATTCGTTAGCCGAAATGCCGAGCGGGCTCAATGCTCTCCACTAACTACAACGATAAGGTGTTTAAAATCAATGACTGTTCCAAAACCGATCACCCGATCTCCCGATCACGCGCAGCCTGCACTGAGGTGAAAGCCGAAGTGATCACCCGATTGCATGTCCGTTGAGAAACTCGCCAGGAAGTTAGCTTTTCAATGGACCACGCCCTCGGTGTGGTTAAGCGGCTGACTGCTGAGTGCTCCCTTAGAAGCCACCACCCTAGCCACAGCAAGCATCGCGATCGCTTGAGCCGAGGGATCGCGCAACTGCTGGGCGCGGGTCATGGCGTTCATGGGATCGATTTGCGCTGCCGCTTCGCTTACTTCTTCCACCACTGCCGCGGCGTTCTGCTCCGGGGTGCGTGACTCCCATACTTCATCGACTGCGGCAAAGGCCATGTCAAAATATGTAGCGGACTGCTGTTTTTCGCTGGAATTGCCTGCAGCAAAGCCATGGGCGGCAGCTTCACGGGCCCGCTGGCCGGCGGGCATCTCACGCAGACGGTCGCTTTGGTCGGCGCCTTGCTGTTTCATCGCAGCTAATACCGAAGCGCTTTCCAGTGGCGGACGCTCAACTCCGCCTTTTGTACCCGAATTCTCCGTATTGCGAACCAAAGACGCTGCAGTAACGTTGGCTTCAAGAGCAGCTTGAAATCCTTTTTCGCCTAACGCATGTTTCATTGCTCCGCTAACAATATTCACAGATAAAACCCGCAAGGGAATATCGTTCATCTTGGCAAGCCATTCCAGCATTTCAAGCCCGGTTTTGGTGGCAACCTCTTTATCGACATCGGCTGCCATTTGAGCATAAAAGGCAGCAAAGTTCTGGGCTTCAGCGGAGCTATCATTGGAATCGGGCAGGGAGCCAAACAGCTTTTCGAAATGCGTTTGCGACCAGGGCGATTTGATGCCCATGGCTTGAGCAGTGGCCATCAGAGCACGGGGCGCGACAATTTTCTTTTCCAGAGCCGCGCTCAACCGGCGGGCCACAATCTGCAGGGTCTGCTTTGGGCATGTCGTCACTGCTCCGATCAGGGCTTGTTCAGCGGCTACGACGCTAGTCTCAGGGACGTTTTCAACAAAACTCTGGGCCGAAGCGCAATCTGCTTGCCCCAGGGACATTAACGACACGGCTGGCGTCTTGCCTAGCTGGATCAATTCAGATTCAATCCGCGTGCCCTCGCGCCGGAGATTTCTGGCCATTCTGCGGTCGATAGAAGAAACCACATTGGCGGCGCTGGCCAGTACTCGCAAGCGGTCTTGAGGATCGGGTTCAGGCAGAGATATAGCAAGCTTTACGGTATCAAGAACGAATTTTTGCTGCGGAGTCAATGTCTTCGAGGGCACCGCTTTGAGGGGCAATGCATTGCGAGACGGAGTTTGTGTTTGTGCCGGGGCAACCGCAACCATGGCCAAGATTGCTGTCGCGAACAGAATTTTTTTTAGATGACGCAATGCGATAAGACTCCTCAAGAGCAGGACCAGCGCTTATGTCACAGCACAAAAATCAATAGGACTTGACCAAGGCAAAATTCGTATCTGCTTTTCTGATTCGTGTTTATTCGTGTGCATTCGCGGCTAAAAGGGTTTTGACACAGCAACCATGCCCACGATGCTGTTCCCCTTTAGCCCAAAATGCCGAGCGGGCTCTCCAGAAACTGCTTTCGTAAGTCAGTTAGTTTTAGCTTTGGGCTGGTACCAAACAGAAGCCCAAGGTAGCCGCTCGTCGTTGCAAGGAATGGGTTTCCCGTTGCTGCCGCCGTTTTTCGAATTCCTGAGC
>DASZFK010000802.1:0-5837 GCA_035939855.1 Candidatus Angelobacter sp.
CCGGCAAGAATGATGACCGAAAGGATGAATCCTATAGGAATCCCGGCAAATCCTGCCGGTGCGCGGTCATCGGTTGAGCCGAGCACGGTAATTACCAGCAACATGGTAAGAAACATCTCAGCGGCAAAGCACGCGATCAGGCTGTAGTGGTCGGGTGAATGCGGGCCGTAGCCATTGGATGCCAGCCCCGAGATGCCGGCATTGTATCCGCCGGGAATGCCGTTGGCGATAAACAGCACTACGCCGGCAGCGACGATCGCGCCAAGAACCTGAGATGCCATATATCCCAGGGCCTGCCCCAATTGAATGCGCTTGCTCAGAAGCATGCCCAAGGTCACTGCGGGATTGATGTGGCATCCGGAAATCGGCCCAACCGTGAATGCCATGGCCATGAGCGAAAGCCCGAAGGCCAGCGCAACTCCTACATTGTGGACCTGCCCGCCAGCGATTACCGCTGTGGTGAGACCGGCAAAAACCAACACAAACGTGCCAAATAACTCCGCCGCATATTTCACAGCATTTACCTCTCAGATTTGAGATTTTATTGAGCAGATTTATTTCAGGGTCATTTCCGTGAATCGGACATTGTACATGGCGAGATTGGTCTTTCAAACCTTAGCGGCTTCGGGCAGTTCTTCGGCTATGCTCATGGCCCAGCGATCGGTGATTCCATATTCTTTGAGTTTTCTGTAAAGCGTGGTCTTGCCGATGCCCAGCATCTTGGCAGTTGTGAGCTTGTCGCCATTCAACTGGTTCAATGCATTCAGAATCGCCTGCTTCTCCAATTGGGCTAACGGCATGATGTTGTTCCGGTTTCCGTTTGCGAGAGACGAAAGCTTTGCATTTTGGATCTGGCTGGGCAGGTCGGATACGTGCAATACGGGACCTGAACTCAATACCGCGGCCCGTTCCAGGCAGTTTTCCAGTTCCCGCACATTACCTGGCCATTCGTAGGCGAGCAGAAGCTTCATGGCTTCGGTGCTGACAGCATGGCGCATTCCGGTAGAACGAGCCAGGCGATCGAGAAAATGGTCTACCAGAAGACGAATATCGTCTATCTTTTCCCGCTCATCTTTCCGCTCCCGCAAAGGTGGAAGCCGCAAGCTCACCACATTGAGGCGCGAGAAAAGATCACGGCGAAAACTGCCTTGCTGAACCGCGAGTTCCAGGTCGCGATTGGTGGAAGCAATGATGCGGACGTCGATCGGGCAGCTCTTGGTACTGCCGACCGGACGAATTTCTTTCTCTTGGAGAGCGCGCATCAGCTTGGCTTGCAGGTCAGCCGGCAATTCGCCAATCTCATCGAGGAAAACCGTTCCCCCATCGGCAATGGAGAGCAGTCCCTGCTTGGGACGTATCGCCCCGGTAAATGCGCCTTTGACATAGCCGAACAACTCGCTCTCGATGTGCGTGGGTGAAAGAGATCCGCAGTCCACCGGGATGAAGGGCTTGTCGCGGAAAGAGCCGGTAAAGTGAATCGCCCGTGCGGCCATCTCCTTGCCCGTACCATTCTCACCTTGAACCAGAACCGGATGCCTGCTGGAAGCGACATTCGCGATAATGCGGTAGAGCTTCTCCATCTCGGGAGAGCGGCCAACCATGCCCGCGTATCCAGGATTTGTCTTGAGGTGCTCGCGAGTCATGCGGTTTTCAAGGGCAAACCTCAGGTGTTCGGTCACTCGCTCCAGCAGTATCTGGAGCTCCTTGACGTTGAAAGGCTTGGATAAATAGTCGTAGGCGCCGTTCTTCATCGCTGCCCGAACCGAGTCGACCGTGGCGTAACCGGTGATCATAATTACCTCGGTTTCCGGCTGCTGTTGCTTGATCTTCATCAACAATTCAAGCCCGTCGGGACCGGGCAGCTTAATGTCGAGCAACACCACATCAATGGGATGGTGCTCCAGTTGGCGAACGGCAGCCAAAGCGCTCTCCGCCGTGAAGACCTTGAAGCCCATGTCTTCTGCTATTTCCTTGCAGGAATCGCGGATACAATGCTCATCATCCACAATGAGCATTGACAAGTAATGAGAAGGAATACAAAGCTCTTCTTCGTTGGTCAGTTGAGTCGAGGTTGACATAGTTTCCAACTCAGGCCAAATTTGTTTTTAATTTACAATGGGTAGTGATTCTAACTGCCACAACGTTTCAACGACTTAAAGAAAAAATTTATTTTCCTGAACAAGAATGATTCGGATTGACGTTCCAAAAACCAGACACGGCCTAATCATTAGAACATTTTCATTCACTTGGCCGAATGTCCTATGGCAATAAACGACATCCAGGCCCAGGTTCCTTTTGCAGATTTCGTTCCGGGAGGTTAGGTTGTGTCCATAGCGCGGATTGTGACGTTCACCACAGACTTCGGCCTGATCGAACACTATGTTGGGGCAATGAAGGGAGTCATCTACTCGATCAATCCCGCCGTGACCACAGTGGACATCACGAATGCAGTCCAGTCCTTTGACTTGCTCGATGGGGCCATAGCCATCTCCCAGGCGTACAGATATTTTCCCAAGGATACGATTCACATGGTCATTGTCGACCCGGGAGTAGGAGGGCCAAGGAGGCCAATCGTGGCAACCAGCGGCCAGCACATATTTCTGGCGCCCGATAATGGCGTGCTTTCCCTGGTTTATGAACAGGAGGAGCGGGTCTCGGTCCGCCACATCACGGCCAGTCATTACTTCCTGCAGCCGGTGAGCGCGACCTTTCACGGACGCGATATATTTGCGGTCATCGCAGGGTACCTGAGCAAAGGAGTTGACGTTGCCAAATTTGGCGAGGAAATCACCGACTACGTTCGTTTTGTGACTCCCAAACCCAAGGCCACCGGACCGAACGCCTGGAAGGGAATTGTGCTGAAAGTGGATAAGTTCGGCAACCTGATCACCAATTTTTCAGCGTTCGAGGTCCCCGGACTTTTCCAGTCAGCCACTCCTCCCTTCAAAATCACCGTGGGTAAGGCCCAGGTGACAAGAATGGGAACCAACTACGTAGGGGGAGCGCAAGGCGAGGCATTCGCCATCGTGGGCAGCTCGGGCTTTCTGGAAATCTCCGTCAATCGCGGCTCTGCATCACATCTCGCAGCAGCACAGAAGGGAAGCGAAGTCTTGCTGGCGATCGGGTAGGGTCAACGGGCTAGCCTAACCCAATACTGTTCACTTCAAGGATTGAAATTAAGAACCTTGCCGTAATCCCGAGAGATTCCCCACGCGTTAGCGGGGGGAATTCGGAGGGACCTTGTGCTTAGCTGTTTACTCTGAAGGCTCCGAAGTCCCTAAGTGAACAGTATTGATGCCTAATGACCCGCACCCTTGGACCGTTCGGGAAAAAAGGTGTAGCTCAAATCCCCACGGTTTTGAAAGACGTACTCCAACCTGAGGAGTCTTAAAGTATCGCGTGCATCACGGGAAGCCTGTTCTACCGGCAACCCATTCCCCAATGACCTGTAAAACGCCACCGTGAATTTGCGAGCCGCTTCATCAGTTACAGCTTGAGTAGTCCCCACGACTGCCTTGACAGCGCTGCAAATAGCATCTGCATGCGGCTGTGAGTAGCAGGCATTGAGAACAACCAGATCAACTCCGCGATCCTCAAGGAATTGGCTGAGGTCTTCACCGCTAACAGCTTGAAATTTGCCCCTGTCATTTCGGACAATGAGGCCGCCAGTGGTTCCGTGCCCACTAAAGTGAATGATATTAGGCTGATGCTCACGAACATAAGGAACAAGCTTATCGGGCTGAATTCCCAGTCGTGTGACCACCTCAATCGATTCCCTGTATTTTGTGGATTCTATTACCTCACGAAGAGCATTTTCTTCAGCTTCCAAGTCGAGCATCGGCCATTCTAACGGACTTGCAGCAAGGAACAGAATCTTCATGCCTTTTCGGTTAATGACAGGTAGCTCGGGAGCTTTGTGCTCTGAACCTGCCCACGTTTCACGCGCTGCGAAACCGGTCGAATTGTCAGGTACGGGATTTGAAGGTTCGACAGTTTTTCTGATGCCTTCACAAATATCGCGGTTGATATAGGCAGAATTAGTGTGTTCTACCTGCTGCGATATATACTCTCTCATCTCTGTCGTCCAAATTGGATTTCTCATCTCAATTGGCTGTGGCAGCAGGCGCAGCCTGGAGCATTTCAAAACATGAAGGCGGTCCTTGTCCCTTCTAAGCCTATAGTAGGCCAGGTCTTCATCTGTCAATGCTTTAGGAATACCTTCATAAAGTTTCGAGGCTTCATCGAAGGTGGACTCTGTAATTTCATCAATATCGGCTATAGCAACAACCCCGCCTTCACAGTCGGGCCAGCTCGGACAATAAGTAGCCAGAAGGCAACCGGATCCGTGATGGGTGGGAACGGCCCCGCCGATCCCACCTAGCAAGTAATAAACGAAGCCGTCGCGATGTTCAGCGTACTCTTTGATACGTTCCTGCTCAAGGACGGTTAAGATGCCACCCACATGGTCGCGCTTCATGGGAATATTCAGAGATGACTGCTTGCCGCCCGCGATCTCTGTTAGCTCGTGCATCTGAAAACTATTGATGCCATTGTTTTTGAGCAAAGATTGCATTTCCGGCGATAAACTATGCGCGAGCAAATAGTGAAGGTGTCCTTCGTTTCGCTTTGGACTTCCAATGATCTGGCGGATGTTGTCCTCATCGCAAAGGTCGGGCTCATCCAAAATGATCATCCAGCCATGAAGACGCTTGTTGTATCCCGCTGAATTTGTAGCGCTGAAAGCTGGATGTGCTGGATGAATTTCGAAACGGATGTAGGGGACGCTATCATCGTCGTTCAGATGGAATGGCTCGTCGGGCGTCGTAATCTTGCAGGGCAGTATCGCACGCAAAAGCCATCGCCCCACTTGCACAGACTCAAATGGGTCAGCGGTATAGGTGTCGCCGATTTTCTTCTCCAAAATGCAAACCAATTGACCAGGAGAGTATCTTTCCCGGATGGCGGCGACTCGGAAGCCTTGGTGTAGAAAAAGCGAGATGAATGTGCGCTCATCCTGTGGCAACTCGATCTCAACCTTGCTGATCTCTCTTGTCTCGCAATATCTGGCTGTCTTGTCGATCAACCGTTCTGCCGCCTTCAGGTTTTCCGCCATTTCATCCGGGTTTCCATCGTCTCGAAGGACCAGATTCTTTAGCTCTGCAGAATCATCGTACTCGGATACTTTCAAGAATATACAGCCGTCGAGGCGGCTCGAGAAACTTCCATGGTTTGGTATCGAAGTGAAGAATCCAAAGGCTCCGCGTCCAACACCAGTAAGGTCCTTGATTGCTCGATCAAGCCAGGTTTGGTGATCGCGAAAATACTGGCTCCAGCGTGTATCCGATTCACAGAGACCCCGAAGGGCGGTTTCGTCGCTTTTTCTTAGCCTTCGGTACAGCCTACGATCTGCCATTGTTTGTGCCTAGCCAGGCCGGCGGTGAACTTTGCTATTTTTCGCTAACTCGAACGATATGAGTGACAGTGACATGCGGATATTGCAATTTGACGTTACGAGTCAGCCTGTTTGGGCTCAATCTGCCTGAGCTGACACACGTGACTTTCAATGACACTTCACACTTGGTCCCGTTATAGATCGGTTTGAATTCATGCACTTCTCGGCCATTGCGGGTCACTTTCTCAACAAATTGGTGAAATGATTCGCAAGCGGCCTTTTGTGTACATGTGTTTTCCTCAAAACGGATTTCGTAGGTGCGTATGTAGGGTGTGCTCATTGATGAATGAATCTTTAGAAAGCCCCGGGGACCTTCAGCCTTTCAATGCCAAGTTTAATTTCTTCCCAAAGTTACAAAGTTATAAAATACTATTTGCTTGATTTT
>DASZFK010000803.1:0-4114 GCA_035939855.1 Candidatus Angelobacter sp.
TCCCTAAGTCCTGTGCCGATGCGAACGATGCCTGCCTTGTTCCACATAAGCTGCTGAAGTTCATGGATCAACGGTTCGGCATCGGTGGTGTCTGCATCGGGGCCAGCACTGGCGTGAGCTTCAGCGGTCTTCGACGGGGCAGCAGTAAGTTCGTCGCACATAGCGTGACCGGCGCGAGCGCCAAATACCATCCCCTCCAGCAGAGAGTTACTGGCCAGCCGATTGGCCCCATGGACACCGGTGCAGGCTGCCTCTCCAGCCGCATAGAGACCCGGCAAACTGCTTTTTCCGTGCAGGTCGGTCTTGACTCCACCCATCAGATAGTGGGCAGCCGGGCGGACTGGAACCAGATCGACCGTCAGGTCGATGTTGTATTTCAAACAGGTCTCATAGATACGCGGGAAGCGCCCCATGATGTACTCAGCCTTACGATGCGTGAGATCCAGATAGACCACCGGATCTTTCAAGCGGCAGATTTCCAATTCATGGGCGATGGCCCGGGCCACAACATCGCGTGGCGCAAGCTCACCTGCCTCGTGATATTTGGGCATGAAACGGTTCAACTCGGCATTGCGCAGCACCGCGCCTTCACCACGCAGGGCCTCAGAAAGAAGAAAGTGCGGGGCATTCTTTACATGCAGGGCTGTGGGATGAAACTGCACGAATTCCATGTCACTGATCTCGGCGCCTGCGCGATACGCCATAGCAATACCGTCAGCGGTCGCTACGGCGGGATTTGTGGTGTTGCTGTAAATCTGTCCAGCGCCGCCGGTGGCCAGCAGGACCGCCGAACTGCTTACCAGATGGGACTCGCCCTTCGGCGAGATCAGTTCCACTCCGCACACGCGCCCATCCGCCGTATGCAACTGTGAAGTAAATTCGAATTCAGAAAACGCAATGTTTTTTAGGGTCGCCGCTTTGGCGTAGAGGGCGCGACCAATCTCGCGACCGGTGGAATCTCCATGAGCGTGCAGGATGCGGCTACGGCTGTGCGCGGCTTCGCGAGTAAAGGTCAGCTTCGTGCCGCTCCGGTCAAACTGCGTGCCCCATGCGATCAATTCTTGAATGCGCTCCGGCCCTTCTTCTACCAGCACGCGGGCTGCGCTCTCGTTGACAATGCCATCGCCGGCGTTGATCGTGTCCTGTAGATGAAAGCTGATCTCATCTTCATCGCTCAAGACGACGGCAATTCCGCCTTGGGCGTATTGCGTGGCAGACTCGGTCACCTCAGATTTAGTCAGGATCAGAACCTTGCCCGCTTCTGCCAGGGCAATGGCAGCCCGCAATCCGGCGACACCAGCGCCTACGACGATGAAGTCCACCTGCTCAGGCAGTTTTTTCATGGAACGAGAATGGTAACAGATGGGGGGTAGCTTCTATATAGGCGCGCATAAATAAGGGGACATGATAGTCAACAAAAAGAAAGCAGGCAGGGACGGATCAGCTCCGGGTAGCGTTGTATTTCACCAAAGACGCGGGTGAGGGTGCCAACTAATTCGGCTGGCTCAGAGAAATAGCGGTTGTGGGTTCCGTTGCGCCGCGTGTATTGCCAGAGTCGTTCCGTGGGGTTCAACTCCGGAGAGTAAGGAGGGAGTTGGTGAACCTCCAGCCAATGCTGATTCTCTCTAAACCATCCCCACACGTTTTCATCCTTGTGATAGGAAGCGTTGTCTTGGATCAGAATAGCTCCTTGCCGGCGATAGCACCGCGCCAGTTGCTCCAAGAAGGTCAGGTACGTGGAAGCGTTGAAGACTGTGTCCTGACGATAGTGAAACCGGGTCCGGAACAATTCAATTGCTCCCAATATCTTGACGCTCTTGCGCTGGCCTGTAACCGGGATCTCCGGCGGCTGCCCCACCCGACTCCAGGTAGCATGTAAGGTGGAGTCCTGACGGAAGCTGGCTTCGTCACTGAAAATCAGTGCCCAGTTGCGGTTTTGGGCTTTTTTTTAAGATTGGGATAGGTCCGGCGGTGCCAACGATCCTGCTGCGCCGGATCGGCTCGGGCTAAGACGCGCTGCGGCCGTTGCACGGAGAAACCCATTTCCTGCAGCAGCTTGCGTACATGGCCGGGATGATACTGCACCCCGAACTCTTCTTGCACCACCCAAGCAATCATGGGCGAAGTCCAAACTCCTGTATCCAAGCCATAGGCGACCGGACCACTGTCAAGGATGTCGCCCAGTTGCTGTCTTTGTTGCACCGTCAACTGGGCCGGTCTCCCCGAGCGCTGCCCCTCTAGCAAGCCTTCCACACCATGGGCCTGATAGCGCGCCAGCCATTCGGAAACCTTGGAACGAGGAGCCTGCAGAATTTCGGCCAACTCTCCACTGCTACGTCCTTGGGAGTTCAATAGCACCGCCTGCAAGCGTTTGGCGACGCGGTAAGCTCCATCCCGTTCGGCTTCCTTGCTCAGCCGAGCGAGCCGCTGATAGGTGCCCGGATGCAATCGCAGGATTCGTGGAAGCATGCCGTCCTCCTCGAGAGAGTATGACATGTCCGTGTGATTATGTCCTCTTAATTATGCGCGGATGTATATCAGGGCATCACGAGCGTGCGGGGGTTGAAACAAGCAGGCCGCGCCGGTCGCAAGCCGAAATTAAGCGGAGAAGATCTGCGCAAGCGGAGGAACGCTATTTATGATGACGCACTGCACTCAATGCGGGGCCAGAGGATGCTGCCTGTGCCTCTGCGAGGACGTGCCTAGTGGTATCCTTCATGAGCAAAAAGTTTTCAATGGCGAGCGCATCAATGCCAGAACTGAAATAGCTTCGAACGGCATCTTGCGGGCAAGTCACAAGTGGCTCGCCTGCCACATTGAAAGAACTATTCAAGAGCAGGGGTGCGGGAGCATGATTCCCGAATCGCTTCAGAAGGCTCCAGAACAATGGGTTTTTTTTGCGTTCAACTACGTGCAGCCGAATGCGATTGCCGGGCAGACAGAATTCTCTTGGGACTGCCTGAGTGTCATTCCTCACGGACGCAAGTGAATTCATCCAGCCACACAGCGGTGATGAGGTGAAGTAGCTGGCACTGTCTTCCTCAGGAACTGAAATGGCAAAGGGGCGGAACCATTCACGATGTTTTACGTAATCATTTAGATTTTCTTTTACATACGGGGCCCAAGGCGAGGCCAGCAGGCTGCGGTTGCCGAGCGCCCGTGATCCAAATTCCGCACGCCCCTGGAACCACGCGACAATCTTCCCAGCCTGTAAAAGGCGAATTGTATTGTGCAATTTCTGTTCTGCTGTTTCATGCAGCGAAAAGCAGGTCTTTGAACTGATGAGCAGATCTCTTACCTCATGGGATTTAAAAGCAGGGCCCCAGTAATAATCTGCGCCCACTTCACTGCGGACAGGATGGTGGTGATACCATGCAAGCATGGCGGCGCCAAGTGCGCTTCCAGAATTGTCCGGTGCTGGCGGCACAAATACCTTCCCAGCGCCTATTCGTGTCTCAATATCTGACACCAACAATACATTCTTGAACAAGCCTCCGGCCAGGCAAACCTTTTCAATCTTTTCTTTTTTCAAATACTCCGCAACGATGCCGGCCACAAATTCCGTGCATGCCTCCTGGATACTGCTGGCCAGCACAGAACGATCTTCTTCACTGAGCGCCTCGCCTGATATTCCTGCCTGTTTCAGGAATGAAGTAGAGAGAGAAAGCTGGCCAGTAACGCCTTGATAGACAAAATCTGGGTTGAGGTACGGTATTGCGCCATTCTTGCTCCGAAACATCTCCAGGAAGAGGGCCTTCAAGGCAGGCTGGCCTTGCAGGCTCAGCCATTGCGTCTTGTGTTCTTCAACTTGCGGAATGAAGCCAATCAGTTCGGTAATTCTAGAATAAGCCCACGCCAATGAATGCGGGAATGAAATGGTCTTGAGCAGCCGGATGCGTGTACCTTCCCCCAAGGCGATTGTTCCCGTCCGGCCGTCTCCATTTTCGTCAAGAGTGACTATGAGCGCCCGATCAAACGGTGACAGGTAGAATGTTGTCGCTGCATGACAGAGGTGATGCTCAAAGGTAAAAAGACGGCCCGGTGAAAGCCCCCTGGCTCTTAGAATGCGCAGATCTCCCAGATCGCAAACCAGCTTACTCCATTCATTCATCTG
>DASZFK010000804.1:0-13313 GCA_035939855.1 Candidatus Angelobacter sp.
CGAGAGAACCACACCTCGAAGGGCCTGCCTCCGTACCAGAACCAGTGTTTTCCAGGCGCAGGGATCATTGCGATTCGTTCATTGTGTAGCGTCGTATCCAGATCCACGCGGCGAATTCTCTGGAGAAACTTCTGCTCCAGAAACCACTCCTTGACCCAGATAAATGCGGCGTCATCATCTTTTACAGTGATGATCATGGTGGTTTGGCCGACGAGCCAATGCCAGAGTCTTTCGGGCACGGCCCGCAGCCACACACTCAACCCACCGATGATCATGAGCAGCAGTCCGCCGGAGGCGAACTCGTTGTGGCCGCTCAGCAGGTTTTTTAGCATTTCGAACATATCTTTTCTTTTCTAACCGGCATCGGGCCGGGAAATAAACACTCTTACGCACAGCATGTTCGGATTGCGTAGCGCTCCTGTCGTTGAGACACACAGCAAGCACGAAGCGCGCACACGCTCAGATCGTCGTAGAGCAGCGGAAGCACACCAATAGGGTGTGCAGGCTGCACTTACTAAGTTTTGTGGAAAGCGTCGAAAATCCGCTTAGCGGAAGCGGAGTGACGCCCTATAGCAACCTGGCCATACTATCGGCCGATGTTGCCCACTTAGCGCTTTGATTTTGAAATTCGCCAATTCGGGCGTCCTTTCGTAACGGGATGACCTAAAGATGCCACAATTTTGGATTATTAGCAACAGAAATGTGTATTTGCAGTAGTCGAAAAACTCTTCTGTGTTGGCAGTTGGCAATGAACTCCATCTTCGACGGGCCCGTGGGCATTATAGAGTGGCGCCAGATAGATCCCATGCCGGGCAGCGATGGCCTCAATCTCCTCGACTCTATCCTGAGTGATATAGCCTCTTCCCTGAGAGAACGGTTCGAACCGTTGTTCCAGGGCCAGGGCCATGCCTTCGAGCAGGCATCCATGAACCACGTTGGGGAATGGATGACGATTCAGAATGCCATGCAAATCTGGCGCAAACTTCAATCCACCGGCAATCTGCCCCAGACCTCCGAAGAAGATTGTGGCGTCGGGCATTTGAGCATTCGGAGAAAGGTTCTTGGGGTAGCCTGCATCGCAAATGAGAGCATGGGGAGCAATCCTTCCCAACATGAGCGAGGGAGACGCCAGACTTGCCGCACAGATTACCACGTCGGCTTTCGTGGAGAATTGATCGAGATCGGTTGCGACCTCCACCTCAACTCCACGGGCTTCCAACTCCGTAGCCAGCGTGCGCAGTCGCTCCAGGTTGCGAGCGTGGAGCAACACGCGCCTTACGAGAGGCGCTAAACAACGGGCACAGCCGGAACCTACATCTCCGCTGGCTCCAACGATGAGCAGTGTTGATGTGCGGAGGTCTCGTCCTTCCAGGTCGCACATCCTCTTGATGCCTTGAACGATGAAACCGACGGTCAAGGTATTGCCTGTGGTAAAGACCGTATTGTGTCTTTGGGGAAGCTGATCGAAGTTGCCTTCGAGCAGAATGGAACTGAATCCACCAAGGCTCACGATTCCCGCTTCTGCCTTGATCGCGCAGGCGGCAGCTCCTCGAACGCGGGCGAGGTTGTCGTGGACGTAGGCGCCGTCCAGATGATCGGGAGGAATGAACGAGTCGATGTAGAGGCCGCGTGCCCTAGCGCCCGTGATCGATTCGACCTCGACATGGCATACGGCTCGGGGCGGAATCCAAGGCAGGATGTCCTTAATCTCATCATCCGGGAGCGGCGAATGCTCCGGTCCTCGCAGGAAGGTGAGCACATCCGCAGCCGCTTTCCAACTCTCCTGATGTCCGATGAGCGCGAAATCGATCTCGGTCGTTCGCCCTCGTTTGGCTACACTGGCAACTGAGACATCCATGCGAGCGTTACCTCCCCGGGTAGCCCCAATCGGTCGAGCGTCTTGAGATACTGTTGCAGCGACGCTCCACGAAGCTCGGCCGCGCTCAGGCTGACTTCGAACAGTGATGGCTTCACGCAGTTGCCGTGGCAAACCTCGCAATGTCCGTCTTTGCATTCTTTTGCCAGCATCTTTGCCAAGGTGGTCATTACTTCAAGATGCAGCCGGTGTACCTTTTCGTCGAAGCGTTGTGCGTCTTTGGCTCGCTCCGTTCTGAGAATCTCCATCGCATGATCAACGTGTTCCTCTTCTTGGGCTGCAATGGCGGCAAACGTCTGGCCAAGACTCCCGGGCGCTACCTTTCCGACACGGGCATAGCTGGCGACAGCGAAGGATTCGAGCATGATCTCCTGCACGATCAGGCACGCGATAAAATCTCGCTCGGTGATGCATTGCATGAACGCTTCGCGGAGCCGTTTCCAATGTTTCGCGTCGACGTTGTTGGCTACGTCCAAGCCAATCTTGCGGCCTTCAGCGGCAAATGCAGCCGCGTGTCCACGTTCACCCGCTGCATGTTCCAGAGCATCGGCGACTTCTTCAGGATCGTCACATATCTCTGCCAAGGCGGTGTAGTTGAGTGCAGCGACAAGTTCGCCGGTGATTGCCTGCGCCAGGATGTCCTGCCAGATTGGAGCACTGGGTGTAAACGAAGCACATTCATTCTCGACGGAACAACTAATGCCGACGACGGGTTCCATGCGTCCTCCTAATAGAAATCAACGCCTGGAGGGGAGTTGATTGCCTATGTTTAGGGGTACGAAAAGAACGCAGGAGGAGTTCCAGATTTTTTAACCCGCGACGTTAGGATGGCCAACATCGTCGAAAGTGCCACTTCGGCCCGCTTCAGTGCAGGCTTCATTGCCGTACTTTAAACAGCCATGCTGTCTACAGGTTCCGGATAAAGAGATATATTTGCAGGGCTTGTTCTTATGACTTTACCTGTGCCAATGAGGATCTCGGCAGCGATATTCGCTGCGATTGGAATCTGGCTGACGGTTCAATCTCCAGCTTCGCCTGCCGACTTGAGTGGGATTTGGGCCAGTGAACAGTCATTTGGTCCGCTTGTAAAGGGAACTTTGAAAATCGATGCTCACGGAAATGCATGGTATGGCAGCATCGCTGGATTCGACGTTCCCATTGCAAAGGACGGCAGTGAAATTCGGTTCACCGTGCCTGGCGATCGCGGTGAATTTCGCGGACGTCTGGCTGCGGACCGCAAGTCGATCGCCGGTCATTGGATACAGCCAGCCAGCCGGATATTCAACCAGCGCTATGCCACGCCTGTGACGCTGACTGAAATGGCTCCATCGGTTTGGCAAGGTGATGTTGTTCCACTGGAAGAGCGACTCTCCTTTTACATCTCCATACGGCGCATGCCCGACGGTGCGTTTTCCGCCATGATTCGCAATCCTGAGTTTGGATGGCTCAACGGTCGCTATCAGGTCGAAGTGCAGGGCAGCTCTATAAGGCTCTCCAGCCCAACCGGTCAGGTAAATGGAACCTACGATCAAGCATCGCATCGCCTGTTACTCAACCTCGTTAATGGATCGCCGGCGCCAACAGCTCTCACGCAGTGCAGTGAAGACGGCGCTCTCGGGTTCTTCCCGCGTAGCACGCGTGAGCGGGCAGACTATAGATACTCGCAGCCTTTGCGACAAAATGACGGCTGGCCTACTGCGTCTTTGGCGGAAGTGGAACTGGATCCAAAACTGCTCACCGAACTTGTACAGTCGGTACTCAAGGCTGATCCTAATGACGCTCAGGCGATACCGTTACATTCGTTGCTCATTGCGAGGCATGGCAAACTCGTATTGGAAGAATACTTCCATGGATTTGACCGGGAGCGCACGCACAATACCCGCTCTGCAGGAAAAACGCTTGCTCCAATCCTGATCGGGGCTGTGCGCGAGCATGGCGCAAAAGTGGCGCCCAACACGCCGATCTATTCGCTGTTTTTCCAGTACAAACCATTTGCGAATTGGGATGAGAGAAAAAATCGAGTCACCGTCGAAGATATTATGACCATGACTCCTGGTTGGGATTGCGACGACAACAAGGCAAGCTCACCCGGCGGGGAAAACAACCTTCAATCGCGCCAGAACGACTGGTACAAATACACGCTCGATCTGCCGATGGTCCGTGACCCTGGTGGAACGGTTGCGATTTACTGCTCGGCGAGTCTGAACCTGGTTGGCGGTGTGGCAGAAAGGGCCGCTGGCAGGTGGAATGCCGAGTTGTTCCGCGACTACATCGCAGTGCCTCTCCAGTTCGGGAACTACCATTTGAACCTGATGCCGACCGGCTCCGTGTATACAGGCGGAGGCGCTGAGATAAGGCCTCGCGATGCGCTCAAGCTTGGTCAACTCTATCTTTCCGGTGGTCTTTGGAATGGCAAGCGCGTGATCAGCGAGTCATGGGTCAGGGAATCAACGATGAATCATTCCCGCTTTGCCAATCGCGTAGTGGAAACAGATGCGAATCATGAATATGGTTACGGCTGGCATATCCATACTTTTGTAGTTGGTGGTCATTCCTATCGCGAGTATGCCGCGGAAGGTGCTGGGGGCCAACTCGTCATGGTAATTCCTGATCTCGATCTGGTAGTCGGTATCAATGCCGGAGACTATCGCAGCAGGAATTGGTATGCATGGATGCTGGATGTGATTCCAAAATACTTCATTCCCGCTGCTGCGAGTCGACATTGAGAGGCTTTATGGGTGTTGAGCGAATCGTCACCAATCAAGTGTGTTTCTGCGCGTGAGCGCTGGTAGGCAGGAAGAACCTTGTGGTTGCGCTGTTTTCTGAGATATTGTGTTCTTTTCGGGGATCTATAACCGCTTCCAGTCATCCTGCCGAGTTAAAACATGCGGCTAAATTCTCATGGTGCAGCCGCTGTCTCAAGCCATCAAGTCCATTAGGCAAATGTTTCGGAGGTTCAAGCCAATGTTATACTCGTCTGAGTTGGGGAGGAGTGGTGCTATCCAATCAGGAAGTTATCGTCAAGGACCCTGACATTCTCGGAGGTACCCCGGTGTTCCGTGGGACCCGAGTGCCCCTCAAGGCTTTGTTTGATTACTTGGAGGCCGGAGAGACGCTCGAAGAGTTCCTGGAAGGATTTCCCTCCGTTTCCCGCGAAATGGCCGTCGCAGCCCTGGAAGAAGCGAAAGACCTTCTGTCCGCGCGGGCCTAAATTGGAATGCGCATTCTCCTCGACGAATGCCTGGATGTACGTCTCCGTAATTCTTTTTCCGAGCACGACTGCCAAAGCGCAAGATTCGCAGGCTTTTCGGGACTAAAAAATGGCCGGCTCTTGGATAGTGCCGAAGCCAATCAATTCGCGTTGTTGCTGACTGCGGATCAGGGCTTTGAATACGAACAAAATCTCACTGGACGCAAGATCGCAGTCATCATTCTGCAAGGGAACTCGCTTCGTTTGAAAGACATTCTGCCGCTGGTACCCACCTGCAAAGCACTGTTGGCAACAATCCAACCGGGTGAGATACGCAGGATTCCGCACAAGCTGCTCTAGTGCTAATATCAAACGCTCGCAACCTCCGGAGTGCATAGAAATGAAGCTGCGCATTCATTACCTGGCGGTAATTCTCTGGCCGCTGCTGGCCTGGTCGCAAAATTACGATCTCGTAATCCAGGGCGGCCGAGTGCTTGATCCTGAGACGGGCCTCGATGCTGTTCGCAATGTCGGCATCACCCAAGGAAAAATCAGAAAAATCTCTGCTGAAACACTGGCTGGCAGAAAGATAATTTCCGCCCAGGGCTTGGTCGTTGCTCCGGGGTTTATCGATCTTCACCAACACGGACAGGACCTCGAGAGCCAGCGTCTTAAGGCGTTGGATGGCGTGACCACGGCTCTGGAACTGGAAATCGGAAAACCCGATGTCGCTTCATTCTTGCAATCCAAAGAAGGACATTCGCTCATCAACTATGGAACTGCCGCAAGCCATGTGGCCGCGCGATCCATTGCATTCGGCACGCCGATTCCCACCGGTGGGTTGCTGCCGAAATCCGGGCCGGCCACCGACCAGACAGCGTCGCAGGAGCAGGTGGAGAAGATGAAGGCGCGCTTACGGCATGAACTCGATGCAGGCGCCTTGGCTGTGGGGATGGGCATCCAATACACACCTGGGGCTACCCGTTGGGAAGTGATTGAGATGTTTCGCCTGGCAGCCGAACGCTCTGTGCCCGTTTATACACATGTTCGCAGCAGCGGCAAGCAAGAGCCGGGTTCCAGCATTGAATCCGTGAGCGAAGTTATTGGCGCGGCTGCGGTCAGCGGCGCTCCGCTCCACATCGTCCACATAAACAGCAGTTGCCTGTCGTTTGCTGCAGAGTGCCTAACGCTCATCGCGGGCGCTCGCGTTCGAGGTTTGGATGTAACCACCGAAGCATATCCCTACGAAGCAGGGATGACTTACATCAACTCTGCTCTGTTCAATCCCGGTTGGCAGGAAAAGGTGGGGATCAGCTACCACGACCTGATGCTGCCCGAAACTGGAGAACGGCTGACGAAAGAGCGATTCGAGGAACTTCACAACTCCAGCGAACCACACTTGACAATTCTGTTCAACAATTCGATGGAAGTTGTTGATTCTATCTTCCGTAATCCTCTTGTGATGGTGGCCAGCGATGGCGACAAAGGCCACCCGCGAAACTCAGGAACCTTCTGTCGGATACTGGCTCGTTACGTAAGGAGTCAGGGGACGCTCACGCTGATGGATGCCATCAGGAAGATGTCGCTCATGCCGGCTCAAGTGCTTGAGCGCTCTACGCCCTCTGCCCGGTTCAAGGGCCGCTTGCAGGAGGGAGCAGATGCGGATGTGGTTGTTTTCGATGCGCAGACCATAAGTGACCGCTCGACATTTCAACGTCCAATGGAGGCAAGCGTTGGCGTTAAATATTTGCTGGTAGGCGGTGTCATGCTGGTGGATCAAGAGAAATTCATCGAGGGCGTGTTTCCCGGCAAGGCGGTGCTGGGAATCGGACAGCATCAGTGACCAAGAGCAGCTCCACTGCAGACGTTTCAAACCTCAAACACTCGAAAAGGACAAGGCGGCTGCTGCGACATTAATAATGTGAGGGAGACATTGTGGACAGGGACTCCAGCGGTAGTTTTGCCATCGGGGCTTCCGAGATGGGCGTGGCCGTGCACGGCAAGCACAGCGCCATGACGATCAATCACCTCCGCCAGGCGTGAGCTACCAAGATAAGGCCAGATTTCGGCAGGCTCGCCTTTCACTGTATCGGCGATTGGAGCGTAGTGGGTCACAATGACTGTCTTTTGTGTTCGCAGCATCGAAAGCGCGCGTTCCAGCTTCATGGTCTCGTCGATGGAGGCCTGCACAAATGCCTTAATCTCTTTCTCGCCAAACGCAGTGAGTATGCCACGCCCGAATCCGCCCACAAATCCCTTGGCTCCGGCAAAGCCGACACCATCGCGCTCGTAACTGCTGCCATCCAGCACCTTGATGCCCTCAGCCGCCATGAGCTTCATGAGTTCCTGCTCCTGGCCGCTTTCATAATCATGGTTTCCCAGCACGGCGACAATCGGGATGCGCAGCCGAACCAGAGCATTGAGCAGGGAATGCATCTCTTCCGGTTTGCCATAATTGGTGAGGTCCCCGGCGATGACCAGGACGTCGGCGTGCTCTCGCACACGAGAGAGAGGCTCACGGATTCGGTCGTAGCCCTGCGGGGAAAAGTGAATATCGGCGGTAGCTGCAATTCTCATGCGTTCGTGCTCACGCCGCCTTGTTATGGTTACGCTGAATGATTTGTGCTCTGCTTCGATGTTCTTCCAGGATGTTGCGCTGGCTCCATTCGGTTACATCGATAGCAAACATCTTGTCGTCTACGAGGCTGCCCCTGAATTGCAAATCCGTGTTGGGATGTTCCAATTCGACCTTGAAGCGCTGCAGCAGCTCATCCCAAATCCCGCGCGGCACATAGCTGCTGTAAGCCGGATACACGTATTGGTACAGCACCAGGGACCACAACAGCATCTCCCAGTGCTCTCCCAACAGATGCATCAAGCGCTGCCAGTCGAGTTTGCCCTTGGTGCCAAAGATGACGTGGCAGATATCAGCGCCGTCGAAGCGTTCGCGAAAAGTCACAAATACTTTAGAGGCAATCAATTCTTCGGGCGCCAGCACGCGTACCGGAAGCCCCATCACCTGGGAGAGCGTTGCCCGCCTGATCCAGCAATAATCCACGCGAACCACCGCATTGCTCATGCCGGTAATCAGGTCAACGAAATAGTCGCCACGATGCGCCTTGGCCAGCCACACTGGGTCTTTGATCTCGGTGACAAAACCATCCTGCTCAAGCAGCTCTAAGGCACGCGGCACTTCCTGGGCTGGGAGAAAGAAGTCCAGGTCTTTGGTGTCGCGCCAGATTCCGGTGTGCTCATGCAACGCGAACGCGCCCGAGATCACAAATTGGATCTTGCCGCGAGTCATGAGTTCGATCACCTCGCGGAACAGAGATTCCTGGTCTGCGGCAAACGTGGGTGGCCGCGAGGAGCTAACCAGGGGCAGTTTTTGGTCTTCAATAGACACGAAGAGATTAGATGACAAATGCAGCTTTCATGTTGTGGAGTACCATCATAATTAAGATGGCCAAGCAGGAATCAATCATCGAGGTAGCCGGACGGCAGATCAAGCTAACCAACCTGGATAAAGTCCTTTACCCAAAAGCTGGTTTTACCAAAGGCCAAGTGGTGGATTACATGGTGCGCATTGCTCCTGTGCTGCTGCCGCATCTGGCGGGACGTCCGCTGACATTAAAGCGCTATCCTGAAGGGGTCGAGGGGATCTTTTTCTACGAGAAAAACTGTCCGAAGCACCGGCCGGACTGGGTCAAGACCGCCAAGGTCTGGAGCGAGGGCAACAACCGCTTCATGTATTACTGCGTGGTGGACGAGTTACCAACCTTGGTCTGGCTGGCCAACCTGGCTGACCTGGAGTTGCACACCTCGCTTGCCGTTGCGCCCGAGATACTCAGACCAACGGTAATTGCCTTTGATCTTGACCCTGGGCCTCCCGCGACTATCGTGCAATGCTGCCAGGTGGGATTATGGATACGCGATATCTTTGCCCAGCTTGGCCTGCAAGCTTTCCCTAAGACATCCGGTTCCAAAGGCTTGCAGGTGTATGTTCCGCTCAATACCCCGGTGACCTATGACCAGACAAAGAGCTTTGCCAAGGCTGTCGCCCGTCTGCTGGAGGACCGTTATCCGGAGCAGGTCGTTTCGGATATGAAAAAAGCCTTGCGGACCAACAAAGTCTTTGTGGACTGGAGCCAGAACGACGATCATAAGACGACGATCTCTGTTTACTCGCTGCGCGCCAAGGAGCAGCCCACGGTGTCCACACCCGTTACCTGGAACGAAGTCGAGACCTGCCTCAAGAAAGGCGATCCACAGTTGTTGGTGTTTACTTCAGACCAGGTGCTCAAACGGGTGGAGAAGATGGGAGATCTGTTTGAGCCGGTGCTCGAGCTGAAACAGAAACTGCCGAAGGATGAAGCCTTGAAGGGCGTCGCTTTTGCAGCGAATCCCAAGGGCAGAGAAAAGCAAAGCCAAAATCCACCACAGAGACGTGGAGGCACGGAGAAAACCAAGGCTAAGGCAAAAAGGTTCGCGTAGGGCATTTGGCACTCTTTGTTTTTGAAAGGCCTGACCAAAGCTTTAGCCTACTCTGCGTGTTCGCCTACGAGCCGGTGGGTTTAGGTTTCTTGCCAAGAGGCGCTGGTCAAGGGCTTGTCGGATTAGAGTTTTGATCACGGCCTGTCGGCTGACGTTTAACTCTTTTGCAGCCTCATCGAGTTCATCCAGCATGGGAGATGTGAAGTCGACATTCACTCGGCGTATAGGCTCCATTTTTTGCCCTGCATTTGTAAAAAATAGAGAAATATCCTCACCATGATCAGCAAG
The DNA here is from genome assembly GCA_035939855.1 of Candidatus Angelobacter sp. GTDB lineage: Bacteria > Acidobacteriota > Terriglobia > Terriglobales > Acidobacteriaceae > Angelobacter. Next base: position 9,846 of record DASZFK010000804.1, read on the forward strand.
CCGTGCGATCGCTTCAGCAGAAATCGCCTTCTTTTGTTTACGATTGTTCTTCATAGAGTTGCTGCTCCTCTTTGGTTGCTTTCCAGAGAGTTACCAAATGATAGTATTCGCCATTGTTGTCCTCTCGAACCTCGAAAATAACTGTATATAGCTGTCCAGCAACCCAGCCAATTGCACGGCTCTGTTCTGGAACATCTACTCTTTGATCCAGATAATATGGATGCGAAAAGATTTCCTGGGCTTCCTCAAATCCAATTCTGCGCTTAGGATTAGCCCTGAGTCGTTGGCTCTTTTTTGTATCGAAACGAAATCGCATCCCGAGTATAACAGTTATACCACATCGCTGATGATAGTTTGCAACGTGAAATCGGATATGCGCTTTAGCAGATGCCTTTTTTCAAATTACTACTTGACTGCAATACGTGATGTCGCCAAACTTTAACAAGATCAGATCGCCAAGGACGTGATTGTGACCACCACTGCGCACAGCCTTGCTGGAACCGTTGCGGTCGAGCAATCAGCGGTAGACCGCGTGCCCTGGACGGTATGGACCTCGGCCATTGCCACCATTTCCGTCGTGACCGGGGCCGTTTGGGATATTTCATGGCACATCTCCGTTGGCCGCGATACTTTCTGGACGCCTCCGCACATGCTCATCCAACTCTGTGCCGCCATCGGTGGGCTGACATCCATCTACCTTATCCTGCGCACAACCTTTACACGCGATGAGACTGTCAGAGCCAACTCCGTGCGCCTGTTTGGCTTGCGTGCGCCGCTGGGCGCATTCTTGTGCGGCTGGGGCGCATTGACCATGCTCGCTTCTGCGCCGTTCGACAACTGGTGGCATGAAACCTACGGCCTGGATGTGAAGGTACTCAGCCCTCCTCATGCGGTGCTTGGCATTGGGGCGGTAGCCGTGATTTTTGGTGGATTTCTGTTGATCATGGCGCCGTTGAATCGTGCCTCGGCGGCTCTCGCCGGCCGGCTGGAGACGGTATTCATTGTTCTCATCGGCTTCGTCATGCTGAGCGCGCAGGCTGACCTGATTGAATGTTCCAACCGCGCCTTGATGCACAGCGCCATTTTCTACCGCTGTTTTATGTTTCCATTTCCGGTCTACCTGATGATTGTGCGGAGTGTCGTGCAGAGACGCTGGGCCTGCACCACCACGGCAGCTGTCTACATGGCGCTGGCCATGGCCCAGGAGTGGGTTCTGCCGCTTTTCTATGCCGAGCAGAAATTAGGTCCGGTGTATCAGCGCGTGCCTTACATGGTCCCACTGGGGTTCCCGGTGCTGATCATTGTTCCTGCCTTGCTGGTCGATCTGCTGTGGGCCAAGCTCAAGGATTGGAGCGGCTGGAAGAAGGGAATCACCTTGGGCGCCAGCATTTTCTTTGCATTTGTGGCAGCCCAATGGTTGTTTGCAAATTTTCTCATGTCATCGTGGTCGGCGAACTGGATCTTCGGAACTCATTACCAGCTTTATATGGCTCCTCCGGGCAGTCCGGGAATGATCCCTGAATACTTTAGTTACGAGAAATCCAGGACCGAATTCGCTCTTGGCATGGGGATTGCGCTGATCACGGCGATGTTCACCAGCCGTGTCGGCCTCACCGTGGGCACATGGCTGCGGCGCGTGCAGCGTTAGATCAAGATGAAGACGCTTTCGAAAATTCTGATCCTCCTGCTGTTTCCGGCCATTGCTGCCGCGCACATAGGGAGTCCGGATGTCTACTACGAAGGCAAGGCCGGTCCTTATTCAGTGCAGGTTGTGGTGCGTGTTCCCCCGGTGATTCCCGGCGTAGCCGAGGTCGAGGTAAAGACCCTCTCCGGCAATGTGAATACCGTGCGCATGGTGCCATTGCGCATTCAAGGACTGGGAGCAGAGCTTGCTCCGGTAGCCGACATCGGCCAGCGTTCCCTTGACGATGCTCGCTCATTTCACGCCGGCTTGTGGCTGATGCAACGCGGCGCCTGGAAAGTTCAAGTAACGGTTGAAGGAGACCTTGGACACGGTGAGCTATCGATCCCAGTCGCGGCTGCACCCACCATCATGCGTCCTATGCAGTGGCCGTTGCGGTGGTTGTTGGGCCTCCTGATGACAATTCTGGCAGTCGGATTTGTGGGCATGGCAGGTGCTGCGGTGCGCGAAGGCATATCAGCGCCGGGAGCAACGGCTCTGCGCGCCAGCTCAAATCGTGCGCGCAAGGCGATGGTATTTGTTGCCTTGTTTGTCGTGGCAGTGCTGACTCTGGGTGGAATCTGGTGGAAATCAGAGGCTGCAGATACTGCCCGATGGATATACTCTGTGCCGCATGTGAAAGCTTCGTTGGTTGTACCCAACATACTTTCCATAAAGCTGGAGAAGCCGGATACTGCCGGCTGGGCCCAACGCACCAAACTGAATGACCTTGTACCTGATCATGGTCACCTGGTGCATCTCTTTCTGGTGCGAGTGCCGCAACTGGATCGCATGGTGCACCTGCATCCCAGTCGCGACGCCTCTGGTGCTGAAGGCCAGTTTCTTCAAACGCTGCCGGCGATGCCTGCCGGACGCTATCAGATATTTGCCGATATTGTTCATTCCACCGGTTTCCCGGAGACCCAGATCAGCGAAATTGTGCTGCCGGAAATTCAGTCGGGCACTCCACAAGGCGACGATTCTTCTGTCTCGGCTACGCCGCTTAACCAAACTGCTGCCGGGCAAACAGCTACTCTCGATGGCGGAATGCGAATGCTCTGGATTAATCAACCTTCTTTCCAGGCCAGTGAACCAATAGGATTGCGTTTTCGTGTCGACGATGCCGCTGGAGCACCAGCCACCGATTTGGAGCCTTACATGGGAATGGCAGGCCACTTGATCGTTGTCCGCGAAGACTGCAAAGTGTTTGCCCATCTGCATCCTGGATGGTCAGCCCCGATGGCGACGGTTGAGTTGGCCAGCGGGGCTTCAACAATGAAGTCGATGGATCATACAAGTCATAGCGTAGTGTCCCCGGAAATCGTCTTTCCCTACGGTTTCCCGGATGCAGGACGCTACCGGTTGTTCGTGCAGGTAAAACATGGAGGCAAGGTCGAGACTGGAGTGTTTGATGCGGTGGTCACGAGCGGGGCGAAACCGTAACTAGCCGAATCATTTCTTCTCATCTGATTTCTGGCTGTCTTCGATTGCTTTCCTGGTACGGTTCAGCGGAATCTCTACATTGAAATACCATGTTTCCTCTTGTTTCGATTCTCTATCTTCCGTTGTCATCACGTCACATGGCTTGCCTTCGCACGTGCTCAAGGCTTGAGATTTCATTATCTGGCCCATCATGTGCAGGATGAAGTACTCTTCGTCAACAGATATGACCTTCATTGCGGTTGCGGCAGACTTGCCATCACCGCTGCTGCGTAAAGATTTCAGTAGTCCCATCTCGACCCAATTGTGAAACTCCGCCTTCTCCGGCTTGCCCAGCTCTTTAGCGG
>DASZFK010000805.1:0-18866 GCA_035939855.1 Candidatus Angelobacter sp.
TATGGTGTTTTGCAATTTCTTACCTCTAACGTCGAGGAAAAGCTGAGATGCAGTCGAAAACACTGAGCCATCTCCGGCAATTGGAAGCAGAAAGCATCTTTATTCTGCGTGAGGCTGCGGCGGAATTCAGCAAGCCGGTGATGTTGTACTCGACTGGAAAAGACTCGGCGGTGATGCTGCGCTTGGCGCAGAAGGCTTTTTATCCGGGAAGGATTCCCTTCCCCCTGTTGCATATCGATACCCACTACAAGTTTCCCGAGATGATCCAATTTCGGGACTGGTACGCGAAACAGGCAGGGGCAGAGTTAATCGTCCACAGCAACGAAAAGGCCCTGAGCCAGGGTGCCAATCCTTACACCCTGGGCACACAGAAGTGTTGCAGCCTTTTGAAGACCCGCGCCTTGCTCGATGCCCTGGCCGAAGGCGGCTTTGATGTCGCATTTGCCGGCGCCCGGCGAGACGAAGAGAAATCGCGGGCCAAGGAGCGTGTCTACTCGTTTCGCGATGGACAAGGCCAATGGGATCCCAGGAACCAGCGCCCCGAATTGTGGAACTTATTCAATGGACGCCACAATCAGGGCGAAAACATCCGGGTCTTTCCGCTCTCCAATTGGACTGAACTGGATATCTGGTTTTATATCTGCGCGGAAAGCATTCCGCTGGTCCCGCTTTACTTCGCGCGGGAACGGGAGGCAGTAGAGCGGGCAGGCTCGGTCGTGCTGATGCAACGAGGGATGCGCCTGCTGCCGGGTGAGCGTCCGGAGATGATCAAGTGCCGAATGCGCTCCCTGGGCTGCGTGCCGTGCAGCGCCGCCATTCGCTCCGATGCCGATACCGTGCCGAAGATCATTGCCGAGATGCTTTCCTTCCGTAAATCGGAGCGCGACAACATGATGGATCACGATGAAGAGGGCGCGCTGGAGATGAAGAGACGCGAGGGATATTTCTAAATGCTCGACAACTCCCTGGACACGTTTGTGCAGAGTCTCATGGGAGATTCCTCGGGCGAACCGGATTTGCTGAGGTTCATCACTGCGGGCAGCGTCAACGATGGCAAGTCAACCCTGATCGGCAGGCTGCTCTACGAGACCCGGGCAGTTTACGAAGACCAGCTTGTCTCCATCCAGCGCAGTGGAATGAACCGTTCCACCGGCCCGGTTGATCTTTCCCTGCTTACCGACAGCCTGGCTGCGGAGCGGGAGCAAGGAATCACCATTGACGTAGCATATCGATATTTCGCCACGCCTCGCCGCAAATTCATCATTGCTGATACTCCTGGCCATGAGCAATACACACGAAACATGGCCACTGGAGCTTCCACGGCGCAGGCGGTGGTTGTGCTGATCGATGCAACCAAAGGGCTTTTGCCGCAATGCAGAAAACATATCTATATCGCGGCGCTTCTGGGAATCCAGGACATGGTAGCCGCGGTGAACAAGATGGACCTGGTTGGTTACAGCGAGCAGGTTTTCAACGATATCGCGCAAGACTTCAAGCGTTTCTGCGAGCTGCTGGGGATTCGCAACGCGTGCGCCATACCGGTGAGCGCGCTCAAGGGCGACAACATTATTCAGGCAAGCTCGCGAACAAAATGGTTTGATGGCGCTACCCTGCTCGAATACCTGGAAGAGCTTCCAGTCCTTAATTCCGATTATTCCAAGCCGCTGCGGTTCCCCATTCAATGTGTGAAGCATCATGATTCAGGAAGCCGGGTATTCTCCGGGCAGATCGCGGCGGGTCTTATGCAGCGAGGAGAAGCAGTCACCGCATTTCCTTCGGGAAAACGCGCGCGCATTAAGTCGATCAGCACATTTGATGGCGAGACAGAATATGCGCTGCACGGAAGCTCTATCACGATCATGCTCGATCGAGAGATCGACCTGGAACGGGGCGACCTGCTCGCGAGCGACTGCCACTTGCCGCAATGCGCGGCCAATGTTGCAACCAAGCTGATCTGGCTCGATTCACAACCCTGCCAGCCCGGCAAAGCTTACGTGCTAAAACACACCACCAGGACAGTTCAAGCAAGGGTTTCTACCACAATTCGGCGTATCGACATGGATACAGCAAGAAGCGTGCCGGCTTTGTCTTTAGAGATGAACGATGTTGCCTCGGTTTCGATGGAAACGAGCGTGCCATTGATCTTTGATCCTTACCGGCAAAACCGCACTATGGGAAGTTTCATCCTGATTGATCCGATTACCAACGCGACCGTGGCTGCGGGGATGATCGAGGGAGCAACGGCAGACCGGACGACCGGATTCTCGCGCAGCCTGGTCAACTGATCGCATCCAGCCTTTCTGTTTTCTTCTGAAAAACCAGTGATCAAGATACTAAGGCTCGAGTTCTTGGCCTTTGAGAAAGTCTTTCCTTGCTCGTTATGCTTGGTGGCAAAGGAGTACGTGCTTGAAGATTGTTGTCATCATTGCCGATCTATCTAATCTTGGGTACTCCTTCCAAGACGGCAAGTCACAACCGCATAACGTACGTACGACGGTAGCGATAAAATTTTATCGCTACCGCACGCATTTCGATGTCCTTTGATAAGTGGGTAAAGCTCGTGCTTGCCAAACTCTGCCGCCTTAACGCTGATTGTTGGAGGCGCGCTCATCTGCCTTTCGATCCGCTTTTTTTGCGTTTTTGTCCAACCTCTGTAAAGCGTTATGAGCAGCACTATCATTTTTCATTGCCTCCCATACCGCTGTTCCGCCACCGCCCAACAGTGTTCCTGCAACCAATCCTTTGTTGCAATTGCAAATGGTCCATCCGAGCCCCGCGCCCAGACCAGTGCCGGAGCCGACCATGGCCCAATCGTGAAACTTGCCCAGGGTGGAGCGATGAGTGTGCAGGTACCAGGCACTGGCGCCGCCACCGCCAATCAGCGCCAGCTTTCCCGTTTTGGCGCCGCCGCCAAGAACAAACCCAAGACCAGCACCAACGGCAGCGCCGCCCAATGTTGTGATGATGTACTTATAATGCTGCGGGCTAGTGCCGTTCAAATCCCTGCTGCTCATTTCTTGTGAGAAGGCTGTAGAACTCAGCATGAATAAGAGTCCCAGGCAAAGAGAGAGAATCCAGAATTTTTTGTACCGCATTTGAAGTGGCCCCCAATTCCATTGTGGAAATTGCTTATGTTGTTTCTTTGGATGGAAAAGACCATGAGCGAGATGTTCAATAGCAGCAGGTGCTTGCAAAAAACTAGTCGCGAGGCGACAGAGCATCTTTCGCTCGCGATGAAGGCCCCTCATCAAGTGGCAGTGATGACCTTCCGGGCGCGGAACGAGCAGCTTCATCGTGATCTGGCGTCGATGCTGCATAGCCAATCAATCTAGTCTGGAACTGCCACCAACAAATGTGGGCTGCTGCTGCTTCCGTCCGGTAGATATAACTTCGACCTAGCGGCAACCTGTCTCATTTTTGCGGGCATCCAGGCATGGGAAAGCGCGAGGGTTCGGTGAGCAAGAACAACAAAAACGGAAAAGGTACGCTAGCTGACCCGGCTCGGCTGCAACCATTGAATCCTGATGACAAGAAACTGTTCACCGTTGTCGTTGAAACCCCAAAAGGCAGCCGCAACAAGTATGCGTTCGATCCGGAGCAGCGGGTCTTTCGGCTAAAGACAGTATTGCCGGCTGGAATGAGTTTTCCTTATGACTTTGGGTTTGTACCACGCACGGAGGCGGAAGACGGTGATCCTTTAGACGTCCTTGTGCTAATGGATGAACCGGCATTCCCGGGCTGTGTCTTACAATGCCGTGCCATTGGCGTGATTGAAGGCGAACAGGGCGATGACAACGACAAAGAACGCAATGATCGAATTGTGGCCATTCAAGAGGACGCTCACAGTTGGGCCGATATCAAGACGCTGGATGATCTTGGCGACCTGTTCTGTTCTGAATTGGAACAGTTCTTTGTCAATTACCACAAGCTTACCGGGAAGAAATATCGGATTCTTGGCCGAAAAGGACCTAATGCCATCCGCAAAATGATAAAGCAAGGAAAGCGATAAATCTGTTCGAGACTTCCATAATCTACATGCCCATAGTGGAGAGCCGCTATCTTGACTCCCTCCGAACGCCTGGAGTGTGCCTGGTGGCTCTACGGTGCATAAAAGCAAAAACGGGCTGAACAGGGATGCGTTCAGCCGTTTCCGTGTGTGCAGTTCTCTCGCTTGTCAGCCTTGGCTGCCGGTAGCTGTTTCTACGCCGGACTGAAAAGCCTTTACGCTGCGTTGTACGCGATCCTTGGCTTCTCCAAACGAGTGCTTCGCGGTGTCCACGAATTCGTTGGCGCGCGCGGTCAGATCGCTCCGGGTTTCCTCACCGCTCTTAGGCGCGAAGAGCACACCCATACCAAAACCAATACCTAATCCCACAAGAAAGTTCGTCATAAAGTTCTCCTGTTATCTTGGAGGAGAGCAGAACCCATTTGAGTTGCAGCCAATCGTGAAGCAGCTTTCGATTGTGACCGTTCTACACGATCTGTTTCTTCAATTCATTAAGCAAATTCATGGCTTCGAGCGGCGTGAGGTTGTTCAAGTCTGCATCGCGCAGGCGGTCTACGATTCTCTGTGAGAGGGGCGTGAACATGGTGAGTTGCAGGTCGGGTTCTGCGGGCCTCGGGTGGCCGGAAAGATGGCTGCTGGCTTTCTGTTCTGCGCTTTCATGCTCGTGAAGCACTTCACGGGCACGTACCACTACCTCAGGCGGCAGGCCAGCCAGCTTGGCGACCTCGATTCCATAGCTGCGGTCTGCGGTGCCGGGCTCGACCTTGCGCAAAAAGACAATGCCGCCGGCATTTTCTTTAACTGAGACGTGAAAATTTTTGACTCCTTCCAGGCTCTCCAATTCCGTGAGTTCATGATAATGAGTGGCGAACAGAGTCTTGGCCCGGCTGGTCGAGTGGATGTATTCAATGACCGCCCAGGCGATGGCTAAACCGTCGTAGGTTGCGGTGCCTCGTCCAATCTCATCCAGCAAAATCAGCGAGCGGCTCGTGGCAGTGTTTAAGATGGCGGCGGTCTCAGTCATCTCCACCATGAAGGTCGAGCGCCCTCGGGCAAGGTTATCGCTGGCGCCAATACGGGTAAAAATGCGATCCACGATCGGCAATCGCGCCGTGCGTGCTGGGACAAACGATCCCATCTGGGCCATCAGCACGATCAAAGCAGTCTGCCGTAGATATGTGGACTTGCCTCCCATATTGGGCCCAGTGATGATCAGGACGGCATGGCTGGTTGAGTTGAGATAGAGATCATTGGGTACGAAGCCGTCGTTGCTTGCGGTTAAACCCTGCCGCTCCAGCACCGGGTGGCGTCCACCGACAATCTCTAACTCGCAGGGATCCGGTGAGGCGCGATCGGGAGAATTGTTAAGCCCATCGACGATTTGTGGACGGCAATAACCCCGGTTTTGGGCAATCAGAGCGAGCGCAGCCAGCACATCGATCTCGGCCAAAGCCAATGAAGTCTGGCGAATCCGTTTTGCCTCGGCAGCGATGGCCACACGCAGTTCGGCAAAGAGCCGGCGCTCTATTTCCACTATTTTTTCCTGGGCATCGAGGACCTTGATCTCATATTCCTTCAATTCAGGAGTGGTAAAACGTTCTGCGTTGACCAAGGTTTGCTTGCGTTCGTAGTCGGCAGGTGCATGGTGCAGGTTGGCCTTGCTGATCTCGATGTAGTAGCCAAAAACGGAGTTGAACTTAACTTTAAGGGAATTGACCCCGGTTCGCTGGCGTTCGCGCTCTTCGATCTGGGCAATGTATTGTTTGCTGTTGCGGCTCAGGTTGCGCAGATCGTCGAGTTCAGTATCGACACCGGGCTGGATCACTCCGCCATCGGCAAGAGTTAATGGAGGCTCGGGGACGATGGTCCGCTCGATGCGTCCGCGTAGATCGGCCAGTTCATCGAGCAGAAGATGGAGTTCTCGCAAGCGGGATGATGAAAGCCGTCCCAGCGCGGCTTTGATCAACGGCGTTCGATTCAGGCTGGCGCATAAAGCCAGCAAGTCGCGGGGATTGGCTGTTTCGAGCGTGACCCGGCTCAACAAGCGCTCGATGTCCTGGACGCCTTCGAGCGCGCGCCTCAACTCCTCGCGGGCGATAAACTCTTTTACGCCGGCTTCGACGGCATCCAGCCGCTTTTCAATTTCATCGACATCAATGGAAGGCCGCAGGAGCCAGGATCGCAACAAGCGTTTGCCCATCGGGGTGAGCGTTGCATCCAGCGCGCGGAACAGCGTGACCTCGTGGCCGGTATTGGCAAACAGCGGCTCGACCAGCTCCAGATTGCGCACGGTGACCGCATCGAGCACCAGGCATTGCTGGCGATCATAGAATCCGATTCGATCAACGTGCTCGAGCGATCCCCGCTGGGTGGAGCGCGCATAATGAAGAATGGCTCCGGCGGCAGCGGCAGCCGCTGGACGGCCTTCCAATCCAAAACCTTCGAGCGAGAGCACGCCAAATTGGTTTTCAACCAGAGGAATCGCATAGTCAGCGGCAAAAACCCAGTCTTCCAACGGAGTTTCAGTGAAACGCACGCGGTCACCCTGCTGGAATGCAATCGGACCAGCTTGTGCTTTTGGTTCGCGATTCGGCTGATCGAGCGGCGCTCGATCGAAGAGCGGAAGAGAAGAAGGATAAAGAACTTCGCGCGGCTTTAACTGCTGCAGTTCTTCCACAATGCGACGCTCGGCATTTTCGCCGCGAAATTCTGTGGCTCGAAAATCTCCCGTTGAGAGATCAAGTGCGGCCAGTCCAACCGCGCCGGAGACGCGCGCCAGCGCAGCCAGGAAGTTGTTCTCCTCGGAGCCGATGCTTCCATCCAGGGCCGTACCGGGGGTGAGGACGCGGGTTACCTCGCGCCGCACCAGCTTTTTGGCCACTTTAGGATCTTCCATCTGCTCGCAGATCGCCACTTTAAACCCTTTGCGCAGCAGCTTGGAGAGGTATCCTTCGGCCGCGTGATAAGGCACGCCGCACATGGGGATAGCGACATCCTTTTCTTTGTTGCGCGAGGTCAATGTAATCTGCAATTCGCGGGCCGCGACAATCGCGTCTTCAAAAAAAAGCTCATAGAAATCTCCCAGGCGAAAAAACAGCAAGGCAGTCGGATGCTGCTTCTTGATCGCCGTATATTGGCGCATCAGGGGAGTGGAGGGTTCGGACACAAAGCGAATTATATCGGGAGATCGGGTGATCGGGTGATCGAGTTTTTTTGAACATGATTTTGAATTGCTTCTAGCGTGCGGTTAGAGAGAGCAGTGGAGAGAAAAGGCTGTGAACGCTGAAGACGGGAACCGCTTAATGCGAAGTGAGAAGCCGGCAACCTCGGAATTCACAACCCGAGTCGTGCGGGACAAACCTGCAGACCGGCAGTTTGATATCGAGTTCTGGCAAGCCCAAGGGGATGAGGCCATCTTCGCCGCTGTCTGGGAGATGATCTGCATGGTGGAGCAATTGAAACATGGAAGACAACCCACATTTCACCAAACTGTTATAAAGGTTAAACGCTCATCCCCTCTTTCAGGGAACACGCGACACGAGCGCCCACAGGTAAAGGACAATCCCGGTAGCCAGCAGCAGGCCTCCGAAGCCCAGGAACACTACAAACGAGAGGGGATGGTTCCATAAGAGACTCACGCCCTCGACCAGCAAGCCGGCAATGATCAAGATGCCGGAGAGCTTCAATCTCTTCGAGATGAATGCGTGCGCGCTTTGAACGCCTGGCGGTATTTGTGTCATGGCTGCGGTTTCCAGTATTTTACGTGGTCGAGTTGAGAAACATTATGCACACTGTCATGGCAGCCTGAAGATGTGCAGGAGAGCTTGTTGCTCTTGATATCGGCCATGATCTGCGGATCGGCGCTGTGCACTGCGCCTTCTTCGAACTTGCGCGACCCAAGGTGGCAATGCAGGCACTCGCGATTGTTGTAAGGCGTGTAGAGCTTGATCGGCTGGTGAGGCTTGCCAATGTATTGCGCGTAGAGATGGTGCATTCCCCGCATCTTGGCTTTGATGCCTCCGGTATACAGTGTGTAGTCGGTGTGGCAGGTGTAACAGGCCTCCTCGCGGGGCACGCGGTTGTTCTGGAAATGGGCCGCGGGAATGTAGCTGGGATTGTCTACATACAAGCTTCTCCCGTAGTCGCCCATCACATGGCAGGAAAGACAAAAGGAAGTCTGCTTCGACCGTTCAAGATGGTTCGCAAAGCCCAGCATACCGGCAAAAACCGGGAGAATAAACAGCCCCAGAAACGCCACGATCTTGCCCCCGCGAGCCAGGGTGATCTCCGGCCTCGCGATGAGCAGAGCGATGAAAGCCACCGTAATGGCCGCCAATACCAGGACCGCTGCAGTCAGCATAATGGGCTCCCTCCGGCGAGTTCAGGCCTACTTCAAAGAATGCAGGAACTTGATCAACGACTTGATTTGATCATCGGTCAGCTTCTTGTCGTAGGCGGGCATCTTCTCTTTTCCCTTTTTGGTAATCTCAAACAATTCCGTGTCTGACATCTTGGCTACTTCGGGAGAATGGAAGTCCTTGATCCCTAACTTCTTGCCTACTGCCGTATCGCCTTTGCCGTCGGCGCCATGGCACGCCTGGCACTTTGACTTATAAAGCGCCGCAGCATCATCCTGGGCGAAGGTGCAGGTGGTCATGCCAAGCACAATACAAACGGTCAAAGCAAGTGTGAACGGGCGAGCTGGTTTCATAGAGTTGTTCTCCTTAAATTTGTCTTCCGCTACATTGAGTACCGCAGCGACAACGTGAATACGTTGCCCCTGAAGTCGCGTGGCAATGTCGGTCCAGCATTGGATTTTTCGTTGTAATCATAATAGTTCCAGCCTGTCTTGTACGTCAGGTTTTTCGATAGCTCGATGGCCAGTGTCGCCACAGGCAGGTGGTAGTTGTAGCTCAACGGCCCTGTGGGAGCATTGGGATTCAGGATCAATGTATTTCCCGTGCTGCTGGTGATTGTGTATGCTGCGCCCAAGCTGACCCGGCGCACCGGCTTGGCAAAAAACGACAATGAGCCACTGTGCGCCAGTTCATTGTAAATAGACAGGCCGGAAAGGAACGGCGTTCCGCAAGTGATTGCGCCCGGCGCAACAAAGTTCGGTGTAGCTACAAAGCAGATGTTGGTTTGGGAAAACACGTCATTGTAGTCATAAGAGAGATCTACGCCCCATTTGCCCTCCGGCGGGGTAACCGTGCCGCTGAAGCCAAAGCTCCGGTTGTGCTGGAGATTGCCAATGTCGGCGCTGGTGTTGCGGTTTTCCCGGATGCGGATGGCGCTGCCGAAGGTGACCCATGTATGAGGCTTATAAGTGGCGCGGATGCGGTAATCCTGAAGGTGGCGCGGCGTAGTGCGGAAAAATGCGTTGTCCCCGGAGAAAAACTCGGCATCGGCGCTGATGCGAAGCTGGTCGGTAGGGCGGGCAGAGAAGCCAATCAATCCTGAATGACCATTGATCTCTACGAAGTCATTACCAACGTCAGTCGATGGAACCGAGATTGTGCAAGGAGCGGTTGTAGGACAGCCCCGAACATTTGCCAAGGTAGGCAGTATGGTTTCCACCAGCGTGTCGGCCACGCTTTGTGTGATCTCACGGCGCTCGAAGCGGTAGCCGGCATGGGCGGTGATCCGCTTGGTGAAGTCGTATTCCAGTTCAAATGTATTGATTTTGCGTTCCTGGCGCAGAAAATCATTTCTGTTATCCACGGTGACGTCTGGACCAGAGCTGGCGCTATGCTGCGGACAGGTAGCGGCGATGAAGGGCGGTGGGCAGGTGGCTGGACTGAAAGCGTTGGGATTCGAGAGCAAGGTCGCGCCAAAAAAGCTGGTCGTGACTACGTTGAACGCGCCCGGAATGCGGAAGTTATCGTAGCGAAACGTATCTACGATCCTGAACTTGTCGGTCACGCGAATGGTGGCCGCAAAGTCGCCATTGAGAGAAAGCCGGCGCGACACAGAAAAACCCGTCAGTCCCTGCACACGCGCGCGTGTGCGGGTCTCCAGGCCGGTAAACAACTGGCTGAAATCCGGGAGGTCCGCTTCCGCGTCCGAGTAATTGATTCTGCCGGAAAGGTCTACATGCCGGAAATATTCGCTCTGAAAACTGAATTGCTCGGTAGGAAACGAATTCCGGTTGCGGCCGCTGCGGGTGAAGCTGAAATATCCGTTGCAGGCCGGATTCGCAAAGCCGGTACCCAGCACTGGCGTGGCGCATGGCTGTCCTGCGGGCGTATTAAAGGAGATACCCAGATTGACGGGAATGCCTCCGGCCAGCGTAAAGGAAGGCAGGCCAAACAATGCGCCAACGGCGTTTGGCGCCAGCGTGGCCGTCGTGTCTCCCTTGTAATAGGTGTAATACTGGTCATAGTTAATGCTGGTCCGGGGAATGAATCGAAGTGAAACCCCGAAAGTGTAATTGTCGGTCGTATTCAAGGTAGGTTGCTGAAGCAACGCTTCCGTGCCCTGGTGAAAGCTGGAAAACGTAGTGCCTTCGTTGACCACGCGCGACCAGCCCAGCCGAAACCTTACCTTGCCCAGCGGCAGCAGTCCCAGATTTACATCGCTCATCCTGCGGGTCAGCAGGAACTCGTGCGGCGATTGCAAAATGGGAACAGTGGGATTCGAAGGCGAAGGGTTCAGCGGGTTGGCCAGCAGATCGTAATCAAAGATGCTCTGGTCCCGGCGGAAGCTGGCATTGAGATTGTAGAGCGCCCCCTTCAGCACACGAATCCGGCTCAAGTTGTTCGGGTCGCCGCCATAACCGAAATTAGTGAAGGAAAAATCGTCAAACAGGATGCCGGTGTGATTGGGTGAATGCAAATCCAGCGTATATTCCAGCAGCCTGGGGCCGGTGCCGAGATTGACAAATGTATCCCAGGTGCCGGTGTTGCCGGTAAAGTCGGTAATGCGCCCGCCGAATTCAGCCGATTGCTTGATCTCATAGCCGGCGGCTGTTTCTCCTTTATTGATGTCGGTCGCATTCCACCCCACCGGCAGGTCGGCGGATTTCCTGGCTGAATCCACGCTGACTCCGGCAGCGACGGGCTGCTCTTCAGCCGATGCCTTTTCCTTGTTGGCCTTCTTGTCATCAGTCGCCTGCGCGAACAGGGTTGGTCCCATCAGGCACACTCCAACCATCAGGAGGTGCAACATGGATACGGCTCCGATTCTTGATCTTTTGGCAGTCATCTTTTTTTACACCTCCGTTTACGGCTTGAAGAAAACACGATCTGTGTTGGAACCATGAATGGCTGTGTGGCACATCGTGCAGGCTTGGTACTTCTGGGCTTGGTTGTGGAACGACGGGAGACCCGGCGCTGGGGTGTCTACAGTAAGCGTGTGGCATTCCAGGCACAGGAGGTTGACGTTGCTGCGCTTCAGCAGCCTTGGATTCGATGAACCATGGGGCGTGTGGCAGGCGATGCAGCCCTCAGTCTTTACCGGAGCGTGCTCCCACGCGAAGGGACCGGCCTTATCGGTATGGCAGTTGAAGCACAGGGTGTCCTGCGCCGCTGTGGCCCGCAACTGGTGCGTGAGAAATCCGCCATGCGGGTTATGACAATTCGTGCAACCCATCAGGCCTTCGTTCACACGATGGTGAGACGGCTTGGAGAAATCTGGCTTGACTTCGAGGTGGCAGCTATAGCAAAGCTTCGGCTGGGATGCCTGCAATAGTTTGGCTTCCACTTTGGGATGATGAATCGAGTGGCAATCCACGCAACCCACGTTGTTCTTCAGGTGCTGCGAACGGAGGAAGTTGGCATGTTCTTCTCCAAATTCGTGGCAACCGAGGCATCGCTTGGAAGCCTCTTCCCGAGACAGGCTGGGGAAGCGGATGATTTTGGCGGGATCGGCGGACTCGGCATGTTCTTTGCCCGGGCCGTGACAGGCCTCGCAGCCTTGCCATTCCACACCCTGATGTTTGGCCACCGTCGTCTTCCAGTGCGGACCCCGGTCAAAACTTTTGCCGACATCCTCGTGGCAGGTCTTGCAGGTGTCGGCGCCCACGTATTGTGAGGGGCCTGCTTTGTGATAATCAGACTCTTGCGGAGCGACATTCTCCCCGGAGGCTTTTTTCTTGCCCTGCGAGTCGCTGCCTTTGGCTTTGTCATTCTGAGCTTTCTCTGGCTGGCTCGGCGGCGTGGCCAGAACCATCGCCGGAAAGACAAACACCAACATCATGACTGCCGCCCAAGACCACTTTCCTCTTTGCACAGGCATCTGCTTTAGTCCTCACACGTTTGTTTGTGAATACACGCTTGTTTGTGAATCGAAGCGATTATCCAAGAGAGCCGGATTGCTTGTATATGACCGCTGTCACATTAGGCTATCGGCCCTTTTTTGAAAAACAAGCGTTAGCTTTGCATCGCTTCTGGAAGATCATCGGTCCAGGAAGCGCAGTACTTAAGTCGATTCATTGATCTGAAAATGTTAGAAATTCCTCATTAGGGTAGGCCGATTTTGGTTTGCTTTTAGCTTCTAGATGCCAGCCAGACTCAAATCGCCTGATTCTGGAGCATGTCGCGGGCAATTTCGGACACTCTGCCAAAGGCTGGGATTCTTGTAATCGCTTTGCCAAGGTCTTACTAGACCTAACAACTAAGGGCTAACGACAATACTGTTCACTTAAGGATGAAATCTGTTGCATCAACAGCATCGCGCTAAACCGTGCGCATAAACCGTAACAGTGTAACAGGTCTAAGGCAGAGGAATCTGTTTCATCAACAGCATCGCGGGCAGCCGCTCTGGAGAGATTCTGTCGTCATTTTATAAACAAAGTGCCGGTAGGCACGCCCCGAAAGTAGCCCGGCACGCAGCGTGAGCGGAGTGCCGGGTACTTGTTCCACGCGCGATGAGAGTCCCGCAGACTGAGTCTGTACCAATGTGCCAGGTAAGAAAGGAGAATGCCCTTTTGCTTGCGCCACAGACCTGTCCTGAGGTTTCGCCGAAGGAACCTGTCCTGAGGTTTCGCCGAAGGAGCCTGTCCTGAGGTTTCGCCGAAGGAGCCTGTCCGCAGCTCCGCGGTCCCCGGCATGCGCCGGTTTGCGCGTGTTGGGGTGGAAGCGAAGCGGAACGCATTAGGAAATGGTGAATGCAAGTCGCACCAAAACTCGCCTTTAATTACACCCTCCCCAAGGCTAAAAATAGAACTACTACTCTGGCTCAAAAATGAACCATTAAACTATTACTATGAATCAAAAAATTAAAGATACTACTATATCCTAATATGTTTTTTGTAAATTATTGAAATTAAACCAAATATATCTCGTCAAACCCATTGACAACCAAATCCCTAATACCTATTTTAAGAATGCCATCCTTCAAACGAGGGCAAAGCCAGAAGCTAAAGGCTAAGAGCTAATGGCTAACGGCTAAAAACTACTAAGAACTGAACCCAGAGGCTGCCCAGGCGGTACCGGAATCTGCGTTCTTTGACAAATGAAAGTTAAGGGCGTTTGCCGCTACAACTCATCCTCGCTGCTTGAACAGCCTGTAAAAAAAGGACTCAGAGAAATTGTAGCGACTTCGAGCTAAATACTAATGGCTAACGGCAATACTGTTCACTTAAGGATGAAATTAAGAGACTCTTCGTCATCCCGAGGGATTCCCCACGCGTCAGCGGGGGGAATTCGGAGGGACCTTGTGGTTAGCTGTTGACTCTGAAGGCTCCGAAAGTCCCTAAGTGAACAGTATTGTGGCTAACGGCTAAGAACTAAGGGCTAAACCAGGCAACTATCATGGGAAAGCGGTTGCAGCGGTAACAACCGGTAACAGAAATCTCCAATATTGATGCGGCTTGTAACCGGAGTAACCGCTGTAACCCCTATTTTTCTACACATGCTATTCCACTTGATAATTGTGATGGGCGAACCGGGGCTAACGGCTAACAGCTCAGTACAACGACGCTTCTCCCGGAGGACGCGTCTTCCATCGCCGATGCACCCAGAGCCATTGTTCGGGATAGCGAGTGGCATAGTTCTCAATCACTTTCGTAAAAGCCGCGGTGTTCTCTACTACATCCGCCTCTTTGTTGCCGCTACGAATCAACTTTAGGGCTGGATCGAAGCGGATTCGGTATTTGCGCAGTGTTTTGTCCCAGATGGTGAGCGCCGGGACTACGGCTGCATCCGTGTGCAGGGCCACTCGCGCCGCTCCCGTGGCAGTATAGGCAGGCACGCCGAAGAAATCGACGAAGGCCCCCTGGGGAGGAGTCATGTTTGTATCCATCAGAATCCCCACCGTCTCCTTGTTCCTGAGCGCGCTGAGCAACCCCC
Source organism: Candidatus Angelobacter sp. (assembly GCA_035939855.1). Lineage (GTDB taxonomy): Bacteria > Acidobacteriota > Terriglobia > Terriglobales > Acidobacteriaceae > Angelobacter. Next base: position 14,296 of record DASZFK010000805.1, read on the forward strand.
GGGCAAAGTCCTGCTTGGAAAATGTTTGGTTGCCGTGACGCGTGCGATAGCGGTCCACCATGGTATTCAAATAGGGATTGTCAAGGGACCGGATCACGATTCTTAGCGGATGGCCGTTGAGGGAATGGACGAAGGAGCCGATCTCCCATCCGCCGAAATGTCCGGTCAGAAAGACCACGCCTTTGCCGCGTGCTTGAGCTTCGGCAAAATTCTCGAAGCCGTCATAGGCTGCGACTTGCGAGACATTCTGCCGGGAATAACGCGGAAAGAGGCAGAACTCCGCTAATTGCCGTCCTAAGCCTTTGTACAGCTCGCGCAGGATCTTTTTCTTTTCTTTTTTGCTTTTTTGCGGGAAAGCAATGTCCAGGTTGCGCCTTCCCACTCTTCGCAGGCGAGGATGCAACGCGTAGGCCGCAAGTCCCACACTCATACACAACGCTCGTGCGAATGGCCGTGGCAGCCAGCCTATGAACTTGGCCAGCAACCAGACGGGAAAATATTCAATCCTGTATCGCATGTCATGCTTGCAAGCTCGCGCGACTTGCCGGCACTTCCCTTGCCGCCAGGATGGTATTGCAATGGATGGTGACTGTGTCTTCGACGCGGCGCGCATAACCGCCGGCAAAGGTAATCATGATGGGAATATTGTGTGACCGTGCCACGCGCAGCACCAGCTCGTCGCGTGTCTTCAAGCCATCGAGAGAGAGCGCCAGCCCTCCGAGTTGGTCTTCTTTATATGGATCGGCGCCGGCGATGTAGCAGATCAGCTCCGGCGTGAACTGGCGAAGCGCTGAGCTTAATGCCTGATCGAGCCAGGCAAGATACAAATGATCGTCTGCGCCGTCAGGAAGATGGACGTCAATCGAGGAAGCCGGCTTGAAAACCGGGTAATTATTGGCCTGATGCAGGGAGATGGTAAAGACCTCCAGATCGCCGGAGCGGCAACTATCCCGCAGTTGGGTATTTGTATTGCGCAGGCTGTGCTGGACGCCGCTTACGCTAGGCAAGGGCTGGCTGGCGTAAGTCTTGGGAGGAAAAATGCCGGCTGTGCCATTCCCATCGTGAACGTCGCAATCCACAGTCATGGCGCATCGTATTCTGCCATCTTTGTGCATGCGCTTGATCGCGACCGCTACGTCGTGGATCACGCAGAAGCCCTCGCCGTGATCAGCGAAGGCATGATGAAAACCACCGCCGATATTCACGGCGACACCGTCTTGGAGCGCAAGCTCCGAGGCCAAAATCGAGCCTCCTGCAGACAACCAGAAGGCTTTTACGAGTTCCGGCGAGTATGGCACCTCCAACTGCGTCTCTTCCATGGCGGAAAGCGTCCCAGTCTTCAACTTATGAACATATTCGGGCGTATGCACCAGCAGGATATCCTCATCACTGGCGCTCTGGGGCAGCACAAAATCGGAAGGCTCAGCCAATCCGGTCTCCAAAAGGCGCTTATGGATGAGCCGGTATTTTTCCGCAGGAAACACGTGTGCGCCAATGGGAAGGTAGTAATCATCGCTGTACACCAACTTGAATGGAAGCATGACTGATCAGATTAAAGCAAAACAGCTTCTGGCTGCTAGCTGCTGAATGTTGTTACAGCCTTGAAGTGAAGTAGGGGCGTGAATATCGCATCTGCAAAGCTTTGGCCAGAAGTTGGAAGCTGGTAGCCAGAAGCTAATGTATCATTTGGTTCGATGATCTTCGCCTATCTACTTCTTGGATTGTTCGTAGGAATGCTGTCGGGTGTCGTTGGCCTCGGTGGCGGCATCTTAATCGTTCCGGCTCTGGTGTTTTTTTTCGGCATGAGCCAGCACAAAGCTCAGGGAACCTCGCTGGCGGCATTGTTGGCCCCTGTCGGCATCCTGGCTTTTTTCGAATACAAAAAATCGGGCAACGTAGACCTGAAGGCCGCCCTACTGATAGCGCTGGGGTACGCCATTGGCGGCTATTTTGGCGGCTCCTGGGCGCAGCGTCTCTCGGAAGTTGCGCTGCAAAGGATCCTGGGCGGCTTGATGGTTTTGATCGGGATGCGCTTTCTGTTTTTCGCGAAATGACTGCTGGTTCGCCAACCAGGTACGCCGCTGTGGGATTGCTATAAAATTGGGGCGTCCGAAGAAATCCGCTAAGGAGAATCCCCAATCATGCAACCCGATCAAGGCGCTGCTGTTTTGCAATTCTTATTACCCGTACTTGAACAGGAAGTCGTCACCACTCGCAAGGTCCTGGCCGCTGTTCCTTCTCATAAGGGAGATTACCGGCCTGACGAGCGATCAATGAGTGCTTTGGAGTTGTGCTGGCACATTGCCGGGGCTGAAGCATTTTTTACGACCGCCATTACCACCGGCGCCTTTCCCACGCCGGGAAAGATGCCCGAGAGCATCAAGGCCCCTCAGGATGTAGTTGTGTGGTACGACGGACAAGTCAAAAACAATCTTCCTAAAATCAAGGCACTCACAGGAGAGCAATGCATCAAGGTCCTCGAATCACCAATCGGTGCGCTGCCCGTCGTCTCATTCGTTAACCTTATGATCAACCATACGGTCCATCATCGTGGGCAGCTTTCAGCGTATCTGCGTCCCATGGGCGCTAAAGTGCCGTCGATTTACGGCCATAGCAGAGACGATAAGGAAGCCAAACAGGCTGCAGTGTAATTCAACCGCCAGCTCAATCGGGTGGTCCCCTTGGTGATGGATCACCCCGATTCTCTTCGCATTTCCTGAATCTCGAACTACGTTAGATCTCTTCGAAACATTCAGGCCTGATGAACTTATATTGCGCCCCCGGTATCGCCTTACATTACCCGATAATTCCCCCGATACTACTTAGATAATTAAAGGTTTTCTATTTATGGAAGAACAATCAGCATAGGCTTGGATTCTTCTCATAATTGCATTAATGTTTACGACGCTCAATGCCTCTCCATTTTTAACGTTTAGGTAAGAGCCCGGAGCTGTTTGGAAGCCCTTCCGGGACGATTGTGGGCTTCTTCGCACCTCCCCCTGTTTGTCATTCCCGCTTATAGGAGCGATATGCAAAGTCGACGTGATGTTTTGAAAATTCCACACCTGCCCTCAGGACTTTTGTTGGGCGTAGTGGTCTTGGTTTTGGCACAGATCAGTGCCTTTGCCCAGACCCCCATTCGACCCGTTGCCAGCCCTTGTCCACGACCAGCCGCGGGCGGCGTTGTACACAATCCTCACAGCCTCTTCAGCTCAAACGGCGTGCTCACCGTCAATTTCTCTTATCAGACAAGGACCGATGCCGACGGCAGAACGCTATTCTGCTTCATGACGCCCGATGGCTTCCAGAACCCTACACTGCACGTCAATCCGGGCGACCACCTGATCATCAACGTGACCAACAACACGCCGGCCACGCCGGTCCAGATGATGGTGAACCAGCCGAACTGCGGATCCAACATGATGACTGGCTCTTCCATGAATATTCACTATCATGGAACTAACACCTCTCCTACCTGTCATCAGGACGAGGTGATCAAGACGCTCATCAATTCGGGGCAGACCTTCCAGTACAATCTGGCTTTTCCCACCGACGAACCACCAGGCCTGTACTGGTACCACCCCCACGTGCACGGCATTGCTGAAGCGGCGTTGCAGGGAGGCGCCTCCGGGGCATTGATTGTGGACGGGATTCAGAACCTGCAACCAGCGGTAAAGGGCTTGCGCCATCGCGTTTTAATCGTTCGCGATCAGAACGTCGCCGGCAGCCCAACTCCCGGTGGCGCAGTTCCTTCATGGGACCTGACTCTGAATAGCATTCCCATTGCCTTCCCGGCGCTTACGCCGGCCATCATCCACATGCAGGCGGGCGAGAAGCAGTTCTGGCGGATATCGAATTCATCGGCGGACTCCATTCTTGATGTTCAGGTCCAGTTCGATCGTGTTCCCCAAACCCTTCAGGTAGTCGGAGTCGATGCTGTTCCGACGAACTCCCAGGATGGCACGCGTCAGGGCAAATTGGTTCCTGTAAATCACTTTGTGTTGCCGCCGGCAGCGCGTGTGGAATTCATCGTTGCGGCGCCGCCCTCCACCGTGAAGCAGGCCCAACTGGTAACCCTGAATATTCCAACCGGCCCCGCAGGCGACAGTGATCCCACGCGCACACTGGCGACGATCAAGACCTTTGGAACCGACAACGATGGAGATGGCGACAACGATGATGCGGTGTCCGCCACCACCTCAACGCCCAACGCACAGCGCTTTGAGGGCCTGGCAACCGCCAGGGTTACGGCCACTCGGACGCTGTATTTCTCCGAGGTGATTTCAGATCCCACGAACCCGCTCAGCCCTACGAATTTCTTTATCACGGTTGACGGCGCCACACCTGCGCTGTTCGATGCCAACAATCCGCCGGCGATCATCACCCATCAGGGAGCCGTGGAGGATTGGACCATTCAGAACCGCGCCGCGGAGCACCATGAGTTCCACTTCCACCAGATCCACTTCCTGGTGCTGTCACAAAACAATTTCGAAACCAACGGAAGCGTTCAAGCCCCGGGAATCAACGGACAGTTCCTTGATATGATCCAAGTCCCATTCTGGGACGGAGAT
>DASZFK010000806.1:0-9731 GCA_035939855.1 Candidatus Angelobacter sp.
CAGCCATCTGGTCGCCGTCAAAGTCGGCGTTGAAGGCAGTGCAAACCAGCGGGTGAATTTTGATAGCTTTGCCTTCCACCAATACCGGCTCAAATGCCTGAATACCCAAACGATGCAGAGTGGGAGCGCGATTCAGCAGCACTGGATGGTCTTTGATGACCTCTTCCAGAATGTCCCAGACAATCGATTCCTGCTGCTCCACCATCTCTTTGGCCTGCTTAATGGTGGTGCAGTGGCCGGTCTGCTCCAAACGGTGATAGATAAACGGCTTAAACAGCTCCAAGGCCATCTTTTTCGGCAGACCGCACTGGTGGAGCTTGAGTTCCGGTCCTACAACGATCACGGAGCGTCCGGAGTAATCCACGCGCTTGCCGAGCAGGTTCTGACGGAAGCGGCCCTGCTTGCCTTTAAGGGTGTCGGAAAGAGACTTGAGCGGACGATTGTTCGCGCCTCGGAGCACGCGTCCACGACGTCCGTTATCAAAGAGAGCATCGACAGCTTCCTGCAACATGCGCTTTTCGTTGCGCACGATGACTTCCGGCGCATGAAGATCCATGAGCTTTTTCAAGCGGTTGTTGCGGTTGATCACGCGGCGATAAAGATCGTTGAGATCCGACGTGGCAAACCGACCGCCATCGAGCGGAACCAGAGGACGAAGCTCGGGCGGAATCACCGGGATTACATCCAGGATCATCCATTGCGGTTTGTTTCCGCTCTTGCGGAAAGCCTCTACGACCTTGAGCCGCTTCGCATACTTCAGCCGCTTCTGGAGCGAGGTCTCGTTCTTCATCTTCTCGCGCAGGTCGATGGAAAGCTCTTCCACATCGACTCGCTTGAGGATTTCTTTGATGGCCTCGGCGCCCATCATGGCTTTGAAGCCGGTAGCGCGATACTGCTGGTCCAACTCGCGGAAGCGCGTCTCTTCCTTGATCACTTCGCGGTCTTTTACCGGCGCTTCCCCGGGATCAACCACCACGTAGGACTCGAAGTAGAGAACAGACTCAAGGTCCCGCAAGGAAATATCGAGCAGATGGCCTATGCGGGAAGGCAATCCCTTGAAAAACCATACGTGAGAACAGGGAGACGCAAGCTCGATGTGTCCCAGGCGCTCGCGACGGACGTTGGACAAAGTGACCTCAACTCCGCACTTGTCACAAATCACGCCCCGGTGCTTCATGCGCTTGTATTTACCGCAGAGACACTCCCAATCTGTTACCGGACCAAAAATACGAGCGCAGAAAAGTCCATCGCGCTCCGGTTTGAAGGTGCGGTAGTTGATGGTTTCAGGCTTGGTCACTTCGCCATGAGACCAACTGCGAATTTTCTCGGGCGAAGCCAGGCTGATTCGAATGGAATCGAAATCGGTAATAGCGTTATTGGCTCGGTCAAATGGACTTGAACGGTACAAGGTGTCCTCCTGCGGCCTTAACGGGGCCGAGGGCGGCTTCTGGTTGAATCTCTTCCCTAAGGGGTCTCAACTCCAGTCCAGAAGCCTGCTGGAGATGAGACAGGCGGTTTCGCTGAGCTCATGCCGGGCTAAAGCCCGGCACTACCATCAGTCCGCCGCGGCGGCAATCTGCTTGCGACCGCCTTCAATACTCTTGATCAGCTCTACATCCAGGCAAAGTGACTGCAACTCGCGGATGAGTACGTTGAACGACTCAGGCACTCCCGGCTCGATTGCGGCCTCACCTTTGACAATGGCCTCGTAAATCTTGGTGCGGCCAAAGACGTCATCGGATTTGGCGGTAAGCAACTCCTGCAAGATGTAGGCTGCGCCATAAGCTTCCAGCGCCCAGACTTCCATTTCTCCAAAGCGCTGTCCGCCGAATTGCGCCTTTCCGCCCAGCGGTTGCTGGGTGATCAGCGAATACGGACCAATAGAACGCGCATGGATCTTGTCGTCTACCAGGTGCGAGAGCTTGAGCATGTAGATATAGCCGACGGTGACCGGTTGCTCGAACCTGTCACCCGTCATGCCGTCGTACAGTTCGGTCTTGCCGGATTGAGGCAAGCTGGACTCGCGCAGCATGGCCTTGATCTCCACCTCGCGGGAACCATCGAACACTGGAGACGCGAAGTAGACGCCATTGGTCATGGTCTTGGCCACGTGCATCAATTCGTCGTCTTCGAGTTCGGCGATCTTGTCGGCAAAAGGCGTGTCTTTGAAGATGGTTTTGAGTTCCCGGCGAATGACCTCCTCACGCGAGTTCTCTCGCAAGAACTCGCTGATCCTCTGGCCAAGCTGGTAACCGGCCCAGCCCAGGTGAGTCTCCAGGATTTGTCCCACGTTCATACGGCTGGGAACGCCCAAAGGATTCAGCACGATTTCAACCGGAGTGCCATCAGCCAGATAAGGCATGTCCTCTTCCGGCAGAATGCGGGCGATTACGCCTTTATTGCCGTGCCGGCCAGCCATCTTGTCGCCAACGCTGAGCTTGCGCTTCATGGCGATGTAAACCTTGACCAGCTTGATTACGCCGGGAGGCAGTTCATCACCCTTTTGCAGTTTCGCGATCTTCTCATTGGTGATCTTGCGCAGAACATCAATCTGGCGCGAGGTCATTTCTTCGATCTCGTCAATCTGCTCGTTCACCCGCGGGTCTTTATCGGGATACTTGATGCGCTTGAGGTTACGAGTCGAAATACGCTCGATGGTCTCACGATCGAGAATCGTGCCCTTGGTGAGCAGCCGCTTGTTGGTGCGCTCATCGTGCAGATCGGCCAGCACCTCTTTGTTTCCGAGAATTGCTTCCAGACGCTTCAAACGCTCGTCTGTGAGGATTCGGATTTCATCAGCAAGGTTCTTTTCCAGCCGTTCGATCTGGCTGGCCTCGATGGCTTTCGCGCGTTCATCCTTCTCCTGACCCTTGCGCGAGAAGATCTTCACGTCAACCACTGTGCCCTCGATACCCGGAGGACAGGTGAGCGAAGCATCGCGTACGTCGCCCGCTTTTTCGCCGAAGATGGCTCGCAGGAGCTTTTCTTCGGGGGTAAGCTGGGTCTCTCCTTTCGGCGTGACTTTGCCTACCAGGATGTCGCCCTGCTTTACCGTAGCGCCAATGCGGATCACGCCGCTCTCGTCCAGATCGCGCAGAGACGACTCGCTCACATTTGGGATGTCGCGGGTGATCTCTTCCGGCCCCAGCTTGGTATCCCGGGCCTCGATCTCGAACTCCTCAATGTGGACGGAGGTGTAGTAATCCTCCTTCACCATTTTCTCGGAGACCAGAATCGCGTCTTCGAAGTTGTAGCCGCGCCAGGGCATAAAGGCCACGAGCACGTTGCGGCCGAGGGCCAGTTCGCCTTTATCGGTGCAAGGACCGTCAGCAATCACTTGGCCCTTGGTTACCCTGTCGCCCTTCTTCACGATGGGCTTTTGATTGATGCAGGTATTCTGGTTGGAGCGCTTGAATTTGGTAAGCTGATAGATATCGCTGCCCACCTCACGCGAAAGCTGCGTGGGGTGATGCTCGCCTTCCACGCGCACAATCACGCGCTCGGAATCAACCGAATCGACAATGCCGTTACGGCGGGCCAGAACTACGGCTCCCGAATCACGGGCCGTTACGCCTTCCATGCCGGTTCCCACCAGCGGAGCAGCGGCTCGAAGCAGAGGCACCGACTGGCGTTGCATGTTGGCGCCCATGAGAGCGCGGTTGGCGTCATCGTGCTCCAGGAACGGCACCAGCGACGCTGCAACCGAAACCAGTTGTTTGGGACTGACGTCCACGTAATCTACTTCTTCCCTGGGAACCAGGACGAAGTTTCCGGCCTTGCGGGCATTCACAAGTTCGGCGACGATCCGGCCTTTATCATCCAGTTCGATGTTGGCCTGCGCGATAACGTGCCGGTCTTCCTCCCAGGCAGAGAGATAGAAAGAGAACGGCTCCGTTTCGATCAGCTTCTTGCGACGATCTTTCAGGTCTGCGTTGACCTTGTCTGCTTCCTTCGCCTCGATGTGATCGCCCACTCGATAGTCGCTGTCGCCGGCGTTGACCACGGTGATAAAGTCAACTACACGGGCATCCTTGATGCGCCGATAAGGCGACTCAATAAAGCCGTAGTCGTTGATTCGCGCGTAGCAACTCAACGAGCTGATCAAGCCGATATTCGGACCTTCAGGGGTCTCAATAGGACAAATACGTCCATAGTGGGTTGGGTGAACGTCTCGCACCTCGAATCCTGCCCGTTCACGAGACAGACCTCCCGGTCCAAGAGCCGACAGTCGGCGCTTGTGGGTGATTTCGGAAAGAGGGTTGGTCTGATCCATGAATTGCGATAATTGCGACGATCCAAAGAACTCACGGATGGCAGCCATGACCGGCTTGGCATTTACCAGATCGTGGGGCATGGCCGTGGACATTTCCTGGTAGACGCTCATCTTTTCCTTGATGGCGCGCTCCATGCGAACCAATCCGATGCGGAATTGATTTTCCATCAACTCACCGACGGCGCGAACGCGGCGGTTGCCGAGATGATCGATGTCATCGACTGCGCCAAAGCTTTTGCGCAGCTTCAGCAGGTAGCGGATGGTGGCATAAAAATCGTCAGGATCGAGCGTGCGCTTTTCCAGGTCGGTGGCATCATTCTTTTCATAGAGCTTGATATTGAACTTCAGTCGCCCAACGCGGCTGAAGTCATATTTGCGCGGATCGAAGAACATGCCATGGAACAGAGCCGTGGCAGTATCCAACGTTGGCGGATCGCCGGGGCGCAGCTTGCGGTAAATCTCGATCAACGCTTCCTGGGGCGTCTTGACCGAATCACGACGCAAAGTTGCGCTAATCACATTGCCTACATCGTCGCGCTCCGGGAAGAAAATATGAATCTCTTCGATACCGGCATCCATGAACTTGGAAAGCTTATCGGCGGTAATCTCGCTGTTGGCTTCCAGCAGGATATCGCCGGTGTTCACGTCTACAACATCAGCCGCGGTGAATGCCCCTTCCAGGTCGGTCGTGTCAATGTCAATCTCGGTGATCTTGGCTTTCTGGATTTCTTTCAAGACAGCCGGGGTGATTTTGCGCCCGGAATGCGCGATCTCGTGGCCGCTCTTGTCCTTAATGCTGTGAGCCAGTTTGAGGCCAACCAGATTGGTAGGACGCTCGATGGCGCTTTCCAGCATCCAGCGCAGGTTTTTCTCGCGCAGACTGATGCGGTCGACGGTGTAGAAGGTGCGTAGAATGTCTTCGTCGGAACGTAGTCCCAGCGCGCGCAGGAAAATGGTGCCCAGGAACTTACGCTTACGATCGATGCGCACATAGAGAATATTCTTCTGGTCGTATTCGAACTCCACCCAAGACCCGCGATAGGGAATGATCTTGCCCAGGAAGTAGGTGCGGTTATTGGCGGTCTCAAAGAAGACGCCCGGAGAACGGTGGAGCTGGCTCACGATGACCCGTTCGGTGCCGTTGATGATAAAGGTACCATTCTGGGTCATGAGCGGGATGTCACCGAAGAAGACCTCTTGCTCCTTGATGTCACGGATGCTCTTGTTGCCACTCTCGGGATCTTTGTCGTAGATCGTGAGACGGATGGTGACTTTGAGAGGCGCAGAATAGGTCATGCCGCGCTCTTCGCATTCGGCCACGTCATATTTCAATTGCAATCCGACCGGGTCTCCGCATTTATTGCAGAAGTCGGGAGTATTGGCGTTGTAGGTGCCGCATTTGCCGCAGAGCACGTCCCCTGGGTGGAAGGGGTCCGTAATGACGGTATTGCCGCAATTGCGGCAAGTGGTTCGAAGGTGATGAAGGCCTTTCAGGTGACCGCACTTGCATTCCCAGTTGCCAATGGCGAAATCGACAAAGGCCAACTCGGACACATTGCGAAAATCAGTAATAGGAAACACCGATTGAAACACTGCCTGGAGACCGCTGTCATCACGCTCGCTTGGCAGCTTGTCCATTTGCAGGAAACGATCATAGGAACGTTTCTGCACTTCAATCAGGTTAGGAATTTGCAGCGTTGCCGGAATCTTGGAAAAGTCGAGACGATAACGGTAGGCGCCATTCTTTTTAGCCATGAATAACTCCTGAATCTTTGCTGTTCCGTTCGCTCTGGTACAGTGGCGAACTGGACTGCTGCCTCCGAAAACTCTTGCATTTCGGAAGCAAACCTGTTAACTAATGCAGCTTACGAGGGCTGCAAGGGCGGTCTAGAGCCGGCAGTTGTGCGGAAAAGACAAACCGCCAGCGGGAGACAAAAGTTCCCGTTGGCGCCGTAACACGCTAATATGAATCCTGAGTTGTACTTGTCCGCCCCGTCTGATTAGACCGTTTTGGCCCGCCATCACGAGCCTTTTTGTTAATAGTCGACAAAAGGCAGGTCAGTGCCCCAGCCCCTCTCCGCTTTTAAGAGGCCATTTTCCTGTCCTGCGAATAGCATTTTGTGAAATTGGGAGAGAACCTCACTCTTATATTTGATACCAGAAATCCCCTCCCGGATTCAAGTTAGCTGGAAGGTACCCCTCCATTGCACCAAATCTGCAACAAGTGTCCCTTTCGCTTAAATGCCGCCTGCTGAGCGCAATATCCTTCGCTCACTTGACTTCGACAGTAGCGCCAGCCTCGGTAAACTTCTTTTTAATGGTCTCCGCCTCTTCCTTGGAGACATTTTCCTTGATTGGCTTGGGAGCACCGTCCACCAGGTCCTTGGCTTCTTTCAGACCCAGGCTGGTGACTTCGCGAACTGCCTTAATCACGTTGATCTTGTTGGCTCCCGCCCCGGTTAATATCACGGTGAACTCGGTTTTCTCTTCAGCCGGAGCTGCCGCGGCGGCGCCTCCACCGCCTGCCACCATTACCGGCGCAGCGGCGGCTGCGGAAACGCCGAGGCGCTCTTCCAGCTTCTTTACGAGCTGAGCCGCATCCAGAAGGCTAAGCCCTACAATCTGATCTTCTAACTGCTGCAAATCTGCCATGATGATTCTCCAATTTCCTTGAACTTGATTTGTGCTGATTCGCCGCCTGCTCTCATCGTGTTCCAATGCGCCCAGACTGCGCCACGTGAATGCCTGACAGCGAGAACTTCGTTACCTGAAGGCGCGCACGAGTCCTTCAGGAAAACCTAATCGATTGCCCTAGTCGGTAATCTGAGGATTAACCTCTGTCGCCTCTGCCCGATCGGCAGCACCGGCCGTCTCCTTAAATTTCTTCTCCTCCACGGCCTGATTGATAACCACCGCCAAATTGCGGCCCACTGCATTCATCGCAGTAACCAGGCGTTGCGCCGGGGCATTGATCAGGAACAGGAGCTTGGAATAGATCTCTTCCTTGGAAGGCATGGTAGCTAATGCCTTGATCTCTTTTTGAGAGATCAGTCGGCCTTCCAAAATGCCGGTCTTGAAAGAGAATTCCGGGTTGTCGTCAACGTATTTGCTCAGGGCCTTTGCCAGCGCCACCGGATCGCCTTCGGTATAGGCGATGGAGCTAACCCCTTTGAGCCCTTGCAACGCCTCACCCACCTTGGTGCCTTCGGCGGCCCGGCCTGCCAGCGTGTTCTTGACCACGCGATAGCGGCCTCCAGCAGCACGCACCGTTTTGCGTAACTCGAAATCCTTGGCGACTGTGAGTTTTGAGAATGTGCCTACGATCATGCTGCTGGCCTTCTGCAAGTCGCCCTTCAGTTTGTCGATCTGTTCGGCTTTTTTAGCTTTTGTAACAGCCATAATTAGTTCCTTGTTGTTTCTTAGTTCGCGGCCGTCTTCTTGTCGTTGAGAGAGGTCCTTCGCTGACGCTCAGGATTTCGGCAGCAGGCTTCCGCTCCGCTCACGCCTGCTTAACGCCTCAACATGTATTGTTTATGCCTTCGCAGCAGCCTCTACTGGGGCTGTGTCTACGGCGATGCCAGGTCCCATCGTGGAGGAGATATATGCCCCCTTGATGTACTTGCCTTTCGCAGCAGCCGGTTTGGCGCGGATAACACTGGTGATCACCGCCGAGGCATTTTCCACCAACTTGTCGGGCGTAAATGAGATCTTGCCAACCGGCACATGCACGAGCGCTGTCTTATCGGTGCGGAACTCCACTTTGCCGGCCTTGATCTCCTTGACAGCACTGGCAATATCGAAAGTGACCGTACCGGTTTTAGGATTGGGCATCAGGCCCCGGGGACCAAGTACCTTGCCGAGTTTGCCCACCAACTTCATCATGTCGGGCGTGGCGATGACGGCATCGAAGTCCGTCCAGTTTTCCTTCTGGATTTTCTCGACCATATCTTCGCCGCCCACAATGTCGGCCCCTGCGCCCTCCGCCTCCCTGACCTTTTCACCGCTGGCGATGACCAACACTTTTTTCGATTTGCCAAGGCCATGGGGCAAAACCACAGTCCCGCGCACCATCTGGTCAGCGTGCTTGGGATCGACTCCCAGGCGGAGCGTGACTTCCACGGTTTCATCGAACTTGGCGTACTTGACTTTCTGCAGAAGAGGCACGGCGTCATTGAGCTGGTAAGACCGTTTCTCAATGGCGGCGCGAGCCTTGGTGATATTTTTTCCTGCTTTGTGACTCATCTGTTTTCCTTATCTCCCACCGCCACAGAAAAATCGCCGGGGCCGTGGTTCATACGATTTTATTTCAATTTCAAGCGACTACATCAATGCCCATGCTGCGGGCCGTACCTTTGACACTCTTGATGGCCGCGTCAATCGAGGCCGCATTCAGGTCGGGCATCTTTTGCTTGGCAATATCCAGAACCTGCTTTTCCGTAACCTTGCCCACCTTGTCCTTATTGGGGGCTCCCGAGCCTTTGGCAATACCTGCTGCACGCTTCAGGAGCACAGAGGCAGGAGGGGTCTTGGTAATGAAACTGAAGGAACGATCAGTATACACGGTGATAACCACCGGAATGATCAGCCCTGCCATTTCTTTATTGGAAGTACGCGCATTGAACTGTTTGCAAAACTCCATGATGTTGATCTGCGCCTGGCCCAGGGCGGGACCGACCGGCGGCGCGGGCGTGGCCTTGCTGGCTTCAATCTGGAGTTTTACCTGTCCTTGAACTTTTTTCGGTGCCATATTCTGTTAATTCCTAACCCTTAAGGTTTCTTCCCCGCAGCCGGGGGCGGCTGCGCTCCACGATTCTTTGTTTTTTGCGTATCTCGCCTTTGATTTTTCCAATTTACGCATTTATCAAATCCCAATTACCAAATTTCACTAAGCGACCTTCTCGACCTGTCCGAACTCTAGCTCTACCGGGGTAGCCCGGCCGAAGATGGTGACCATCACTTTCAGCGTCTCGCGATCTTCATTGACTTCATCTACCGTGCCATTGAAGTTCGCGAAAGGCCCATCGATGATGCGAACCGTTTCGCTCTTTTCGAATTTGACCTTAATCTTGGGCTTGTCTTTGCCGGTACTCACGCGAAAAACGATCTGGTTGACTTCGTCTTCGGAGAGCGGAGTCGGCTGCTGACCCGTGCCAACGAACCCCGTGACCCGAGGCGTGGACTTGACCACATGCCACACGTGATCGTCCATGTCCATCTGCACCAGCACGTAACCGGGATAGAACATCCGCTCCACCGTGTACTTCTTTCCTCCCCGGATCTCAGTCACCGGCTCGGTGGGAATGAGCACCTTGCCGATCTTTTCCTGGAGGCCAAAAGCCTGGACGCGTGACTCCAACGATTCTTTTACCTTCTTCTCAAAGCCGGAATAGGTGTGGATGATGTACCACCGCATATTCGGATTGGAATCTTCAGCGGGAGGCCCAGTTGTGATCTGTTC
>DASZFK010000807.1:0-4322 GCA_035939855.1 Candidatus Angelobacter sp.
AAGCGCGGCACCGATCTATTGCGCAACTTTGTTTACGATATCTGCGGCGCGCGTCCCGATTGGACACCGCAACATTTCATCCACGAAGCCATTCGCCAGATCCAGGAGACTGCGGGAGAAAAAGGCCGAGCCATCTGCGCGCTTTCCGGAGGCGTTGATTCTGCTGTCGCTGCGACCCTGGTACATCGCGCCCTCAGCGAACGGCTCACCTGTGTGTTCGTAAACAACGGGGTGCTGCGCAAAAACGAATTCCAAAAAGTGCAGGAGACCTTGAAAGAAAAGTCGGGCCTCAACGTGGTGGCCGTCGATGCCAGCCAGCGATTCATGGCGAAGCTGGCAGGGGTAATCGATCCGGAGAAGAAGCGCAAGATCATCGGCAACGAATTCATCGAGGTATTCGACGGCGAGGCCCACAGGATTGAACGGCTGGCCGGCAAGGTTGAATGGCTGGTGCAAGGAACACTCTACCCTGATGTGATCGAATCGCGCAGCGTGCGTGGTCCATCGCAGACCATCAAGACCCATCACAATGTCGGCGGCCTGCCGGAGAAGATGAAACTCAAACTGATCGAGCCGCTCAAAGACCTGTTTAAAGACGAGGTCCGCAAGATTGGGCGTGAACTCGGAATGCCGGAAGAAATCCTGCAGCGCCAGCCGTTTCCCGGTCCGGGCCTGGCGGTACGAATTCTGGGTGAAGTGACACCCGAACGTGTTTCTCTTTTGCAGGAAGCCGATGACATTGTCGTGAGCGAGATCAAGGCGGCCGGCCTTTATTCGCATTTGTGGCAGTCATTTGCGGTGTTGCTGCCGGTGATGTCGGTGGGCGTGATGGGCGACCAGCGCACTTATGCCTTTACCTGCGCGATCCGGGCTGTCCATTCCGAAGATGGCATGACGGCTGATTGGGCGCCGCTTCCGTATGAAGTCTTAAAAAAGATTTCCAACCGGATCGTAAACGAGGTTCGCGGCATCAACCGCGTGGTTTATGATGTCACCTCAAAGCCGCCGGGAACGATTGAGTGGGAATAAGAACCGATGGAAATATCATGGGACAAAGTTGGCCACGACCTGCAAGCCATCCGAAGCCGCACCGAACAACTCGTCAACGGACTTAGCCCTGAACAATTAGTTCGCCGTCCTGAGCCAGGCAAGTGGTCGATTGCCGAATGCCTCATCCATCTGAACCTGACAGCGACAGCCATTCAAAAGTTTATTGAATCTGCGATCCAGCAAGGCAAGGCGAACCAGATTGTCGGGCACGGTCCCTTCAAATCAGGAGCGCTCGGCGGCCTGTTCATCTGGATCGCCGAACCGCCTCCGAAATTCAAAATCAAGGCTCCGGCAAAAATCTTGCCGCCGGCCAACATCGAAGATCCATCTCAGGTAATCGCGGAATTCTTTCGCCTGCAGGATGAATGGGCGAGGCTGGTTCAGCAAGCAGACGGCCTGGATTTGAATAAGATCAAGGCGAAGACAGGATTTGCGGGAATGCCACCCATTCGACTGGGCGCGACAATTCCATGGATGATGGCCCATCAGCGCCGCCACCTGCTGCAGGCTGAAGAAGTGAAACAAAGAGTTTGTAACTAACACGTCATTTCAAAGATAAGACTTGAACGCAATCGAACTCATTCCGGTGACAGCACGGATTCGCTGGGCAAAGATATTTGTCCTGGGATCTGCCCTCTACTTCCTGCTACAGCTTCTTGAAGTTCACCGGCTGCTCATGGATGATTCGGAAGGGATTGGAACTCTACTCCAGATCATCGGAACACTCTATAGCGTGCTTTATGCATTTGCGACGTATGTGATCTGGGGGCAGTTTACAGCGGTCGAAAATGAAATTCTGAAAGAGTCAGGATCACTGAAAGATCTGCTGGTCTTCAGCCGGCCTTTGGGTGATAAAACACGAGAGCCTATTGTGCGGGCGGTAAAGGTCTATGCCAGAAGCGTAGTCGAGACCGAATGGAGATCGCTCTCCATGGGTGAAGACACCCAAAAAACCGATCGTCTGTTTCTTGAAATTACCACCAGCGTGGCGGAGATCAAGCCTGAAGACGACACGCAAAGGATCATCTTTGAGCGCCTTTTGGAGATCGCAAACCAGGCCAGCTCACATCGTGACGAAAGACTCGCTCTCAGCCGAAAACGAATGCCGCGCACACTATTTATTTTTGTGATTCTTACAGCATGTGCGATTCTGCTTCTGGTGCTTCTCTATCCTTTCCGCCATGTTCTATTCGGGTTGTCTGCAGTCGCCATTATCAGCACGCTGCTCTTCTTTGCTCACTTCGTGCTCTCCGATCTGGATAATCCTTTCGAGGGTTCCTGGAATGTAACCAACGATCCCTTTGGCGAGCTGATAACCCGGTTTCGGTGAGCGACAAGATGGCTGTAGCGGCAAAAGGTAAATTCCGTGCCTCTTGCGATGGATTTACAAGCGAAGACGCATTTCGTTGGTAGGTTTGAACCCCATCGATTCGTAGAGATTGCGGCCCTCGTTGCTGGCATGGAGAATGATCGTATCGACCTGGTTCTGGCGGCACCAGCGCAGCACCACCTCCATCAGTTGGCGTGCCAATCCCCGGCGGCGAAAATTCTCGCTGGTATAGACATTGAGAATGTTGCCGCGTCGCGCACTTTTGCCAACGATATGCGGAGGCCAATCCATCAACCACAACCCGGCGCCTGCCGCGATGGAACCATCGGGCGCCGAGACGAGCCAGGCAAGGTAATCTCCTGCCTCCAAATGCTGCAGCAACCACACCCGAAACTTTGCCGCCATATCGTTCAGTACGAGATCATCGCTGTATCCCATGTCATGAAACATCTCTCTCCGGTGGGCAACCAACGTTTCCAGGTCGGCGATTGAAGCGCGGTGTATTGAAAATCCTTCGGGCAGAGACATAGAGTCATATTAGCTGTTAGCGGGTTAGCCATTAGCCATTAGCATCTGGCTTCTAGTTTTTGACATTTTGCCGCTACACCAACTCTTACGGGTTCTCAAAGAAGCCTATTTAGCGGGACGACTCGGGGCGTTTTGGTACGACTCGGGGGTGTTTTGGCACGACTCGGGGGTCGTTTGTCACGACTTGCCACATCTTTGTCACGACTCCTCCCCCCTTTGTCACGACCATAGGCACCGTTTGTCAGGAGCAACTTTTTATTGTCTCTTAGCTTTTAAGCCACTCGAAATAGTGTGTAAAAAAACAGGCGTTACAGCGGTTACCCTGGTTACAAACCGCGTCAATATTGGCGATTTCTGTTACCGGTCGTTACCGCTGTAACCGCTTTTCCATGATGTTTAGCCCTCAGTTCTTAGCCATTAGAACCCATCTCATAAATGCTCCAGGCACTGCCACCGGGGCTAAAAGCCCATTTCATCTAGGCCTGGATCGCGGGCCTGAAGGCCCGCTCTTCCACCGACGGCGCTAAAGCGCATTTATGAGATGGCCTCTAGCATTTAGCCTGGGAGCGAATCGCTGGACATCTCTGAAAACTGTTGATTCTGCCGCTACAAGCTTTGTTTTCAATAAGCTGCTTGGCTAATACTTGGTCATTCAGTTGTCAAAAATCTAAGGATCAGCTCTTACTGCGTTCATGCCGATACCCGGTAGCTGGTCGTCTTCGGACCCGCTACGGCCTGCCTGGCAGGTACTTGAGGTTATATACCAAAGATGGCAAAAGGTGGCAATGGATGGTGCTGCCACAGTAGTAGTACTAATATACTATCTTCCTGATTCTAAAGCAAATAAATTTTTGTCTGACGCGTTGGTTGTGGATTCCATAACAGTAGCTCTACGTGGAATTTTGAAAAGTTGCGGAAAAATTTCACTTTGCGGACGCTATTTGTCTTGCGGCGTAAACTTCTAGCTGGGCGGCTGCCTCTAGAGAGATTCTGTCGTCATTTTATAAACAAAGTGCCGGTAGGCACGACCCGAAAGTAGCCCGGCACGCAGCGTTAGCGGAGTGCCGGGTACTTGCTCCACGCGGGAATGAGAGTCCCGCAGGGACGACTGAGTCATTTTCCCAAGGCAACCATCCCGTGCCGTTTCAAAATCATCTTGAGTTCATCATCAAAACTCTTCCTGGCATGATGTTGCGCCTGATTGCGGATATAACGAATGGTGACTTCTTTCTGTGCCACTCCGATAGTAAATGCCCCGTATTCTTCCTGCCATCCGAACCATTTTCTTCTTTTCTGATCATTCATCCATAGGGAGGAACCTGCCTTGATGAGTTGCACGGCTTTAGCAATGGTGATGGTAGCCGGCAACGAGAGCAGAAGATGCGCGTGGTCCCGCATTCCCCCAATGGCCAAT
>DASZFK010000808.1:0-14390 GCA_035939855.1 Candidatus Angelobacter sp.
GGGCTTACGATGATAGCCACTCTTTCCTGCCGGATTCTCACCCAGGAAGAGATTGCGGCATTGCTGGATTTCTTCCTGCTGCTTAATGAATGGGACCGAGGCAGAAAGATCATGTAGGGAGCAAATTTCAGTCGGTCGTGAGAAGGGAACATGAACATGAAACCTGCGGTGCTGTATGCACGGGTTTCCAGTCGGGAACAAGAGCGGGAAGGCTACTCCATCCCGGCTCAACTGAAGCTGTTGCGAGAATACGCCGCCAAGCACGGCTTCCGCATCGTGCGTGAGTTCATAGATGTGGAAACGGCCAAAACCGCGGGGCGCAAGCAATTTGGCGAGATGGTCCAGTTTCTGGAAAGGCATAGCGCGTGCCGTGTAGTTCTGGTCGAGAAGACCGACCGCCTATACCGCAATTTCCGCGATTGCGTCACGTTGGAAGACTTGGGCGTGGAAATCCATTTACCCAAAGAAGGCCAGATCATAGGCAAGAATTCCAAGTCCCAAGTCAAGCTCATGCATGGCATCCAACTGGTCATCGCTCGCAATTATGTTGAGAACCTGACCGAAGAGGTCAAGAAAGGAATGCGGGAAAAAGCCGCGCAGGGCATCTACCCTGGCCGGCCTCCGCTGGGTTATCGCAATAACAAACTGGACCATACCATTGAGGTTCATCCTGAAAACGCAGAAGTCGCCAAACGCATGTTCGAGCTATACGCTACTGGCAATCACTCCCTGGCTGATCTCCGGCAACTCGTGCGCACGGAAACGGGCAAGCTCATCACCAAGAGCCACATCCACGACGGCATTTTGAGAAACGAGTTTTACATCGGCTTCTTCAACTGGAGTGGTCAACGATACAAGGCAACTCATCCGGCGCTCATCTCGCCGGAGCTATTCCAGCGGGTGCAGGCCGTTTTCGACGGACACAATAAGCCAAAATATCAGAAGCGCGAATTTGCTTTTGGTGGCCTGCTGACCTGCGATTACGACGATTGCATGGTCACAGCAGAATTCAAGAAAGAGAAATACACCTATTACCGATGCACGGGCTACAAAGGCAAGTGCGATCTTCCGCGCATGACTGAAGCCGAGCTAGGGCAACGTCTCGGGCAAGTGTTCCACGACATCCATATTCCCGATGACGTGCTGGCGCAATTGGAAACGGCGCTCACCGAGAATCATCGGCGCTCGGATGTCGAGAAGAAAGAGCAGCGCGAACAGCTACAGCAAAAGCTGGCGGCCATTCGCAACCGCATTGATCAAGTCTATACAGATAAGGTAGACAGAAAAGTCTCTGAGGAGTTCTGGCAACGCAAGACGGCGGAATGGCAAATGGAAGAACAGCAGGTGCTGATGGCCATGCAAGGCTTGGAACAAGCCAGCCCCGATAGGCTGTTGAGCGTAAAAAGGACTTTAGAACTCGCAAATCATGCTTATTTTCAATATCTTACGCAGAGTCCGACAGAGCAAGGCAGATTGCTGAAAAAAGTACTTTTGAACTGCCGGATAGATGGCGTAAGTCTTTATCCTACATACCGAAAGCCCTTTGACCTGATCCTCAATAGGGCCAAAAAATCAGAATGGTCGGGGAGAGAGGATTTGAACCTCCGACCCCCTGGTCCCGAATCAGATTTGCGCTACTATTAAAACGTGTTGAAATTTGAAGGCCGTAACTGCTTTATATTGAATCTGTTGCAAGGCGGTGTTTGAAAGCTGTTGCGATTTTTTGAGGTCGGAGGCAATCAATGTCATAAATTTACCTACGCTTATAGTGGACTACATCTATAGGTCCCAATTCAGCTTCAGAATCGATTTTGACCCTTCTGAAAGGAAATCCCTAGGATTGCCCTTTTTCCTTCCCGAACAAAAACACGCGAGGAACATTGTGCTCCTCGCGTTAATGGGTGACTCTTTAATCACAAAGTTCGAGTAGATAAACCCGATACGGCATAATAGATCGACCAATTTCGCCTACCCACGATGGCGTTTTCAAAGCAACGTGGCGATTGTTTTCGGGATCGGTTACCCAGTAGGTCCCATTTCTTCGCAATGGGGACTCAAAAGAGATGGGATAGGGGGCAAGTTTGAAGGTGAAATACTGGCCGCAAGCCTTTACTAACAATCCGGCCACGCGACTTCTGTGAGTTGTGCCTGTAGACATGCAATCCTCCTTAATCGGACTTGTTAAGCCCACGACAACTCACGCTTTGTATTTTTTAGGTAATTCAGGAAAGAGGATTCCAGTTAATTAATCGCGACGCAACGTAGAGTAGCAAGCTTACTATACTATCACAATGATCAATACCAGTAAAGACTGAGCGACCGTATAGAGTTAAACGGGTTAAACTGACAGTAATCTGCCGGTTTCGCATCAACAATGCCACAACTGCCTTTAAATTAAGCTGGAAGTTTTAGCAAAGCCTCCTGTCGCTCTTTTCCGAGACGCTGCCAGAGTATTTTGGTACCTTCTATCAGGAGAGGAATGAATTTTTTCACTCTCAGAGTATTCCATTCACTTGGCCAATCGGGAGAGGAAGGACCCAAAACAATAAGTGTTGGACTTATTTTTAGGGAACGAATATCATCCATAAACTTAAAGAAACTGTAGGTCCAAATATCACGTATACCGGTGACCCGCATACCCGGCACCAAGCTAACTATTCCGTCGTCTTGAATGCCGGATTCAAGACCAATTGGAAGCTGGGCTACCGTAACTTGCTCCCAAATCACTGCTAGTGATTCCTTCGGAACAAAAGGATTTATCGCAAGATTTGAGTAGCGCCATAAATCACCCAAAGACTTCTTGAATAATGTCCATTTCTGCTCCGATAAATCACCCTGAAATAGTGGCCACCAGGTCGGCATCATTCGAGATTTTTGAGCGGCTTCAAATAACTTCAATAAGAGATTCGCTGCTGAATCTATCGACCTAGAGTCACTCAAAAGTAGACGAATCAATACAGGCTCTCCTGGCACCACCGGTGGCGATGTGCGTAGAATTGTTTGAATTTCATCTTCTTGATATGCAGGGTCTAGTCCGGTAATTAAAATGGGAACTCTGCCCCGGCCACATAGCGGTTTAATGGCATCAGTAAGGTACTCATCTGCTTTCCATCGGTCACGATATCCCCAAAACAACTCATGGCTGTTCGGCCAAGGGGCATTTATTAGTGCGAGCTGCTGATTAACATAATCTGTGTGCTCTCCAGGAGTGTTCTTGCGGTCAAAGAGAGCTTGGCAATAACCTATTGCCGCGCCAGCGGCCGCAAAGACACCATCGCTCGCAGCCGTGCTATACTTTCTTACACAATTTTCCCTAAAACTGTGGCACTGGGGCGAAATTCCCAAATCATTTCGCATCTGTGTCAACGGCCCATTTTCAGCTATTCTGCACGTCATAAAATTCTCCTGCTATTAAATAACAACCCGCTTCACTGGACTATGTTGCACTACGTACTCAATCGCCACCGACGAGCCCATTGTTCAATTGGAATGGTAATTGCCTGAAAGGTTAATGCAATCAACACAATGCCAAGCACTCCCACCCAGATCTGGGATACATTAAACAAGCCCTCAGCAACAATGATTGAATGACCCAATCCGTGACTTGATCCAATGAACTCGCCGATAAAGGCACCAAGGAGAGCCATGCCTATATTGATTCGCGCCCCAGCCAGAACCCACATTATCGCCGACGGCCCTACAACCTTCATTACCACTTGGCTCCTACGCGCACGAAATAAACGCATCAGCCGAATGAGGTTGACATCTGTCTGACAGGCACCGGTGTGTGCCTGAACGAGGGCAATAACGACAGTAGCCAATATGGCCAATGCAACCTTTGATGCAAATCCAGTCCCGAACCAGAATACGAGCATTGGGCCGAGGGCAAACACCGGAATACTGCCCGCTGCGACTATGTATGGTTGCGCCATCTGAGATATTTTTTGGGAGTACCATAAAAGCAAACCTAGCATTGTCCCAATCGCAGTACCCATAAGAAATCCAATCAAGGCCTCGCTCGCAGTAAGGAGGCAATCACGATAGAATTCTCCCGAGCGAATGAGAATCATAGCCTCTCGTATCACACCGGAAGGTGATCCCAGCAAGAATTGCCACATCGGGCGCATCCTTACAGTTGACTCCCAAGCGGCTATAACAGCAACTCCAGGCAAGATCATTATAAGTATCCGTCGCATCGCCCCCTCAACATTTATACAGCTGCCGAGCCATACTTGATTCGCAAGTCAGCCCAAATCCTTTGAACCAAAGAACTGACCTCTTTACTAAGACTTCCTGGATCTCGTCTGGCTTGGCGAGGCGTTGCGACCTCGTAGGACGCAATGATTTTTCCTGGGCGCTCGGATAACACGTAAATTCGATCTGCAAGCATCACGGCCTCTTCTATATCATGAGTGACCAGCACAGCAGTTAAAGCTTCCTGCTCAACAAGTGAGCTAATATCTTTTTCAATTTCACCTTTTATGCCGTAATCTAAACCACGAAATGGTTCATCGAGCAAGAGTATGTCGGCCCCAAACACCACCGCACGAATAATTGAGACACGCTGCTGCATTCCGATCGAAAGCGAATTGGGGTAATGTTTGACAAAGTCTGCTAACCCATACTTGTGTAGCCATTTCTCAGCCTCAAGCTCCCGTATTTTTCTTGGCTTTCCACGCACCTCGATTCCCAGCACGGCATTTTGCAATACATTTCGCCACGGAATTAATGATGGAGTCTGGAAGACATAGCCAAACCGCAGAGTCGAGTAGTCCACGCTCTTACCATCCATTAAGATCGAGCCCGCATCGGCAGAATCAAGCCCCGCAAGGATGTTGAGCAATGTCGTTTTGCCACATCCGCTTGGACCAAGAATCGCCGTAACTGCTGCCCCTTGGATATCCAACGAAATCTTGTCCAGAGCAGCAATCATAACGTTCCGATCTTGCCGATATGTCCGCGATACTTCTCGCACCTCAATGATAGTCAATTTGTTGTGTTCACCAGCACAATTACTTCCCAACGGATACTGAATCTCGCTTTTCCCATTGAATTCGGATTGCAGTGTTAGGGAGCTTTTCGAGCCATCCATCATATTTGCGTTCAAAACTTCGTCGAAGCGATTCATCCCATGTATGGGAAAGCCTGAGAGTATTTTCGCCTCCAGCCCTCTTTAAAAGTTCCTTGACCTTAAGATCGATGTCGGCAGAACCGCTGAATCTAACATCTGTTAAGAAGAGAACAAGATGGGCCTCAATGGCAGCAATTCGACTCCGTTCGGTAGGGTCAATAAAAGCCAAACATTTGGCCACTTTCTCGAAAGCATTGTCGCAGCCGGGTAAATCGAAATTGTTATGTAACCGTCCGTTAAAATCTGCGCCCCCATTCCCTGGTTCTGCCCCAGCCAAACGTGGATTACGGCTAAGCTGTTTCCGCGCATCATTGCAAGTCGGCCACGCTCCTGCAAAAAACCAAAAAAGCGAAACGCGATCAACCTGATTGCCACTAGGTAGCTTTATGTATGGACCTTTCCCTTTAGCCCCATCCAAATAGCCGAGCAGTTTATTAAAGACGTACTCGCCACCTAAAATCTTATTAACTTCGTCTACAAAGACTATGGCAGGACTCTTCACTGATATATTTGAAGCAGCCGCCTCAATCTTGCCGTCAAGACGATTTTTGAACTCTTCGGGCGAGCTACACTCGCCGACGTCCTGCTCAATATATGCGCCAATTTTACCAAAGCGCCGGCCTATTTCTTCTCGCAAATCCTTTACAAAACTTGACTTTCCCGTCCGTGGTGGGCTGCAGATTAAAGCGGTATAGGGTGACTTGCTATTTTGTACAGCACCCCAGTGTTCATAAAGTTTATTCACGCCTTCCATCAATAATCGGCGTCGTTCCCCGTCCACACAAGCACACTGCCCCACAACCAACCACTCGTAAACGGGTACACCATTTTCGGCCATTTTCTCGATCCAATCGACGGTTTTCTTAGTCTGCGAGTGAACCGGCTCATGAGCCAGCCTCTCACGGCTTGACTGACCGACAACGCTGCTGAAAACCTTGCTGATATCAGATACGGAAATTGTTGGTCGGCGAGAGCCAATGAGTGTATCTATGGAATCAGAAAGCTCCTTAACGGAGAGACGTGGCTCAGCGCGCAATTTATCTTCGTGAACATTGCAATATGCTGCAACCGTCTTTCGCAGCAGCTCTCTCAGATCGTCCTGACCGTCGAAAGCGATAGCTGGGTAAGCATTCGTTTTAATGAGCCGATCAATAAATGCTGCTCGTAGCGTCTCTTCATCGAAATCGCCAATTTCACCTATAGGGTCAAGACGTTTCGCTCCGAGCAACCGCTCAGACGCTATCGATGCATCGCGATTCTTATAGTGGAGCACCAGCAGATCAGCACAGAGCTCTATGTCCGACTTCATCATGTCAAAAGCAACATTAATTCCGATCAGGATTCTCTTTATTACATCACCAAAGGCGCTGCACGCATCACGTGACGCAACTAAAGCGGTCATTAGATATTCCTGAAAGTCTGGATTGGTGCTAAAATCATACCGGATTCCGCGGTCGGGATTGTTTTTCTCGATTTGTTGCATTGTAAGCAGATCGACAGAAACAGCCGCATGCCCAATTACGTACTCCTCTTCGAGATCACGAAAATAATCAAGTTCACCACCTGGGTGCTGTGCTGGATCTAATAATTTCTCGATTAACTCTGCTGCCACCGCATTCTGGGTCAATAGCCATCTTGTTAATGTATCGGCAGTCATTCCCCTCGGATGTGTCTTGATCCTCAAAGGTTTCTGTTCTTGAATATGGGCAATTAATTGTTTTGTATCTAGGCCATCAAATAACCAGCAGGCAGGACTTTTTAGCAATGTACCGACAACAGTCAATTCGGTGCCACTCTTGCGGTGTGTCTGGTTATATACGTTAGCGTGCATCGGATCGCATACTATAACGAGAGGTCTATGATCGCGATCTTCAAAAACACCCTGTATGTCTTTTGCGAACGCCATTGGAGCAAAACGATCAGTGGGTGCCTTTCGGATGACCGCAAGATCCACGTGGGCTTCGAACAGCCTTGCTTGATGAGCAATGAAAAGCGGTGCGTATATAAAAGCGTCGGCTGCCAAGGCGATAAGAAAGTCAGTTTCTGCCATACTTCAAAGAAGCTCCATTATGGAATCTAATCTATTGGTGAGATTGAAGGCTTTGATCTACACAATCGCTGAAGGCAGGAGCTGGGTTATGGAGATCGCCTGCGGCTAATCTAACAGCCACTGCCTTATTCCACGACTCCTCCGAGATGTATAGCGACTTAGGAATCACTTGTTCTGATATTACCCTCGTAATAGCTGCTTTTAGAATTTGTTGGTCGAGTTGAGGGAAATATTTTATGGCAGTTGAGATTGTCGCTTCTGGGTTAGCGTGGATATCATCAAGAGCTCGTTGATATGCCTTCAGCACAGATTTTACTAATGCCTGATTGCTGGCGATAAAATCAGCGCGAGCCATCAAACCAGTAAACACCTGATTGCCCAGCTGCTGCGGATATGAAAAGACGACATGGGCTCCTTGCTGAACTGCCTGGGATACCTGAGGCTCGATTGTCATTGCAAAATCTGCACGGTGAGTGAGCAATGGCACGAGTTCAGTTCCTGGTTGTGATTGTAAAATCTTGACGTCTATATCGGGTCGTAGGCTGTCATTTTGGATTAGTTTGCTGGTGTATGTATAAGCGGTCATTGGCCGAATATGAGTCGAAACAATCTTGCCACGCAGAGCGGACGGCCCCATATTCTTAACCGCGGGGTCTAATGTTACTCCCCACACCGCAATTCGGCCCACGATTTGACCAACAACTTTCGTATCTGCTCCGCTCTGTCGAGAGATCGGTACATACATTGGGTCAGCTTGCGAGAACTGCGCTTGACCACCCAACATCGCTGTAAACGAATTACTGGCAGTACCTCCAGTAACGATTTGCACATCAATGCCTTCGTCGCTGAAATATCCCTTTTCGATAGCATGGTAAAGTGGAAGATAAAGTAAAGTGCGTGCGGCCTCATTGATCACAATAGATCGACGTTGTTGGCTAGCGTTGTGAGAATTTCGATTGCAACCGGAAAATACTATGAGAACTAGGAGGACGATGGTATATCCACATCGCGATAGCGAGAACGTCTTTTTTGTCATTGTCGGGCCTAAAAGCAAGTGATCTCCATAGAATTCTTGAAGGTTGCTTAACGAATGTTCTCGAAACAACAGCGAAATATGAACACTGGGGGTTTAGCGTTGTGATTTTATGAGATTTTCCCCAGAATGCAAGCGAATTCTCGGCAAGGTGGTTGTTTATTCCAAAGTGGGAAATGCGGTTCCGAAAGAGCGTAGCAACCCTGACCCGTCCGCAATGAATAGCGGTTGTGCTCCAAAAGATTTAAATAATCTAATCCAAAATTCCTGGATTGCATCCCGGCGAGATTGCTCCATCGCAGCATATTCTTGACTACGCAGCAAACCCAAATAAACAGGCATTCCCCTGAAATTAAAGGACTTTTGCTTTGCATGCTGTGTGGCAAACTTCTTGGCAGAGACTGGATTCACTAGACGTTTGTCTTTCTTGAAATTGACATTGGTATCCTCCTGGATAAAATCACTCAAGACCGCGAGCAGTCTTCTTGATCCGCCAGAGTCTGACTGGAATTCTCCCTCTGTCAGTGCCACGGAACCCAAAATGTCGCTCTTTGACCCAGGATGAGCAACCGCCTCAGCTTCCATTGTTGCGAGTGAGGTCTTTAACTTCTGGCGGAAAGCCTTAAGGTCACTGTCATACGCCTGCCGACTTGTCGGTATTTGGAACCGGATGATCCGGCCCGAAGCCTCAGCCTCGGCATCCCCAAGGATTGGGATAATGGCAATCCTGTCTCCCCGGCGGAGGTTGCCGACCAGATCATCGATCGCTTTGAACGCCTGATCCAGTGCCTGCCGGTCAATACTTCCACTGGCATCAATCAAAATAATGATATGGCGGGTTTGTGCTTGCTTGCCGCAGCCAACGAGACATGCGGCAAGCAATAATGCAAAGAAAACGTTTCTCATGTTCATTTGGGCAACTCCTCGTGCTGGTCTTGCCGGAACCCTCCAAAAGCACCGACTCGGACATCAGCTGCGTGGGCATCTTTGGCAGGAATGACAAACTGGACATGCTCAAGATCAAAAAACTCAATCCGGCTTGGAGTCCGCCACTGCCTGCGGTAATAAAGGAAAGCAGCCCACCAGACCACCACCGGGAAAAGAACAAAGAACGGTGAGATAAAGAAGATGAACCAACCAGCGGCAAGTAGCGCAAACAGTGCTGCAAAGGTCGCCTTGGCAATGACGATCCAGTACGGCTCTTGCTTTGCGCCGTGTTTTCCGCCGCGCTCATGGTGAAGGCTGTAAACTGACTTCCACTGCTTTCTTTCTTCATCAAGTGCTTTCAGTCCAAGCTGCAATGCTTTCTCCTGGGCCTCCAGTTCCTTGACCGCCGATGCACGTCTTTTGGAAAGAGCCTCAAATTTTGCTTTGGCAGTTTTCCATTCCCACCACTCCTGAATCCGGTGAGCGCCGTAGTGGGTTGCTGTGGCAGCAATCACAGGGGTTGCCAGGGTGATGAACACAAAGAAAATGGATGAAAGAATCGGGTGTCCTGACAGGAAATCCCCAAGCGGGTTTTGATTTAAAGTTGCTGCAAAGGCAACTTGGTAACCTCGAAGGATTCCCCAAACAATCAGGCCAAAGGCAAGCATGGCCGCAACAACCCGGACAGTTACCTTCCAAATTTTAGGGAAGTCTTCTGAGGTAAAGCTCTCCCAAACAAAATGGAATGTGAGGCCAGCAACCCCGGCAATGCCAAAGGCGGTAAAGAGTTGGGCAATTTCGCTTGTGACATTAAGAATGTCCATTGCTGGCGCCAGGAGCAGCGCCTCTGAGATGATTGCAAAGAGGGCAAGGGCAACAACGCAAGAAGGAAGCACAATGGGAAGTGCTTGCTCGTTGTTCTTCTCCTCAACTGCCTTGATCTTGCGCTCTACCGCTGGGCCGACCTCATCGAGGTGCTTAATTTCTGCTTCCAGGCGCTTTTGATTGGTGACAGCATCCTTCTGAAGATTGGCTTTCTTCTCTTCAAACTTTCCTTCAATTTCTTCAATGCCGGTTTCTTTTGGCGTTCCATGCGCGCCGTCATAAAAGCCGTCGCACTCGACTCTACGATTTTCGTGCAGTCTTGAATTCAGAGTTGGTATTGAGAGTTTCATCAGTGTTCTCCTTAATATTGATCTTTTCCGCCATCAAAAAAGGAGCTTGTCCAGGCTCGGACAAACTCCTAAGTTAACTAGCCTCCAAGAAGTTTTGTGGCTTCCTGCATTTTCTTCAGTTCGCCTTCTTCCTTCTGGATCTCTTTTCTCATTTCCTCCACTTTTTCTTTTTGCTTGGCAACCTGCTCCAGGATGATCTCGACAGGCGTTTTCTTGATCCAGGGTTTGCGTTTTGCATCTGAAGATTGGCTTGTCCCTTGAGGTGCTGTTCCGCCTTCGGGTGCGCCTTTCTTTTGGGCCGTCATTTGTTTTTCCTCCTTTGTCATTTATTTTTCTTTTTGTGTTCAGCAACATCGCGCAAGACCAGAAGCCTTGCTGTCACCTGCTGCGTTTGATCGTCAATTCCGACAATTGCTCCAAGCGCAGCCAAGTAGTCCTGCTGGTCAAGCGCTTTCAGGGCTTCAGTGCATCTCTGCTGAGTTTGCTGAATCGCTTTCTTGGCAGCGTCCACGATGATGCTGGTTATGTCATCTGGCTGGTTCACTTAAGCCTCACTCTCTTGGCTCGTTGGTGGCTCAGGACCAGCATCAGAGCGCTGTGCTGTGTATTCCAAGGCGATCTCTTTGCAGGCTTTGCATTTCTCTGCCTTGGAAGTGCGGTGGTGATTCTTCTGCTCAGCGATCAAAGTGTGGGAAGGATCTGATTGCTGGTGGTTGGCAAACTCTGCGGCCTGCTCAAGTGAAAGATTGTGAGCAACGGGTTTGTACCAGTTCGTTTCAGGATCAAGAGACAACACGAGTTTTAGAGCCTTTTCAGGCATGGTTTTTTCCTCCATAGTTTTGGTGTTTGGTTTTAGGTTGTTGCTGGATTCGCTGGCTTGGGGAAATCTCAAGTGCCTTTTGCTTGGCTCATCGGACGTGGTTTGAAGTAGAGGTCTCGTTCAATTGCAAGGCCTGCTGGCCCATGTGCTGCTCTAAGTTCAGAAAGCAGGAAATATCCCCACTCTTCTGCCTGGCCAATTACTAAACCAAAAAACCTGAAATCCCCATCCTCTTCTTCAGACCCTTCTGTGACATACCAAGTCCAGTTTGAATCCGGCGTGAAAAACTTGATATGCACAGTCGGGTCTTTGTTGTGTTCCTGAGAATAGAGCGGCGGCAAGACTTTGCGCAGCTCATGGGTTAACAGTTCCATGATTCCTCCGTTTGAAAGTGCGTTTTGCATTTGCTGTAGAAAGCTCCTGGGTGATTTAGCGGAACGGGTTGAAGGCCCTAAAGAATCCTCTGACTGCTCCCTTGGCGATCTTCACTCCTTCCCGCGCAACTCCCCTGGCAATACCCTTGGCTTCCCGCTTGGCTTTGCGTCCGAGCTTTTGTCCGAAACTTCCTCTGCGGTTTGACATCAATTCCTCCTTTGGTTTTTTTGTTGTGGTGGACTGTCAGCTTTTCCGCGCCTTCTTTCAAGCAGCACTACCGGCGTGAGTGTTCTCAGCTTTTTCTTCTAGTTCTGCTACGTCTTCCTCCTTTGAAAGTTTTTGGATTTCTGCCTCGCGCCACTCTTCGAGCTTCCTGATTGCTTCCCTCAGAAGCGGCAGCTCAATGTGGCTGTAAAGGTCATTGGTGTCTTCATTGCGGCTGTGGCCCATAAGTTCTTTGCGAACATCCTTGATGATTCCCGCTTCAAGAAGCCGCGAATTGAATGTGGATCGCAGATCCTTAAAGCGGTAGTGTTGGACCTTTGACCTTTTCAGTGCTCCTTTCCAGGCAGTCTTGATGCGGTTAATTGGATTGTCATTGAAGGTGAAAACCAACCCTTGTTTTTGCCGGTCTTTCAACAGAAGCTCAAAGAGCCGGCAAGTTAGCGGAATTTCGCGGTGCTCCCCATCAGCAGTTTTTGAATGGGTCACTGAAATGACACGTCTTGCAAAATCAATGTCCTGCCAGAGTTGAGCAAGGATTTCGCCTCTGCGCATGCCAGTGTCCGAAGCACAGATGATGATCCTCTGAAGATGTTCGGCTGAATGCTCAATGATCTTCATTTCATCTTCCACGCTCATTACCGGGCGTTTCTTTCGTCTTGGCTTTTCAAGCTGAAGACGAGCAAGAGGGTTTGCTGGCAAAATGCCCTGGTCCACTGCCCAATAAAGGATGTGGCGCAGGCACTCGACATCGCGGTTGATGGTTGTTTCAGTAAGTTTCTTTTGGCTATGCCGGTGTGTCCTGTACTGCTTGGCAAGACCCTTTGTGATCTGCCCGATTTCATGACCTGCAAAGTAAGGCAAGAAGATTTTCAGCCGCTCCTGGTGCCAGCGCTTTGAGTTCTCGGCAAGAAAGCGAGTAGCAAGCTCGGCAAACTTCATGCTTGGCTTGTATTCGTGCTGCTCCACCTGGAACCTCGAGGCAAGCAGCTCCTCTTCATGCTTTCGGTCAATGGCTTGGGCAAGTCGTTTGTTGCTTGTCCCGGTTGATTTTCTAAAGCGCACCCCGTCAACCATGACGTGGCTTTCATAGATGCCGCTTGGCCTGCGCCAGAGGCTCATAAAATTTTTCCTCCTTGGGTTTCTTTTTGGCGGTCCAAAATCCAAGCGACGACCTGGTTTCTGTAAAACGTCAGTCGGCCGCTCGGCCCGGAGCGAAAGCACGGCAGGCCTTGCCTCAAATGCTTTTGCCTGACAGTCCAGGCCGAGCAGCCAATCAGACGCGCTACCTGTTTCACCCTAGCCTGATGTTCAAAAAGCCCAATTCCTGCTTACCTTTTCCGCATCTTGCTAAATCCGACTCTGTACCAAATCCCGTACCGCATTGGTTCCCCGCATCCTGATCTCCTCCGTATCTCGGATCAATCCTTCCGCATACGCTTCCTCTCTGATCTGTTCCACGCAAACACCAATCACTTCTTATGTCCCTTCCGTTTGAACAGCCATCTAATCGGAGCTTTAAGAAAGTTCGGGAGCATCATCCAGAACAGGAATAAAACACCCAAGGAAAGACCAATGCACATCAGGGGCAGAAGTCCATTTGGATCAGTAAAAATTTGGTAGGCAAAATAACCGATGAAAATTACGAGTGAGAAAATCAAAGCGATTCCGAAAAAATGCGAGAAAAGGAAAATCAGAGGCTTCAGCAAAAACGGAATTTTTCTCTGCGGGGTGCTCATCTCCCTGCTGCCGCACTGGGAACAGACATTTGCAGAGCGCGGATTGATATGTCCGCGGGAACAGAGCTTGACGTTGTAAGTCTTGCCGCAGTTATGACAATAGGCGGGAGCGCCTGAAGTCATCCTGCCGCAGCTAAAGCAAAGCTTCATAATGTCCTTTCTAAAAGTGAGAGCTTCTGGTCTCTGTTTGGACGGAGCCAAATTGCTTGCCAAAAGCCGTCACGCTTAATTTGTTCAAGGGTCGAAAGCCAAAAAATCTTTTGGGTTTGTTTTAAAACTGTCTTTTGGATTGTTCTTAGCCTGCGGTCGGATGGGGCCAGCACAAGCACCCGGAACTGCTGGCGGCCAAAAATCTTTTCAAATGTTCCTGAGATTGCAAGGTGCAAATACAGGGCTATTTTCTTGCTCCAGACTTTGAGCGATTCTGTGCCTAAATCGACTTCGATAAAGGCAGACTTAACTTCAGCGGGGGTTTCGATTTCAAAGTAACCATCAGGAATCAGGGCAAGCGATTTTGTGAGCGGTTTCTGGAATGCCACAAAGCGGATAAACTTGCAGTTCTGTGGAATGCTGAACCGGGCGGCAATATGAACGTCATTTATGGCAAGCTGGTGGTTTACAAACGGATCGCCAACAAGAAGCGCTTCTTTGTTCCTGATCACTGGCCGGTTTTCAATTTCTGCAATATGCGCTCCCTTTTCTGAAAGGGTGTAAAGAGCTTTTGATCCTCCTCTGAATGTTCCCAGGAAATACCTACGCAAAAGTCCATTTGAGGTAAGCTTTAAAAGCCGCTCGTTTGCTCTGGTCCTTGAAGTAAATCCTGCAAATCTCATGGCCTGCTCCCGGTCAACAAGCCGGGCAGTTGTCCCGAGGATTTTGAAGAACTCAAGATCGCGCTTCTGCAAGACCATCGCCCTT
>DASZFK010000809.1:0-3763 GCA_035939855.1 Candidatus Angelobacter sp.
GCAGCTCATCCTCAGGGACCACATCCGGGATCAGCGCGGTCCAGACGGGCGCGTTGAAGGCGAAGCCCACGCCCAAGGCGAGCGAACCGACCAGGAGCGTGGCGGGGGAGAGCATGCCGCGGAAGCCCAGGAATGCCAGCGTACCGGCCACCAGCGCTTGCCAAACGTTGATCGTCCGCAGCAAGGGTCGCCGGTCGACCGCGTCCGCCACAAACCCGGCTGGTAAAGTAAAGAGCAGGAAAGGCAGCGCAGCCGTGCTCGACAACAACGAAATGACGAAAGCCGACTCCGAAAAGTGGATAAGCGCCCAGCGGGCTGCGGTCTGGTCGGCCGCGACGGCCGTGCCGCTCGCCAGAGCGGCAACCCACAGCCGGAAAAACGCAACGTTGGCCAGGGCCGAAAAGCTGGATGACGCTTGAGGTTTTTGCATACGCGACAAAACAAAGGCGGTTTGGGCCTTCACCCCCTATTTCCAACGGGTCTGGGTCGGTTAAATTATTTCTTGGTTAGTTAGCAGAGCAGACGACTGAATATCCTCCTGCCGCCAAAGTTCAGTTCTGCTGTAGCGATTTGAGAAGCGTTATTCGCTGCTTGCCCCAGCACCGTGGAGGTGTGAGTCCGTTGTTCCGCATCTCTAGCCTTCTCCATTGTCCGCATACTGAGCAGCGACCCCGGACAAAATAAAGAGCTTTGCGGATTAAATTTCTCATATCGTGCGGGTTTTGCGCGCGCGCCAATGTCCTTATTGTAACTGAGTCCGGTACGCGGATTTGCACCATTTTCAGTGTTTGGCGATTGGCCTTCTGAGTTTGTACCTTCTGTCCGTAAAACATGACTCCGTCCATGCTTCCCGATTCTACTCAACTGCCAAAGAACTCGCTAAATGCGGGGCTCCGTGTCGGTTGGTAAGTATCGTTCTCCTCAGCATCAGCAGCCTGCTGGTTATTCGTGACTGGACTTATAAGTCTTGCACTAACTCCATGGCCCATCGATGCACAACCCGTTGCAAGTACAACCGTGATTCCAAGCACGACTGTTAGTAATGCGGCTCGCGTGATCTCGTTCAAGAATGCTCCGGAACAATGGTCAGTAAGCAAACCACCACTGCTGAAAGGATAAACTAGTTTTCTTATGTGTCGATTCATTTTCATTCAATGACTCCGTAATTAGGTACCCGTTGTCGCCCGGATTTATTCCCGAACAGGAGCAAGCAGGAACGCCCACTTTTCGGTGCGAATACCTAATTGCAAACCGGTCGCCAAAATGGGTTAGTTAAATGGGGGATTCCCCTGCACGATTACCCCGGCGCTACTCCTCTTCGTGCACTGGGGATTGAGCGCCGAAATGAGTGTGGTTAGACCGTTATGCGAAGCGCAACGAGCCCTTGAGAGCAGTCCAAAGGCGACGAAGGGAAAGAAAACAATCAGGTGAGAATGATTTGGAGCAGCAACCCCAGGCCCACGGCAAACAGCCAGAGTGCTGGAGCAGGTGTTCCGTTTGGTCGGCGCAGGCGCGCTAGCCTCGCCCCGAAACGGGGGTCTAATAACATCCAATCCCGATGGCGCCGTTCGAATGCCAGGAAAACAACCGCCGTGACCGACCCGTAGATAAGATGACCAACCAACAAGGGAAGAGCGTCAGCGGCTGCCTCGTGCGTCCAGGTAAAAGAGCGACCCTGCAAAATAGGAAAAAGCGTTAACCTCCCGGCAAACCACCACACCAAACCGTAAAGCAGACCCCATGCGATGCCGGCAGCGAAGTCGGGCGATTCACGCTCAAATAGCAGTCCATAGCTGATACCAATCAGTCCGCTGCTCAACAAATGAACAATCACGCCGACGGCTGGCGATGTGCAACCGACCACTCCTGCTATCTTCGATAGGCCGGTGACGACTGCGATGATCGGCAAGAACACGAGGCCTCCTATCAGACCGGCGACCGCACCCCAACCGATGGATCGGACCGTGCGTGAACCGGGTGCTTCTGGTTGGCGATTGATCGGATCGCTTTCGATAAAAAGAGCAATCCAAAGTCGATCAACGGCGGCGTAGATGACGCCCACAATCAATCCATAGACAATATGTCCTACGAGTGATCCAAACAATTCCTGACCGTGGTAATAAGACCAGTCCAGGCTTCGCCCCTGCCATAGGGGCATGATCGTCATCGGGCCGAGAAACCACCAGAAAGTGCCGTAACCCAATCCCCATCCCAGGCAAGACCCATACCCGCGAACATCACGCTGAAAAAGTAAACCAAAGGACGCGCCGATTATGAAGGCGAAGACAAAATGTAATGCAATTCCAGCGTTGCGGGAGTTAAGATGAATCAGTCCCGCGATCAGAGGAAAATGATCTACCTTCGCCATCCACTGACCAAACGCCCATCCGCCCACAATGCCCGCTAATCCGCCGACCACGACGGCTCGGGACAAACTGAACTTCGCTTCCCCTGGCCGGTCTGGCGTCCTCCAGCGATTCACGGTTCCAAGAACAATGCCGAGCGGAGCACCAAAAAATAGTATGTAACCAACAAGGTCTGGGAAACGAGCGCGCACTGCATTTAACATCATTGTCGACCCTGGTGATGCGGACACAAATATTGGTCCGATCGAGGCCGGGCCCACCAGCCAAAACACAAGAGCGAAAGCGAGACCCCATAAGAGGCCTTGGCCAGGCGTATTCGCCCGCGGTCCAGCGAGCAGGCAAAATATCAATCCGTAAACACAGCCGAGGGACAATCCGATCACTGGTGCAGCCAATCCCGCATAGCTGAGGAGGGCGCCGCCGGCTACGCCGACAGAAACACCGCAAAGAATCGTTTTTTTCATGTGATTGTGACTTTTGGATCGTTTTGCCGCATACCGGAATCGCTAAAATCAATGGTTTGCACGATGTCACGGGGGAAAAAAAGTTCGAGTGTCCAGTCGGTTAAGACTCGCACCTTGCGTTCCAAGCCGGGTAATTTGCTCAAATAGACACCGCGCCATAGAAGCCAGGCAAATAGGCCGCTGAATTTTAAACCTTTGATCTCTGCACAAGCTGTGTGGTTGCCGACTATGCACAAACTGCCGAGCGAGTTAAAACGCAATGGCTTAAGCGGACGATTAGACATCGCCTCAAGAATGATCTCGCTGCGTAAACCAGCTGTTTAGCAGGAGCCGAGCAAATCGATCAGCTGAAGGCCTGGTTGAGTGAGGCTGGATTTGAAGGCCTGGAAATCCGAGTTCGCCACCGGAGCAGAGAGTTCATCCAGGCTGATGCCATTCAAGGTGAGTTGATGATTACGTTGCATCGGCAAATGTGACTGCCTTCAAACCGGAGCTTTAGCTTTTCTGGGCTGGCTTCCACGCGGCGGTGCTTTGGGCAGTATTGAACAGCTTGAGCTGCTTGTTTGCGAAAAGCTCTACAATTGTTATCGAGGAAATCTGGAGCGACGACCTGGAAGCTCTTATCCGACGCTATGTTGCGACAGTCGCTCCGAACGAGGCTGCGCGCGCAATGGGCCTTCACCGCAAGCTTCAACAGGTTGGCCGGAAAGTTGCTATGGTTGGGGACGGCGTCAACTCAGCTCGATTGTTCTGGCCCTCGGTGCATTCATAGATTAAGAGGACCCCGCATAACCGCTTAATGATGGGGTCATCTGTTGTCGGATTCGTCTTCCCGATCACCAGGAATCAATAAGTCATCAACGACCAAATGAGCTACTTCGCGGCCCAGTCGTTGTCCGGTGGTGAGGTCAAAGCGGAAATGGACCCCAGCGA
>DASZFK010000810.1:0-5823 GCA_035939855.1 Candidatus Angelobacter sp.
GGCGCCAAGTCCGCCGTGACTAAGGCTGTTGCCACGCCCGAAAACGGAGTTGGTGGTGCCGTCTTTCATGGCGGCCGAGACCTTCAACCGCACGTCAATCTTGTAGCGGCTCCATCGGCGCGACGACTCGGAGTGCTGAGAGTCCAGCCTGGAAGAACCGGCCTCTGTTTCGGGGTCGTACATGGACTTCATGTTACTGATTTTCCAGGCTATGCACAAACGGTACGCTTAGGCATTGTACTTATTCTTGGGAAAATGCCTGCCCTGGTCATATTGCAAGCCGAAGAGTATTCCAAAAGTGGAATCATTGGGCATCGGCAAATTTACAAAACGAAGACAACAAGCATAGATGGGTGAATTTATAATTTGCAGTTTCCTACTTCTGATTATCGAAACCTGAATTCGAAATGCCGCTTCGCATAACGACCATGATTGAAAGAGGCTTGTATGAAATCTGAGATTAGCCGTTCCAATAAGCTGCGCTTTTTGTCTGTGATATTTGGAGCGATGATTGCGCTCTTTCTGATTGTGAATGGGTGCGGCGGCAGCATGGGAAACAATCCGATGATGCAGGCAGGCCCGACTACGAGCTTTGCATTCGTAGCGAATTCAGGCTCCGGCAATATCTCGGTGCTTGCTATCAGCAGCTCGGGCAGCCTCTCAACCGTCAATGGTTCGCCTTTTTCCGCAGGGGCCGGAGCAGAGTTCCTGGCAGTGGATCCTCTGCACAGGTTCCTGTTTGTGAGTAACCAGAGTGCCGCCAGCCTTTCGGCGTTTTCTATCAATACCAGTACGGGAATGTTGACTCCGGTTCCTGGATCGCCATTTTCAACCGGAGCCACGCCTCACGGTGTAGCTGTCGATCCTGCCGGAAAGTTTGTTTTTGTTGGAAACGAGAGTGGCAGCGTCTCTGCTTTCAGCATCAACAGCGGCAACGGGGCGCTCACTCCCGTTCCTGGATCGCCCTTCGCTGCCACCAGCCCTTTTGGAATCACAGTTAGTCCTTCGGGTACATTTCTTTATGTCACCAATACAAATACAGGTGGTGGACTTTCCCCCAGCAGCCTATCGACATTTAAGATCGATGGCGCCACCGGCTCCCTGACCGCCGTGAACTCGCCGGATACAACAGGCGCCACGCCCATTGGAATCGCGGCCGATCCGAACGGCAAGTTCCTGTATTTGGCAGAACACATGACTGAATCGGTAGCAACGTTCAGCGCTGATCCATCAACTGGGGCGTTGACGAGAATGGGTAGCACGCCCGCCGCCCCGGCAAGCTGTAACGTCTCTTGCCACCTCGCGCCCTTGCGGGTTTCGATACATCCGAATGAACAGTTTATGTTTGTCTCCAACGTGGGAGGCAATAGCGTGTCGGTGTTCAGCATCAACAACGGCCCCATGCCCGCTACCGCAACCATGGCAACAGGGCAGCATCCTTTCGGGACAGCTCTCGATCCGATGGGTAACTTTCTTCTGGTAGCCAACAAAGTTGACAATACGATCTCGTCGTTTGCCGTGAACGCGGCAACCGGTGGACTCATGCCGGTGAGTGGTTCACCATTTTCTTCAGGTGGTAACGGACCTACGGGAATTGCCATCGTAGCCAAGCAATGATTTCGTTGCCATAAGCTTGTATAAGAGCACAGCAAGGTCTGGAGCCGAGAAATGAAAGAAAGGCGTGGGCCTTGCCGGACCCACGCCCTGCAATGAGCACAGCTAATGCTCGCGTCTTATAAAGAAT
The DNA here is from genome assembly GCA_035939855.1 of Candidatus Angelobacter sp. Taxonomy (GTDB): domain Bacteria; phylum Acidobacteriota; class Terriglobia; order Terriglobales; family Acidobacteriaceae; genus Angelobacter. The sequence continues at coordinate 1,745 of DASZFK010000810.1, forward strand.
AAGATGATGCGCGGCATCGAAGTGTCACGGCTTGGTCAATAGTTTGTAAACAATATTCAGAGAAGAACCTCTTCTGCCAACGCCGCAAGCGATCGGATTGGAACGAAGGTAACTTGCGACCAGGATTATGGCTGTTTACTGTTTCTTTAAAGATCAAATCCACACCAGTCGACAAATACGTGGCAGGAGAGTTTATGGCAGCGGGGCAGATCACGTTTATCGAGTGCCCATGGGGCGATACATTTCCGGTGAGAAAGATCTCTGAACGCTCCTCTGGAATTCAACACATTGTTTGCCCGGATTGCGGAAAAACATTTGACGTCTGCTTACCTGAATCGGTGGAGCGGCTGAGTAGCTGCTAGCTTTCTGTGCTCAAGCTCATTTCGACTGAGTTTTCAGGAAACGGTCTTTAATCAAACTCCTTTGCATCACCCTCTTTTTCCGTCCTGCAAATTAGCAAACATTAATCATGTTCTGTTTTTGTGAATTCCTGTAGATCGTGTTGCGTCGAATCCGATTGTGGTACACTCCCGTGCTTCCAGAGTTGCTGGAATCGAAAGTAAGTTATTAATCTGCTTTCAGTTCACAGTTCATATATGACTTTCATCGCGGGTTTTCGTTTACCAATCATTTTCGTTCGCTGGCTTTTTCTGTTCATTCTTCCGACAGAAGCAAGCAAAATCCCTAACAGTGAGGTTCCAACTCGATGAGCTTTTCCCTTGGCAAAATCAAGGTTCTGCTGTCCTTTCTTTTTCTGTTGCTGACCCTGAATTTCCTAACAGCACAGACATTGCGTCACCCAGCCAACGAGCCGAATGAGCAGGGTCAAGACGTAAGACCCACCGGCCACGTCCTCGATGCTCCAGTAGAAACCATGGCGGCTCAGCCCGCTCCCAGGGCCGTCGTCCAGGGCAATGGAATCAACTATCACGGCGGTCCCGTTCTCCACGGAAACGTGCCAATCTATGTCATCTGGTACGGCAACTGGACCAATGGCCCTAAGGCTTCTGACAGCCAAACCACCGTCAACCTGATTGATGCATTTTTGGGCGGACTTAGCGGCTCGGCGCTCGAACTGATTAACACCACTTACGGCGACAACACCGCAAATGTTTCCGGCCAGTTGCACCTGCAGAGCCAGATATTTGACACGGGTTCGCAAGGCACCAGCCTTACCAACACCAGGCTAACCAATCTGATCTCTTCGCATCTCAACAATGGAAGTTTGCCGACAGATCCGACCGGCGTTTACCTGGTGCTAACGTCATCGAACATCAGCGAGCGGGGTTTCTGCACTCAGTTCTGCGGATTCCATACTGCTCAAACGATTCATGGCGCGGACATCAAATGGGCGTTCGTCGGAAACGTCGACAAGTGCCCGTCCGGTTGCGAGGCCCAGACGACGTCTCCCAACGGCGACAGCGGCGCTGATGGCATGGCCAACACCTTGTCGCATGAGATTGAAGAAGCCATTTCCGATCCGGACTTGAACGCGTGGTTTGATGCCAACGGCCAGGAAAATGGAGACAAGTGCAACTTCAATTTCGGCGCTGTTTCAACTGCATCCAATGGTTCAGCATTCAACCAGACGTTCGGTGGCCACAACTGGCTGCTCCAGCAAAACTGGAGAAACTCCCTTGGCGGCGCTTGCGCGCAGCATCTCTAAAATAAAGAAACAGCATGAAAAAAAGCCGCCTTCGGGCGGCTTTTTGAATTGATCGAGAACCAGGTTTATGCTGTGCGCTTCCTCTCTACTCGGCGAAAATCAGCGGTAAATTCCCATCCGCGCAAATCCGTGGTTGGGCCCTTGGTTTTTTCAAATTACAAATTAGAAATTAACCACGATCTTGTCTTCGATCCGGTGATATTCATCATCGTCGACGACGCCTCGTTTGGCTAAATCTTCTTTGGTTCTGTAAGGGCGGCCTGAAATAATGCGATTGGCCGATTGAGCGTCGACTCCAGGGAGATTCATCAGTTGCGATTTGGAAGCGGAATTCACATTGACCGCTTTCTGGTCGGAATTCCAGCCCTCCTTCATGCCTTCGGCAATAGCGGAGCCTTGTTTGCGAGCCTCTTCTGCGCCCTTCTTGATTTCTTTGCTGGCATCCTTGGTCGCCTGCTTGAATTCGGATGCCACTTTAGACGCTTCCTCGCGAGTTTTATTCGTATCCTGGTTGCTGCAACCAGCAGCTACCAGCAGGCACAGCGCAATAAGACAGAACAGTTTCATGTTTTTCATATCGCTGAAATCTCTCTATGTTGGAGTATTTCAGGCACATGGCGAGTTGCCAGTCTGGTGAGCACTATCCTGTGCTTCGCTGAGCCGTCTTCCGATCACTCAATTGCGGTGCATAACGGCTTCCATAGACCAGAATTATGCCCGATAGAGCCGCCGCCAGGAATGTAACCCAAAAACCCTTTTGCAACGAGGCGGCCTTATCGGAGACCCAGCCGATAATGGAGGGCGATGGTACATCTCCGAGCAGATGAATCACAACCACATTGATGGCGAGCGCTGTCGATCGTATCTGTGCGCTCACCGAGTTCACAATTGCTGCATTGAGTGGTCCGGTATTGAGCAAAAGAAAGAACTCAGCAGCGCACATGGCCGGATACATGGGCCACCCTGTCATATAAATGGCCACGATCATCAAAGGAACACCAACCAGCATCGCCACGCCGGAAAGAGTGTAATAAGCACCGTGGTTTCGTTTGAGCAGCATGTCGCCCAGCCACCCTCCTGAGAGTGTGGCTATGATCGCAACAATGCAAGTCATCGCTGAGAAGATCAAGCCTGCCTTGCCGAGCGGGATATGACGGACGCGAGACAGGAATGTTGGCATCCATTGCTGGAGGCCTCCGAGAGCAAACGTATACATGGCCAGTCCCAATGTCGCCGTCACAAACGCGCCGTTGCGCAGCAACCCGGGGAGCGTGGAGCGCACTTCAGTCGCCGTAACCGAATCGGTCTTCCCGCGTTCCGGCTCTGGCAACAGCCACAACACGACTGCCAGTAGAAAACCCGGAATGCCGGCCACCATGAAGGGCGCTCGCCAGCCTAACCTGACCCCCATCAGGGAACCCAGTCCGATTCCCAAGGCTGCGCCGAATGGTACGGCGAAATTAAAGACGGCCAACATGCGTCCCCGGCGTTGGATAGGGAACGAATCTGCAATCAAAGTCGGTGCGATTACGGCATAGCTGGCTTCGCCGACGCCTACCATGATGTGCCGGAATAACAGCTCGTTATATGTATGGGTAATGGCGCTTAACAGAGTGAATCCGCTCCAAATAATTATGCCTATGGCGACAATCTTTTTTCTGGCGTATTTATCGCCTAAGAGGCCGACAAACGGAGCCGCGCATAAATACGAGATGAAGAATGCGCTGTTGAGAAACCCCACTTGGAAGTCATTAACCTGAAATTCTTTCTGGATGAGCGGCTGGACCCCAAACAACACTGCACGATCAACGTAATTCAAGACATTTAAGGCGGTGAGCAGCGCGAGCGTCAGGCGAGGGTAAAGTTTGGATGGCATTGAAGCTGCGCCATTATACGGCTTCAGTTCATTTCCGCGGTCGGGGCCAGCGGGCCTCTACGGTCGTGCCAAGTCCACCCCGGGGACGAAATACACCCTTCACCACCGCCCATTTAGGCCGAGCGGCGCGCACCACATCTTCCAGCACCTGGTTCACGATGTTTTCCTGAAAGATGCCAAGATTGCGGTAATGGTGCAGGTATTCCTTCAGGGATTTCAACTCCAGGCACAGCTTATGGGGCATGTAGCGGATCTCCAGCAGGCCAAAATCCGGAAGCCCTGTTTTCGGACACACCGAGGTAAACTCCGGCACATCCACCATGATCTCGTATGAAGGGAACTGGTTCGGCCAGGTATCGATCTCAGGAAACTGATGGTCCAAGCCCGCCTTGGCGTGGTGCTCGGTGTAACCTGTGCGGTTTGACATTAATTCATTTTAGCAATTGCCTTTTGGAATGCACCGGTGAGCGGGTTGTAGTTACCTATCGAGCTCTCATTTCGAGTGTCTTAATCCAGCCATCAAAATGGCCGCATTGC
>DASZFK010000811.1:0-4908 GCA_035939855.1 Candidatus Angelobacter sp.
CAGCATCGTTGTAGCCCAGAGCAATGGCAAGGCCGCCGAATGCTTGGCACGGTCTCTGCACAACCATTTCCGTGTTGTAAATTTGGCTCGTAACATTAGTGAATTGCGAAGTTCCATTCCGCGGCATTGCGCCGATGTAGCGGTTATTGACCTCGAACTGGCAGCTCTTGCTGAAATCCAAGAGTTACACAAAGAATTTGGCGCCACCACGATTGTCTGCACGCATCGCCTTGCAGATGAAAAGATGTGGACCGACGCGCTGGCCATGGGCGCCGCTGATTGCTGCAATGCGTCCGATGTGCGCGCTATCGTCATGGCTGCTACCAATACAAAGCCCTTGTCCCACGCTCACGCAGCCTAAGGCTCTGTCGCTAGCTCCTCCCGTCCAAAAGCGCAAGGGGGCGCAAAATCTGCGCTCCCTTTATTGTTTGATTTCTCTCACAGGCTGATCGCACCACGGGCAGCCGCATCTGGCGCAACTTCGCCTTCTGCTCCTGACGTCGGTTTCCGTAAGACTGCAACGCACTCTTCAAATTACTCACTTACCCAATTACCCATTTACCCAATTGTTATACTCGTTGGTTCATGCTCAAAGACACTCTGCTGCAGGGCCAAAGAATAACCGACCAAACGCTTGAAAGATTGTTGCCTCTGCCCACGCAGCGACCGGAGTCCATTCACCAAGCCATGCGGCATAGCGTGTTTGCAGGAGGCAAACGGCTGCGGCCGATCTTGTGCATGGAAGCGGCGCGCATGATTTGCGGCAAACTTCCGGAAGGCATTGAGGAATTAGGCAGCGCTTTGGAGATGCTGCATACCTATTCGCTCATCCATGATGACCTGCCGGCGCTTGACAATGACGATATGCGACGCGGCCAACCCACCTGCCATGTGGTTTATGGCGAAGCCCTTGCCATCCTGGCCGGAGATGCCCTCCAGACGCAAGCTTATGAGGTGCTCTCCCGGCTCAAATGCCCTGCGGAAGCACGCGTAAAGATCATTGAGGAAATTGCACACAGCACCGGCACCGTGGATGGAATGATCGGTGGACAGGTCAAGGATCTGGAGGCCGAGCGCCAGAAACCCGATGCAGCCACTCTGGAATATATCCACAGGTCGAAGACCGGCGCCCTGATTACCGCCAGTCTTGTGGCTGGGGGCCTTCATGGCGGCGGATCGCCCACCGAGATTCAGCGGCTTCGCGACTTTGGCCGCTCGATTGGCTTGGCATTTCAAATCGTGGATGATGTACTCGATGTTACTCAATCTTCAGAGCAGCTTGGCAAGACCGCCGGAAAGGACAGGGCCTCAGAAAAAGCAACATACCCTGCGCTCTTCGGGGTCGAAGAATCACTGCGCAGAGCTGATGCCCTCGTGAATACAGGCTGCAACTCTCTCGATTCTTTCGGATCCCGTGCTCAAACCCTCAAAGACCTGGCACGTTACCTGGTGCAGCGGCAAAAATAAAAACCTCTTTTTACCGCGGAGGAACGCGGATCGATCTTCGTTAGCCCTGCGCTCGCCAGTGATCGTCGAGGTCAGCGCTGGCTCAATATCGTTTGCAGCACAAAAAATTGGAGATAAAAAAAAGAGGAAACGTTTAGCTTCGGCATGAGTCTCTTATCGTATATTGCTCCGTTCTTCATTCGCTGGCCGACTGATGCGTTCTCCTCAAGACGAGCTTAGTTGCGCATTCCGGCCAGCGAACAGTAAGCTCAGGCGGGTACCTTCGACAAGATCCTCCGAAAACTCTCCTCGCCCTGATCCAACAATTCGGGATCAATCTCCGTGAGCGTCTTTTTCAGCGGTAAAAGCAGTCGACGGAAATCCAAAGAGTGTGCAGAGTCGTGCAGTAGCTTGGCAAGGCAATTCCCCAATTCCGGCGAAATAGGGCGTATCTGCTCGACTAGCTCAAGGCGGGCAAGAGGGAAAGTTGATTCTTTCAATAGAATTCCGCGAATGAGGTTGTCATAGGCGAAAACCAGAGATTCGGCAGAGGCTTCCCGGTCTCCAGTCCGAAGCGAAAGCCGACACGCAAGCAACCGGCGCGCTGCTGCGTTAAGCTTCTTCCTCCAATTCGGCCATTTTGCAGAGTGAGCTCGCTCCACAATCGATTCCCAATAAGTATTATTAGTAAGCGGTATACCAAAGCGCGTACACCAACTCGGAAAATCATCGCCACTTTGAAGTGTCTCTACGAATTTTGTCACGCTGAACCTGTGAAATTCGACATTTGGCGATCTGAACTCAAACACAGGCTGTCTCTCGCCGACAACCAATATGTCTACATCACTCCTCTTTGTGGAACAGTTTCGGGCGAAGGAACCAACCAAGACAATTGACGCTGACTCACGCAGCGATGCGTTGAGATGGTTGGCTATCAATTTAGAATCCATCTCGACGCCCGCTTTGGCGAGAGCACATTGTCTTTTTGCTTTTCTCAAAATCAGCTTGGGCCGCTTCTATCCGATTCGTCGGTTTTTTCGGCGGCCTGTTTGGCATGATCTTCAGTTAATCTTACAGCAACCATTCGGCGCTCTAAAATTAGAAATTTTTAACCAATACGCCTTTCAGAAAACGCGACTAAGGTATTTGTTTCCTTTGTTCCAAAGTGTGGGGAGTCCCTGCCAAATAGAGTGCTTGTGCTATCATCGGAATTCATTTTGGACTGCCTGACAACTTGGGCGTGCAACCTGCGCTTGGGACGTTGCTGTCTAAATGAACCTTCCCTTAGTGAATCATTCGGGAGAGAGGCAAGTAGCTGGATCCGGCCAAAGTTCTGGAGAGATCACCTGGGGGAACGCAAATTCGCTGTAGGTCTCTCAATCCAAAAGCTCTAGCGTTACGTATTTATTGAAGAAAAGGAGATTTTCGCAAATGACAAAGTCGATTCGAGCATTAATGATGGGCGCAGCCCTGGCAGGTTTCGTTGCTGGTCAAACCGTGATGGCACAGGACACCGGCGACAAGAAGCCCGCAACCGGGAAAAGCGCCACCAAGAGCAAAAAAGAAAAGCATGCCTGTAAAGGCCAGAACTCTTGTAAAGGCAAGGGTGGATGCAAGTCTGGCGACAACGGCTGCAAAGGCAAGAATAGCTGCCAAGGCAAGGGTGGATGCTCCACTGATAAAGCTCACCCGATGCCAAAAGAAGACAAAAAAGGCTAAGTCCTCTTTGATCGTTGGAGGGCTGGTGGCCTAAGCGTTTCTGGTCCTCCATTTTTTACTTAATCGTCCTCATCCCCTAAAATATTTCCTATGCCCGCAAACCGGTTCAATGGATACACGGACTATGGCGTTGGAATCGGGCTCCGCATCCCCCATTACAACCATATTCTGGAAAAGAAACCTGTTGTCGACTGGTTCGAAATCATCTCTGAAAACTTCATGATTGATGGCGGGCGACCGCTCAAGGTACTCGACCAGATTCTCGACCAATATCGCGTGGTGCAGCACGGTGTTTCCATGTACTTTGGCTCGGCACAGCCCTTGAACCGGGAACATCTGCGACGGCTGAAAATCTTAACCAAGCGCACCAAGACTCCCTGGCTCACCGACCATCTGTGCTGGGGCAGCGTGGATGGTAAATATTCCCACGATCTGCTGCCCATGCCCTACACTTTTGAAGCTGCCCGAAAAACGGCGCAGAACATTCGCGAAGTTCGTGACTTTCTGGAAATTCCCGTCGCCGTCGAAAACGTCAGCAGCTACGCCGAATTCCACGTCTCTGAGATGACGGAATGGGAATTCCTCAATGAAGTAGTTGAGCAGGCCGACTGCGGCATGCTGTTGGATGTGAACAATATCTACGTGTCATCACAAAACCACAATTTCAACCCATTTGATTACATCAACAGCATCGACCCGGAGCGCGTGGCCCAGATCCATATCGCCGGTCACTCGAAATTCGAGAAATATATCCTCGATACTCACGATCATCCGGTGCTTGATCCGGTCTGGGACCTGTATGCGCGCGCCATCGAGCGGGCCGGTCCCACCGCTACCTTGCTTGAGTGGGATGACCACATTCCGTCATTTGACGAGGTTCATCAGGAAGCTCTCAAGGCCAAGAAGTTCATCAAGAACAAAGTGGAAGAGAAGCCAGTCAATGGGAAGGGATTGGTAACGCCGTTTGCTCAGCAAGATCCGCCGTATGCCGCGGAGAAAGCAAGAGTCTGATGGATTTAGCAGAAATCCAAAAAGCTATGCTGGGCGTGATCCAGCAACCCCTCACGCCTTCCGAGGGGATGCGCAAGCGCACTCTGGATGGCCGTCCAGTCAAGAAAATCGTAGATCAAGTCATTAAACCCAATGACAGGCTGACCTCGTTTGAGCGCCTCGAAATCTACAACCGCGTTTACTGGTTCCGTCTTTTGTCGTCGTTCATGGAGGATTTTCCCGGCCTGCGCGCGCTTCTCGGCTATCGGGCGTTTGAGAAGCTTGCCACGGCCTATCTCTATGAGCTTCCTTCAGAATCCTTCACTTTGCGCAACCTGGGTTCACGGCTTGAATCGTGGCTCCGGAAAAATCCCAAGTACACGCCCAAAACACCACGGTTAGCCCTCGACATGGTGCGCCTTGAGTGGGCCGATATCGACGTCTTCGACCAGGCCGAATTGCCAAAGCTCGGCCCCAGCGATTTAGGTAGCCTGGGTGAAGACCCGGTCTTCCATTTCCAGCCATATATCCGGCTGCTCGACTTGGCCTACCCGGTTGACGACCTGCTTCTGGAAATCCGACGGCACGAAGAGGCTCAAGAAAACGATATCGCCAGCAATGTAGTGGTAGAGCGCACTCACGAGCCTCAAGGCAAGCGTTGGCCTGTCCCTAAGCGGGAAAAAGTTTTGCTGGCCGTCCATCGGCAGAATGGTGAAGACATTTTTTTCAAGAGACTGGAACCTGAAGCTTTTG
>DASZFK010000812.1:0-9630 GCA_035939855.1 Candidatus Angelobacter sp.
CTGGTGACGTTGCTCCAGAACAAAGCGATTTCCTGGAAGAGTTATCAGGAGAGCATTTCCGGAACAACCTGTCCCTTGACCAGCAGCGGTGAGTATGCACCAAAGCACGATCCGTTCGTTTATTTCACCGACGTTACCAACAACTTGAACCCAAATTCCGCCGAGTGCATCAATCATATTCGGCCGTTTACGGAGTTCGCATCGGACCTGGCTAACAACAACGTCTCGCAATATAACTTCATCACACCCAACCTGTGCGACGACATGCACGATAGCTGCTCGCCCACCAACGATCCCATCAAGCAGGGCGATACCTGGCTCTCCCAGAACATACCGAACATCCTGAATTCCACAGCGTATAAGAATGGTGGGGCGATCTTCATCACCTGGGATGAAGCAGCCAGCGGCGACGGCCCGATCGGAATGATCGTTCTCTCACCTTTCGGCAAAGGCAATGGTTTTCAAAACTCCATTCACTACACCCATGGATCGACCTTGCGCACGATGGAGGAAATTTTCGGTGTGACTCCTCTGCTCGGCGACGCAGCCAACGAGACCGACCTGAGCAACCTGTTCTCAGTTTTTCCGTAATGCATTCAACGTTGCAATCAGTTGCAATGTAAGAACCAAAGCCCTGGGGCAACCGCCCAGGGCTTTGTTCTTGAACGAGGCTTCGCAATTGAGCAGCTGGGCCAGATGAATCGTGAGAACCGGTCAAATTATGGCAATGGAGCCTGCACTGAGGTGCGCCGAAGTGGCAATTTTGGCAATCCATCAATCCCTTCCAATTTCAATCATCTTTGACTAGACTCTCCCTGTTCTCAAGTGAGGCCATCCCCATGCGCAAATCACATCAATTCTTAAGCTTCGCTCTCGCTTCCATTTTCGTTCTCGCTTTAGCCGGACTCGGTTTCGGTCAGGCGCAGCCGACGGTAATGCATGGCTACCAACGAGCGCCAAAGCCAATTCCAGAAATCCTCGATGCTCCACCGACTCCTCTGGTGGTAAGCAATGCTAAGGCCGACCATCTCTTGATCGCAGACCGGTTGTCCAACCCGCCCATTGCCGATCTCGCCCAGCCCATGCTTCGCCTGGCGGGGATACGCATCAACCCGCTGACCAACGGCCGACATCATCCTGTACGTTTTGTCGGCATCCATATCGTGGACGTCGCGAACGGAAAACAACAAAACGTTCAGATCCCGCCTAATGCCTACTTGAGCGTTCCCGAATGGTCCCCGGATGGACAGCACTTTGTCTTCGGCAATACAACTCCTTCAGGAATTGAGTTATGGGTGGGCGACATGCCTGCGGCTGGTGTGCATCGGATTGCCGGAGTCAGGATCAACGCGATTCTGGGCGAGCTAGGACGGCCAGCAAGAGAACCTGGCCACGCAGTTTTTGGAGATGCCGTTCAATGGATGCCCGATGGTCATACTCTGCTCGTTGAGGCTGTTCCACAGGATCGCGGGAAACCTCCAGCAGAAGTTCAAATCCCTGATGGCCCCATCATTCAAGAAAGCGACGGCAAAAAAGCCCCAACCGAAACTTTCGAAGACCTTTTACAGAACCCGCATGATGAGGACCTATTCGACTATTATGCTGGAGCGCAACTGCTGTTAGTCGATATCAAGAGCGGCCACGCGACCCCGGTCGGCAAACCCGCATTGTTTTCAAGCGTAAATTCCTCGCCCGACGGCACACATTTCCTGGTAACGCGTCTCCAGCGGCCTTATTCTTATGTGCGACGTTATGAGGAGTTTCCCAAGGAAGTTGAAGTCTGGGACCGAACCGGCAAAGTGGAATACAAGTTGGCCAGCCTGCCCTTGGCAGAGCATGTTCCCTTGGAAGGTGTATTAACGGGTCCTCGTGAAGATGAGTGGATTCCGACACAACCCGCAACCCTGTTTTGGGCTGAAGCCCTGGATGGCGGTGACACGCGGGCCAAGGTTCCTTACCATGATCGCCTGATGATGCTGGCCTCTCCGTTCAAAGATCAACCAACAGAAATCGCGAAGATCGAGTACCGCTACATGTACCGGGCTGGCGGACTTGGCGGACGGCGGATTGAGTGGGGTGAGAAGGGTATAGGCCTGGTGCAAGACTTCGACCGCAGTCGCCGCTGGATACGTACCTTCCTGATCGATGTCAACCAGCCCGGACAAACACCTAAGCTGATTTGGGAACGTTCTGCCCGTGACCGTTATGGCGATCCTGGCACTCCTGTGATGCGCCTTCTTGCCAATGGACGAAGAGTGATGCAGCAAAGCGGCAACTCGATCTTTCTGGCTGGAAATGGCGCGTCGCCCAAAGGAGAATTCCCTTTTTTGGATCGCTTTGATCTGCAGTCGCGCCAATCCCAGCGGCTCTTTCAATCTACAGACGGAACTTACGAGCCCGTGATCGCACTGCTTACTGACGACGGCTCCCGCTTCATCACGCGCCATGAAAGTCCAACCGAGCCGCCTAATTACTTCGTCCGCTCGGCAGGCAGCTCCGAGACCCGCGCCTTGACCCACTTCCCCGATCCGGCTCCGCAATTGCGCGGAATCACCAAGCAGCTTGTGACTTACAAACGCGCTGATGGCGTTCCTCTTTCTTTCACGTTGTACTTGCCTGCCAACTACAAGAAAGGTGAACGTCTGCCGGCTATTGTCTGGGCTTATCCCTTGGAGTTTAGCGACGCCAGCACAGCGGGGCAGGTCGCAGGCTCTCCCAATCGCTTCACCACGATCGGTGGGATTTCACAGCTATTTTTGGTCACCCAAGGATATGCAGTGCTCGATGATGCGACCATGCCCGTGATCGGTGATCCCGACACCATGAACAACACCTACGTCGAACAGATCGTATCCAGTGCCAAAGCCGCCATTGATAAAGCCGTCGAGATGGGAGTGGCCGACCGCGACCGCATTGGCGTAGGCGGACACAGCTATGGCGCCTTCATGACCGCCAACCTGCTGGCCCATTCCGATCTCTTCCGCGCCGGTGTGGCCCGCAGCGGCGCTTACAATCGAACCCTGACTCCGTTCGGATTCCAGAGCGAACGCCGCACGTTCTGGGAAGCCCCGGAGATGTACATGAAGGTCTCCCCGTTCATGCACGCCGACAAGATCAAGCGTCCCATTCTACTGATACACGGAATGGCCGACGACAATTCAGGCACCTTTCCAATCCAAAGTGAACGCCTGTATCAGGCCATCAAAGGCAACGGCGGAATCGTGCGCTATGTCCAGCTTCCTTACGAGGCCCATGGGTACGTCGGCCGCGAGTCGGTCGAACATACCCTTTATGAAATGGTGAGCTGGTTTGATAAATGGGTGAAAAATGCCCCGTCATCGACACCAGCTACTACCACAGCCGGGGGCGGAACGGAGTAATAGCTATCCTGAAAGGCAGTCCCGCGTAGCGGGACGAATAACAGTAGCCCAAATACGAATGGTGACTTCTTTCTGGGATACTCCGACGGTAAACGCCCATATTTTTCCTGCCATCCGAACCATTTTGTTCTTTCTGATCGTTCATCCATTTGGGTCTTACTATCTTGAAAAGTTTTGTTTTCCGCGAAGAATCTCCGCGCTTCCCTTCGTGTCCTTAGTTTTCTCTTCGTGTTCCTTTGTGGTTAAGATGCTGGTTTTCCTTTTTGTGGCCTTCGCGTCCGGAGTTTACCCTGAGCGGAGCGAACGGGCGGTGAACCGATTTTTGGTTGTGGCTGCGCTCCTGCGAGCCTATTTTCCTCTGCTCTACAGCTGATTTCAAATTTTGGCAATTATGGCAATCCCCAATCCGGCCAACCGGAGGTGGGGCTTTGCGGTAAGATTCTTGCAGAAAAACGCGCTTCCAGTTATAAGCTTATTAGCCACTCCTATCAGAAACTTTGTGCTTTGGCGGAAGGTGCCTACTCCTTTACGGAGACTCTTGAATGAGGCGATATAACCTTTCCATCTGCGTTATCGCAGTATTGTGTTCATTGCCAAGCGCGTTCGGCAATCAGATTGGCACTCCAGGTCTTTCTGGTGTTCTCCAACCGGGAGTTGTGGTCGAACAGGTCATCCCGAGTCTTAGCGGAGACAGGGCAGGTTTGCACCGAGGTGACGTGATTCTCCGCTGGAGCCGGGGAAACTCCAAAGGCAACATTGAATCGCCGTTTGACCTCTTCTCCATAGAAATCGAACAAGCCCCCCGTGGACCGGTAACGCTCTATGGAAATCGCGGCACGCAAAAAGCGTCGTGGCGTTTGGGAGAAGCCGGATTGGGAGTAAGGGTGCGGCCAAATCTTCCAGAATCCATTCTTTCTACTTATCAAGAGGGTCAGGAGTCAGCCGAAGCTGGAAAACTGACCATGGCCATAAAGCAGTGGCACGCGCTGGCTGGTCAAATAAAGAACTCATATCCTTCTTTCATCCGAGTCTGGCTGCTATACCAATCAGCCGAATTACTGGGGGCCAACCAGGAATGGAAACAGGCTGATGAGAGTTACAGTGAAGCCCTCGAGCAAGCCGTGAACGTCGGACCGAATATAAAAGAGCAGTTGCTTAGGTCATGGGCCCGAACATTTCAGCAACGAAGCGACTGGGATACAGCGGAGAAGTACTATCAGCAAGCTCTTGCAGAAGGCCGGAAGGTTGGCAGAGAAGGTTTAATTACGGCAGCGAACCTTCGTGGTTTGGGAAGTGTTGCCACCCAACGCGGCGACTTGGCCAACGCGGGCGCCTATTATCAGCAGGCCCGGGCCATCTCCGAAAGATCGGCGCCGTTCAGCCTGGCTGTCGCTGATAGCATAAAGGGACTCGGCGATGTTTCAGAAAAGCGCCGCGCCCTGGCTGTCGCCGAAAAGTTTTACCACCAGGCTCTTGCGATTAGCCAACATAGGTACCCGGAAAGCCCCGAGGTTGCCGACAGTTTGTACGGACTAAGCCGCACTGCTCTTGATCGTGGCAACACCTCTGAAAAAATAAAGCAGTACATTCTTGGCGCGCTGGCCATCCGGCAGAAATTGAATCCTAAAAGTCTGGAAACCGCCATAAGCTTGAACATCCTTGGCGATTACCGGCTCCGCACCGATCTTGCTCACGCGGAAGAATGCTATCGCCAGGCGCTTGCCATAGCAGAAAAATTGGCCCCGGAAAGCCTGACCGTTGCATTCAGCCTCTCTGGCCTGGGAGCCTTCATGGAATTAAGTGGTGACCATGCTCAAGCAATGGCCTATCACCAGCGGGCGCTGGCGATTCGTGAGAGACTCTCTCCGAGCAGCTTCGCTGTCGTGACAAGCCTCTTGTGGATAGGATCGGCGGCCTTCAGCACCGAGTCCGAGAGCAGCAAAACAAATGCTGAGCAGTATTGGCTCCGGGCCTTGGCGGTGGGAGAGAAACTCAATCCACAGAGCCTGGAAGTCGCCAGTATATGTGAGCGCCTCGGTGATCTCGCCTACGCCAATTATGATCTCGCAAAGGCCGAGCACTACCTTATGCAGGCCGTCGCCATCAGTGACAATCTTGGTCCTAACGTTCAAGGGACGCCCGTGCGTACAGCCGAGAGCCTCATGACCCTGGGCCGTGTCTTCCGGATTCGAGGCGACACCATCGGAGCCGAGAGATTTCAGCAGCGAGCACTGGCTATATGGCAAAGATTGGCTCCCAACGGCCGCAGCGCTGCCTATAGCTTGTTCGAATTAGGTGGGCTGGCGCTTGATCGTGGTGAGGTCGCCATCGCCGATCAATACCTTCATCAGGCTTTGGCGATCTGGGAAAAAGTTGCTCCCGATAGTCTGTTTGTTGCAGCCGCTCTGGGTGTTCTAGGCGATGTTGCGGCCATTCGCCACAACTCGCTTCAGGCTGAACGCTACTATCGGGAAGAATTGGAAATCGAGAAACGGCTGGCGCCAGGAAAAGAGGATGAGGCTGCAACCCTGCACAGTTTGGCTGAAGTGCTGGAACAACGCGGCGAGTTGGATTCGGCCGAAGACTACTACACCCAGGCCCTGGCAATCAGGGCCAAAGTGGTCCCTGGAAGTGTCTATCATGCTGAAACCTTGGCCTCCCTCGCGGGGATCATGCGCCGCAAGAATCAATTTGAAAAAGCAACACAACTTTATGAACAGGCTTTGACTGCTCTGGATATCCAAGCTGCTCATCTGGGCGGCGGCGATGAGGCCCGAGCCGGCTTTCGTTCCCGCCATGCCGGCTATGCCACCGGATACATTGATCTGCTCCTCGATCACCAGCAGGCCGAGCTTGCCCTCCGCGTTTTGGAGCGCTCACGTGCGCGCAACCTGCTGGAGATGCTGGCTCATGCTCATGTTGATATCCATCAGGGGGTCGACTCTGACCTGATCGCCAGGGAACGTGCCATTCGCCGGTCTCTCGCGGCCAGATCCAATGACCGGCTGCAACTGGTGAATGGCAACCATGCGGAAGCACAACTGGCAGTCATAAACCGGGAAATTGAAAACCTGCTTGAGCAACAGCGGCAGATCAAAGAACAGATGCGTGCCAGTGGTCCAGGCTATGCCGCACTGACCAACCCGTTTTCTCTCAGCGCGACTGAGATTCAGCAATTGCTCGATCCTCAGACCTTGTTGTTGGAATATTCTCTGGGCCAGGAACGCAGTTATGTTTTTGCTGTTACCGCAGGTTCAGTCACCAGCTACGAATTGGCAAATAAAGCTGTGATCGAGCGTCAAGCCCGGCAGGTTTACGAGATCATTACCGCTCGCAATCGATTCGTCCAGGGCGAGGATGAGCAGCGGACGCAGGCGCGTTTGGCCAAGGCAGACGCTGAATACTCAGTGGTCGCAGCCGAATTGAGCCGCTTAGTATTGGGGCCAGTGGCCAAACAGATCGCCCAAACAAAGCGCTTGTTGATTATCAACGATGGTTTGCTTGCCTATATCCCCTTTTCGGCATTGCCCGTTCCCCAGGATGCTCCAACAAGAACGAAATTGCCGGTACCGCTAATACTCGAGCATGAAATCGTGGCCTTGCCCTCGGCTTCAGTATTGGGTCTGCTAAGAAAGCTGAACCTGGGACGTTCACCCGCCCCTAAAGGAATCGCTGTTCTGGCTGACCCTGTATTTACTAAGGATGACGTTCGCGTTGCAGCCCGGAGGCCGGGAGAAAGCGTCAGCGATGCTAAGGCCTGGGTCTCCTCAGGCCGCCTTACCCGAGCGTTGACTGACGTGAATGGAAGGCCGCAGCTCAACCGCTTGCTCTTTACGCGTCAGGAAGCGACGGCCATCATGTCCATTGCTTCCACCAAGGACAACTTGCAGGCGCTTGATTTTCAAGCCAGTCGGCAAACCGCGACCAGCGCTTCCCTCGCTCAATATCGCATCGTGCACTTTGCCACTCATGGGTTACTGGATAGCAAGCATCCCGAGCTTTCCGGACTGGTGCTTTCTTTGATTGATTCTCAGGGAAGGACACAAAACGGGTTTCTTGATCTTGAGGATATTTACAATCTCAATCTTGCGGCCGATCTGGTGGTGTTGAGTGCCTGCGAGACTGGTCTGGGCAAGGAAGTGAGTGGCGAAGGGTTGATTGGTTTGACGCGCGGCTTCATGTATGCGGGAGCCAGCCGCGTCGTCGCCAGTTTGTGGAAGGTTTCCGATCTGGCCACTACGGAGCTGATGAAAAGGTTTTACCGGTCAATGGAACTCGAAAGACAGAGCCCGGCAGCGGCTCTCAGGACTGCACAGATTGCGATGTGGAAGCAAAACCGCTGGCGCGCTCCCTACTTTTGGGCCGCTTTTCAATTACATGGAGAATGGAAGTAGTTTGTTATCAGTAGTTTAAGTTAATACGTGGGACATGCGCCAGATAAAAATTGTTAACTCTGAATGTCCATGAGAAGATTAGGATTCACTTATAATCTAGCCCTGAGGCATTAAAGGAGTCACTCTATGCACCTGAAACCTATGCACCATCTTAAGCTGAATCAGGAGACGTTAAGAAATCTTACTTCGGGTCAGTCGAGAAATTTTTATGGTGAAACAGTTTATTGCGAGACACGAGATCCAAACTGTCCCACTTCAACCAATGAGCGCTGCCCGTATACTTGTTCATTCGCCCGCCAGGATGCTTGACCCCATAGCTGTCAGCCCTTAGCCATTAGCCCTCGGCCAAAGAGAGTTTGCACTCAAAGCTAAGGGCTAAGCTTATGGCTGCAACAAAGAATAAAGAGCAAAAATAAATGCCAAAAGACTGTAACGCTAGTGCTTCCCTGCGCACTATATATCAAACAGATGAACGGAGTGGCACGAAAGGGCCGGTGGAACAAGGCTTCAGGCAAGAAACTGCCAAGGGGAGAAGACCTTCCACCGGCCCCACAAATTTCTCGCACTTCCCTACCCTGCTTTAAATCAGAGTTAACGTGGAAAAAACCTAACTTTACATATCAGCAGTTACAATGGTTTTCTAGGACATCACGTTTGGCTTCGCAATCCATGGAGGCTGCGATGACTGGGCTCCTGCAAAAGCGTTATTTGTATCCGGCAAACCTTCTTCTGCTGCTGATCCTGTGCGCGCACCTTCAATCTCAATCAGGTAATCCAACCGCACCATCTTCCAGTTCCCAATCACAAACACCATCGGAGACCCAGCAAAAGCAAGATCAGCCTTCTGAATCGATACCGGTCTTGCGCACCACGACCCGTTTAGTCGTCGTCGATGTAGTTGCGCTCGACGAGCACGGCCAACCCGTAACCGACCTGGGGGAGCGCGATTTTAACCTGCTGGAAGATGATAGGCCGCAGCAGGTCCGGGTTTTCAGTTTTCAGCATCCGGAGCCGCGCGAGAGCTTAAATCGGCGACCCAAACTGCCTGCTAACGTTTTTAGCAATTCTCCCTCTTACCGGGTGAATAGCTCGTTTAATGTGATCTTGCTGGATGCCCTCAACACGCAATTTTCAGACATGGCGTATGCCCACCAGGAACTTATCCGATTCCTCAAGAAGATGCCGCCCGAGCAGCCGGTTGCAATCTACGCACTTGAAGGAAACAAAGTGAGGCTGCTGCAGGACTTCACTACAGACATCGAGACACTCACCGCCGCAGCCCAGAAATTCAAAGGACAAAACTCCCTGCTCTTGAGCAATAGCGCAGACAATAGATTCGGTGGCCGGCTCAGTGGGTTTAATGACTCCATCCACCGCGTGGAAGAGGACAGGCTCCGGTTTCGCGTCGACTACACAGTGGCCGCCCTCGGGTACATCGCTCAGACCCTTTCAGGTTATCCCGGACGCAAGAACCTCATCTGGATATCGGCCGCATTCCCTTTCGACGTAAGTCCTAATTTCCAGGTCTCCTCAACATTTGACTGGCAGAACCACAGCGCCGATGTCGCCAAGGTCGCAGATGCTCTCATCAACAGCCAGGTCGCGATCTATCCGGTTGATCCAAGAGGGTTGACTGCTCCCGAAGCGTTCAGCGCCAGCAACAGCGGTCGTGACAGCAATGGCCGCGCATTGAACGGCCAATCGCTTCAGAACGAACTGAGCCGGGAATCGGGCGCACGGTTGGCCGACCACACTACGATGAACGAGATGGCAGGCAGGACCGGAGGCCGCTCCTTCTACAACAGGAATGACCTCGCCACCTCGATTCGCCAAAGCATCGACGATGGTTCGACCTA
>DASZFK010000813.1:0-4217 GCA_035939855.1 Candidatus Angelobacter sp.
CATGGCTGTGTTGAAATTCGGCGCAGTCTATCTTGATGATGGCTCGCGCGTCTCCAAACAGTGCCTCAGCCATAGACTCGACAACCCGGGTCTTCCCGGAGCCGGTGGGTCCTAAGAAGAGAAGGTTGCCCATCGGACGGCCGGGAGGATTCAACCCAGCCAGAAACATCTGGTAGATCTCCACTACTTTTTCGATCGCCTGGTCCTGGCCAACGATCTTCCGGCGTAGCGCGGTTTCGAAATCCTGCGCATCAGAGCTACGCTTGGTTGGATCTAGTGCGGTATTAAGCCCGGTCCTCATAAAAATTACTTACCCCTGGCACAAAAGGCTCCTAAAAACGGAGCGCGATTCCCTTGGGATGGAGGAGCAAGCGGTTGAGTTGTGTTATCACTTCAGTTACTACCTGTTCGTTCCATCACTCGGTTAGATGCCGGTTTAGTACTAAAGAGTAAAACCACAGACCGCTTTTTCAACTTCTAATGATGAGAGTAGCTGCTGCCGTGATAAGATGCCTCAGCCACTCGGGAAAAGAGTCTTAGGAAATGCGTTCGAAGAAGTTTCGTATTGTTTCTCTGGCAGTTGCTGTGCTTCTGCTCTTGATTTCTGCTTCATTCCTGTTCAGCCGAAATTCGCAGTTGGTTTCACAGACGCGCTCTTCGGGTGCGACGGCCACGGCTGCGCCTCAGGAAGCGGCTGCCCCGGCCAAGCGCGAACTGCCTCCGGGAACGATTGCCTACACGCCGAAAGCAAGCGTTACGGCCCTCGCCCTTGCGCGCAAGTACCTTGCTGAATCCACGTTCATGACGGTGGCAGAGCTTGAATCCGCGATTCGTCAGGCCAACAATGGAAAGTCTTCGTTCAAGAAGAACGAAGAGGTACTGGTCCCTGGAATCGAGCCACAGCCGGTGGTTGAAAAAACACGCCCATTTCCAAAAGATGAAGAAATACGAGCCGTCTATTTGACTGGAACCATGGCCGGAAGCGTGCGTGGCATTGAATTGATCCGCCGCTGGCATAAGGCTGGAGGAAACGCCGTCGTGTTCGACATCAAAGACAGCGACGGCACCATCAATGTGCCTTTCGAACATCCGCTGGCGCCTAAGAAAAAGAACTACTCCATCAGCAATCTGCCGAAATTTGTCCGCTTCCTGCATTCCCAGGACATGCATGCCATCGCCCGCATTGCGCTCTTCCGCGATGAAAACATTGCCAGGAACCACAGCACGCTGGCCGTGCAGTCGCGAAGCAATCATCAGGCGTGGAAGGAAAACGGCAAACTGGTTTGGACCGACCCTTCGCGCAAAGAAGTCCAGGACTACGACCTGGAGTTAGCCAGGAAAGTGGCTGGATCGGGAGCCGACGAGATTCAATTTGACTACGTCCGCTTTCCCGCCGAAGGCAACCAGCAGGACGCGCAGTTTGCTTTTCAATCGAATCCCAAGCTCCACCGCGACGACGTAATCGCAGGCTTTCTGGAACGTGCCTACAACGAGCTGCACCCCATGGGCGTGCTGATTTCGCTCGATGTGTTTGGCATTATGGCGTGGCAACGCTCCGTGGACCTGAACCACACCGGACAGGACATCGTCAAAATGGCGAAACATTGCGATGTGCTCTCGCCCATGATCTATCCAAGTCATTTCTTCGGCATGGATGGTTACGCTGCCCCCGGCGACGCTCCTGAGCACTTTATCAGCACCTCAATGGACCGCTTTGAAAAAGTCACAACCGGATCGGGAGTGGTATTGCGCCCATGGCTCCAGGCCTTCCGATGGCGCACTAAGACCTATTCGCCGGAATATATTCTCAAACAGGTAGGAACCTCGAAACAGCACGGCGGCGTTGGCTTCTTATTTTGGAATGCAGCCAATGACTATTCCAAACCTTTCGCCGCAATGCCGGTGATCTTGGCCAACCCCAAGACCTACCTCAAGGTCGCAAGCCAAGTTGCCAGCACCACCGAGAATGCCCCAGCCAGCTCCGAAAAACCGGCTACTGCTGCCCCTGGTGTACGCCAGTAAGCATTGTCTAGAGAGGTAATCTGATCCGCTCCAGCTATATTTAACACGCGAGCTTATGACCGACGACCGACGATAATAAACCTGCTGGTCTGCTGGCCCGGTCTCAACGACTCTTATGCCGGTCGGACGCGCTCATTCGCTGGCATTGAGGTTGAAACTAGAAAATCGGGTAATTCCACACTGTGATGATGTTCGCGCTCCTGAATATGGTCCCAGACAAACTGATCTTGCAGCCAGGCGGCTTGCTTTTCAGCGAGCTGGGCATCGTGGACACCGTTATTATGGATGGCAAACCGTTGTCCACACTTGCCGCAGACAACGGTCTCTTTGCCGTCATTGGAAGGGGCTTGCGCGGCCTTCCGCAGCCGTTTTGCTATGCTGGATTTCACCAGCGTGGTTCCCGGCGCTGCCGTGGACCGCGATCGCCACGCCCGGAGTCGCGAAACCCACCGCGCGGCTTCTGAGGTCTTGCCTCATTGACGGTGAGCGCCCGTCCATCCGATTCCTTGCCATTCAGTGCTGCCATGGCCTTTTCGGCTTCGTCATCATTTGACATGGAGACAAAACCGAACCCGCGTGACCGCCCGGAATCCCGGTCTGTGGCGAGGCTCGCGCTCTCGACCGCGCCAAAAGGCTCAAACAGCGCCCGCAGCTCTGGTTCTGTCATTTGGAAAGAGAAATTGCCGACGTAAATCTTTTTCACGTACGACTCCTTTTCGTTTTTTAAAGTGGGCTGTTCTCAGCAGAAATAGGCAGGATCGAAAGCGGACTGTGTCTATCTGAGTCGAGGACAACTAGCTTGCTTCATCCATACTACACCCTAGCCGGCTGCTTATACCCTGTACCCGACTCAGAAATCGTCAAAATTCAGGCCCTGCGGATTGCCTTCATCATCGTAGGTGACAGTTGGATTTTTTGAAGGCTGGGATGCGGTCGTGTCACCCTCTTCCTTTTGCTGCAGTTTACGTTCGGCCCGGCGTTGCGCCTTCTCCGCCTGTTTCTCTTGACGCGCACGCTCTTTCTGTCGTTTGGCAAATGTAGTGCGAGAGTTTCCGCCCATCAGCGCTCCTTAGGGAAAATCGACGAGGATAGCTGATCAACCCCGTCTCTTTTCATTGTACGTTATAAGGAATAATTCGTTTTCGCGCTTGGGCAGATGATCAAGACAAAAGCGTATTCAGCTCGCTCCGGTGGCCGCGACGGCGACCGGCTTGTTGCCCGTCTCCGTTATGTCGCCGCGGGGCCGTTCGCTGAGCTCGGCTGCGGCTATCAGGATAAGTGACTGATTGATGGTTTCTGACGGGTTTTTGGCGCCTGCTTGCAGACGGCGGGCCGACACCGAAGCCACCCTGCAAAGCAAGAATCGGTTGCTTATTTCCTTGGCTGCGGCAAAAACATATTCGCAACGCATCTGGGTCTCCTATTGAACAATGCTGGTGAATTCGGTGCGCATTTCAGGTTTCACACGGTGGAAAGCTTGCGTGCAAACACAGGATTCTTCTCAGTGGGGGCTAAGGGTGAAGAAGCTCAGATGGTCTGCTTAGTTCAGAGAACCTGAAAAGTGAGGAGGAATACTCGCTCTATTCTGACCCTACGCCCATTGCCGAGTCGTGTCAAGGATTCCAAGCGGTTCCAGGCATAAGGGCGTCGCTCCAAAGGGCTGGGGCTTCAGATATAATTTAGCGGTTGTTGCGTAGTTTTTCATCCAATTGCTTAGACGGTCCGCCTTAGAACGGCAAGCTACGGCTTGTTGAGTGCGACTACCCAGGTCCGAAGTTCAAGCGCAGAGAAGGAGCCTTTCGCATGGCGATTCAAGCGACTGAGAAAATCTGGCATAACGGGACCCTGATTCCCTGGAACGAAGCTCAGATTCACATAATGTCCCATGTAGTGAACTACGGTTCCTCGGTTTTTGAAGGAATCCGCTGCTACTCCCGTTCCGAGGGACCGGCAATTTTCAGGCTACGCGAGCACATGCAGCGTCTTCTGGATTCCGCCAAGATTTATCGGATCGAAGTCGATTACAACCTCGACCAGCTCTGCGACGGGGCCGCCGAATTGGTGGCTGCCAATCAGGTCTGGCCGTGCTATTTGCGGCCCATCGTGATGCGCGGCTACGGAGAAGCCGGAGTCAACCCGTTCAATAGCCCCACTGAGGTCTACATGGTCAACTATCCCTGGGGCAAATATCTGGG
>DASZFK010000814.1:0-12461 GCA_035939855.1 Candidatus Angelobacter sp.
CCAACAAGATGAAAAATTCTGATTGTAGCGACAAACGTGAGGTGGCTGAGGCTTAGGGCGTAAGCTCTGAAGTCCTGGCGATTGAGATTCGCAAAAGGCCTCTTGCAACATTAGGGAGCAACGCCTTCAGCCAATCCCAACAGACTACCGCGACCCCGCACAATGCGTGCGGGGTCGTTCTGTTTTAGGGTCAGAATGAAAATGCCACCTGCAAATCCACCCGGCGATTGGCGGACTGGGTGTTGAATGGGCCTCCGGCCAGCGCGGTGGATTGACCAAACAAGCGGGAGCTTAGATTGCCGATGGGTGGCGCCGGATTCACGTTGTTGAGAATGTTGCGGGCATTGACGCTGAAAGTCAGGCTGTAGCGCTGACTCGATCTTTCGCCGCCCAAGCCGATCATCATGGGACCACCACCGCCTCCTCGCGGTCCCCCTTCTCCACCCCTGCCGCCGCCTTCCGGACCTCGACCACCCCCGCCGGGAGATCCACCGCGCATTCCGGGGCCGCCTTGTCCACGTTGCTGCTGCTGAGGATCGGGAGGAGCTTCAAGCTTGGGTCCAATGCCGATGGTTTTGCTCAACCGCATACTTAAGCTGAACTGGGCCGGGCTGGCGCCGAAGTTGATGGGGACCAACGTTTGGCCGGGGATCGGGACAGTGTCAAACGCGCCGAAGCTGGTTTGGACTACGCTCGGGCGCGACAGATCGGTGGCAAAAGCAGGCCGGTCATTGAAGATGGAGTCACCATTCAAATCTGTGCCGGTGATGATGTTGAAGGGCGCTCCAGAATTGGCCAGCAGAAAGGGACTGATACGGAAGCCCTGCGGCAAGGCGATCGTTCCCCCTAAAAGGAAACGATTGCGAACGTCAAATGGGGCGCGTCCATAATCAGCCTTGATGCCCAATGCCGGATTCGAGGCAAAGTTCCCCGCGCCGCTGGTATCGCTGTTGGCGTAGCTGAGCGAGTAGAACCCAAAGAGAGTCAGCTTGCTTCCTGAGCGCCAGTTGAAGTTGGTCATGAATTGGTTCTGGTTGAAGACCCCGCCCGCTTCGTATTGATACTGGGGCGCCGGAACCAAACTCACAACGTTCGAAAAGAGCTGGTGAACGCCGTGGGCATGAATATAGGTCGCGGTAACCGTGGCTGTCTTGGTGACCTGGCGTTCCACGGAAGTGGCCAACTGGATTGTGTACGGAGCGTGAATGGCCGGATCGATGGTTTGGATCGTCGTGGGCGTGCCTGCCAGAGTGCTCAAAGACGGAAGGTTAGGATAAGAGGGATTCTTGATAATGAACTGCTGCTGGTTGATCCCGTTAAGGCGCAGGGCCTGCAAGATGAGGTTCTCGCCAAAGCGGTCATAAAAAATTCCCAGGCCGGTCCGCAATACTGTCTTGGGAGCGGCGTTTTTCTTGCCTCCCAAGCCCCAGGCAAAGCTGATTCGGGGCGCCCAATCGCCATGGTCGTGAATTCCATTCTGGGTCTCAAAGCGCAGCCCGTAGCTGAGCGTCATATTGGGGCGGAGCTTCCAATCGTCCTCTGCATAGATGCCGGCATCGACAAAGGTATTCGAAATCAGAGGATTGCCGGTCACGATGATCAACTGCCGGGGCGTGCCACTCTGGAATGCAGCCAGCGAGTCGAAGATGTAGGTGCCATTGAAACTTTGAGTCGAGAAATTGGAGTCATTTGTGGCCCGCAGACGTCCGCCGAGACGCAGGAAATGAGTGTTCAGGTTGAGGGAAGTGTAATTCTGTAATTCATAGTGGTTGCTGACAGCATTGCTGATTCCGATCGAATTGCCACCCTCGCTGAACTGTGACAGCACATTGATGGTAGGACCTGAGAACAAGGATCGCTGATCGGTGGCGCCGCGCTCCCATTCGAAACGAGTTTCATTGACCGCCTTAGGGCTCAGGATCTGCGTGTCGCTTATCTGAATCTGGTTTTCGTTGCTGGTCTGGTTGAATCCCAGCGACGGCAGAGCCAATTGCCCGATTCCGTTGTTCTTTTGATCGTCGTGGGTAAATTGATAGCGGGCGGTAAGGGTATTGTTGGTGGTGAGTTGATAATCCAAGCGGCCGCTCAGATTGGTCCTGATCCGAGGATTTAGGATAGGGACAACCGAGACTCCTGCTGCGGTGAATGCTGCGGGAGAGATCACAGCAGCTTCGTTGATGTGGCGGTGCTCCACGCTGAATTGGTACGACGCTTTCTTGCTCAGCGGCCCACCGATGCTGCCGTTGATCATCTCTGTATTGAAATCCGGCTCGTTTGCGGCAAATGGATTGCGCGCATCGAGGAAGGAGTGATTGTCGTTGAAAAAGAACTGGCCGTGGAGTTTGTCGGTACCCGGCTTGGTAAGGATTTCGATACGTCCAAAGCCCATGCGGTCATACTGGGCTGAAAATGGGTTCTGGTTGATGCGAATCTCGCGGATCGAGGACTTGGGGGGCAACTGCCCGCCGGTGAAACCATCGATATAAATCTGGCCTCCATTGGGTCCGGCGGAAGGCCCAGCCAGGGCCAGCAGTTCCGATTGCAGTTCATCAGGATCATCGGAGAGCGCCTCCAGATCTTTTCCGCTCATCACCAAAGTGCTGGCATTGTTATCGGGATTGGTGCTGACCCTGGCGGCATCGCCCTGCACTTCAACGCTTTCTTCCTTGACGAAGATTTCAAGCGAAAGATCGACCTTGTTGTCGTGGTCAAAAGCAACTTCAACTTCTTTCAAGAGAGGGGAAAAATTCTTGGCGGTTACGCTGACAGTGTATTTGCCCGGAGCAAGATTGCGGAACTCATATCCGCCGAGACCATCCGATTTTGCCGAGAAGACCTGGCCGCTCGAGCTCTTCAGCGAGATCGTAGCTCCAGGTATTACCGCTCCCGAAGGATCCATCACTTGGCCATGCAGTCGGGTAAAAGAAGACTGGGCGAACAGGGGCGTAGCGACCATCACCACGACGAGCAAAACGGCCAGCGCACATAAAGATAGTTTGATTGGCCAGAGTTTCATCATCTCTCCTAAAAATCGTTTGGTGTCTTACTGTGGTCCGGCATCTCCACCGGGGGTGCCCAGATTCCAGCCTGAGAACAGGGCGGCAGCGCTGCGGCCGTTCGGGGAGGCGGTAAGAATCGGCTCGACGCCACCCAGCAACGTAATAGCTACGACCTCAGCTCCAGAGTTGCCCTGGGTGGCCACGACCATTACGGCATCTTCTTTCTGCAACTCTGCCAGGGTCACGCTGGGAATGCGGCTGAGTATCTGCTGAAAATCCGGTGGCGCACCGCCCGGCCCAGCGCCTCCGGGACGCGCGCCTGCTCCGGGAGGTCCACCTGATGCTCCGGCAGGGCCTTGTCCACCAGGACCACCTTGTCCTTCTTGAGCGTTGCCTTTCAGGAAGAAGGCCAACCGCTGGGCCATGGGAGGAGCCAGCTTGCGCATTTGCGAATCAGTGCTGATTTTCACTACGACGGATTTCTTAGCCAGCACGTCCTTTACTGTAATGGTGTTATTGCCAGTATCGACGGCGCTGATGGTTCCAGCAATATTACGGAAGGTACCGCTGATGACCTCTTCAGCCGTGAGTTCCTTGCCGTCGGCGCTGCGGCTGCCGCGCGCGCGCAATTGGTCGCCAACCTTGATCTCGTCGAATGTGCCTTTCTTGGCGTCGGCAAATTTCACCGAGTCGGGAGCATAGCGCAGGAAACCGGTGTCCTTGGAGGTCTTTACTGTGACACTGTAAGCCGGAGTGACGGCAATGGTAATCGTTCCGCTGGCCGCATCGATTGCGCTAACAATGCCGCCCGCGCCGCGCTTTTGCCAGTCTTCCCGTTCATGCTGCTGCTTCTGGGCAACATCAGTCTGCTTCATGACCACGATCTGCGAAGCCACGAGCGAATCGTTGTCCCCGGCTTTGCCGCGCACCAGGACGCGGTCACCTACCTGGATTTCGGCCAGGGTCATAGGAGTGGCGCTCTTCAGGTCAGTTTGCCCTGGAGCCAGTCTCAGAATGCGGACCCCTTCGGCAACGGTTACGTTCGAGTCGGCCCCGGAATCGAGCTTGACGACAAGAGTCTTTCCGTTGATCGATTTGACCGTGCCCACCTTGCGGGCCGTGGAATCCGGCTGTGCCTGCCCCTGGCAAAGGACCGTTGCAATTCCTACCAAGACAAGCCACACCGCGAATTTGCATTGAGCTCTCATTGACTGCTGCCTCTGGCTACTATCTTAAATGCTGCCTGTAATTGATTCGAGCCTGAGATGGGGAGGGACCTTACAGAGATAGTCCTCATAAAAAGACTACCCGTCGGGGGTTAAGGGAAGCGAAAAGTTTTGTTAAGTTGGGGTTGAGGACTTTATGTAATGGGAAGCTCTGGCACATGCTGCCTTTTGAGAGATCAAAGAAACCGGGGCAATCCCTGCTAGAATTTGCGTGAAAACAATCCAGAGTGAAGGATGGTCGATACTTGGTAGATGCTAAAAATGCTGCCACTTTTGTAGTAACACTACTAAAGGAAGCGCAGAAACAGGGACTGCTCAAGCGCCTGCTTGCAGCGTTGAAGAAAAAACCACGCATTCTCCTGCTTGGGTGTACAGGTACTGGGAAAACAAATCTTCTGAACTCGCTCATCAGATCAGATACAACGGCCATTCGCCGGGAAGATCGAACGCTCTACACGGAGGCGAAGAATCTTCTGGTCAAAGACAAACTGTATCGCTTTATCGATACAACCGGGGATCTACTTCGGAAGGATGATCGAGTCCAGGCGATGCGGGAGGCAATGGCAGCGCGGGGAGGAATTGCCGGGATTATTAACGTGGTGTGTTACGGGTATCATGAGTACGACGTATCAAGAGACAAAGTCTTTTCGTCAGAATCTATTATCAAGCCGGAATACCTGGAGCGTCATCGCCAGGAGGAAACCAAACAACTCGACGAGTGGACCTTTTTGCTAGGCGACCCGGTCACCTCGCATTGGTTGATCACGGTTGTTACCAAGGCCGATCTTTGGTGGAATATTCGTGAAGAAGTGATGAAATATTACGGCTCCGGGGCGTATTATGAAGCTCTAGGCGATGCCAGGACGCTTAGGCAAAGGGTGCTTCCGTACTCGTCAGTTTTCCATCGGTTCTACGGAGAAGCTCCGATGGCAGGCACATTTGACCAGGCAGAACGTGATGCAGCGCGTGAACGGTTGATCAATGCATTGATAAAGGCGCTGCTTACGAAACAGGGGGAGTAGTGGCCAGCGAGTCTAAGCCGTTGTCGTTTTCGGAATCGCGGGATCGTGTCGATAGTGCCCCTCTCTCTCAAGCGCTATCAGAGCTACAAAAGGTGACTCGACTTCTTCGTCGCGACGCTCTGGCTCTAGCTTTTCTTACTTTGGTTGTCTTATTTGGCAGCGTTTCATTTGGCTTTGGAGGGCTGCTGAAAGCTTCATTTACGTTTTTCTTAACAAGTATAAGCAGCTTTCTCATCACTGCCTTCATAGCGTTGGTGCTCGCGGTTCATTTTGAGACGATTCGCAAAAGAGGAGACATACTGTTTAAGGAAATAAGCGACGAGATCCAGTGGAATCTAAGATTTTCAGATTCCGAATCTACTGACACAGCACCTCACAAGCGGCCACAATTCAATGCGCGCCTTACCCTCAGATCATTTGCACAAGCATCGGATTTGCCGCTCATACCTGGACGCTACGGCCCGTTAATGTACGTGTTGATCGACCTGGTAAGTGTATTGCTCGCTGTTTTTCTGGCCCTGAAATGGTAGAACTTAAAGCAAGCTCAAATGGTAAATTGCCGGAGACGACGTCAGATTTCGAGTGTTCCATCGCCTTGAGTTAATGGTAATTGACGTGATCAACACCGAGCGCATGGCCTTCTTCGAATCTAAAGATCACCCGAGCCAATTACAGTCGTACACAACGAAGCGCTTTCTCTGTGCCTCTTAACTTACCCAATTACCAAATATCCTCACCGGTACGCTGCGGCCTGGATGTTATAAAGCTCTGCGTATTGGCCGTTGCGGGCGATCAGGTCTTCGTGGGTTCCTGATTCGACTACGCGTGATCCATCTAATACCACGATGAAGTCGGCCATGCGTACGGTGCTGAAACGGTGCGAAACCAGGATAGTGATGCCGCCTTCGAAGGCAGCCTCGCCGATTTTGTTGTCGCGGTTGCGGCGCGAAGCAGCCGCGTAGCGCTCGAACAAAGCGTGTTCGGTTTCTGCGTCGAGCGCGGCTGTAGGCTCGTCGAGGACTAACAGTAAAGGACGGTCGCGCATGAATCCGCGGGCCAGCGCAAGTTTCTGCCATTGGCCGAAGCTGATTTCTACGCCTTCCGGCCACGTCGGACCGAGTTGTGTATCGAGGCCGGCGCCTAATTGTTCGATGACATCGCCTGCTCCTGCGCGATCAATGGCCGCGGGCACCGCGACTGGATCATCGAGGCGGGGCACGTCGCCTATGCCTACAGCGTGCCGGGCTTTGAGTTCGAAGCGGTAGAAATCCTGAAATGCTCCGGCAAGACGCGAGCGCCAGGCATCGGGCGACATGCGCGCCAGATCGACGCCATCGACCAGGATTTGTCCACTTGTGGGCCGATAGAGAGCGCAGAGAAGTTTAACTAGCGTGGTTTTGCCAGCGCCGTTTTCTCCAACGATAGCGACCACGGAGCCGGGTTGAAGATGGAGATTTACATCGTCGAGCACCAGGCGCTCCGTCCCCGGATAACGAAAGGAGACATGTTCGAAGCGAATGCCGTCGCGCAATTGTTCCGGCACAGGTGCATCGGTATTCTGCACCAGTGAAGCCGCATAATCTTCAAGCCAGGCGAGACGCTTGGAGCCATCGAGCCAGATTCCTCGCAGGAAGCCAATCTCACCGACAGTGGCAGCCACATAAGCGGAGAGGCGCGAGCCTGCGGCCAGCACCAGAAGGACGCTGCCGGCCGGAGCCCTGAGCACCGACGACACGAACACCAGCGCACCCACATAAGCGGCGGCAAACACCGCCCATCCTGAGGCGTGCCAGACAGCGCTGTTCCAGCGCGCGGCGGCCAGCGGCCGATACCATCGCTCCCAGGCTTCACGACGTTGTCCGACGAGGCGCTCGCCAATTCGGGTTACGCGCACCTCTTTGCCGGGCGAGGCGGTAGTCGCAACGTCAAAAAGATGCCGGGCCAAGCGGTTGGCCGATGCTCCACGCTCTTCGGTCGCCCGCTCTACTCCGGGTCTCCAGGTAGAGGTAAGCACAGTTGGCAAGGCAAATACCGCAAGCAAAGCCAGCGCCGGATGAATAGAAAACAGCAACGCAATCGTCACTCCGAGCCGCAGAATCCATCCACAGGTGGTGAACAGCGACATATACATGTGGTCGAGTACGAATATCTGGTTGCGCAATACAGAAAGACGATCAAGGTATTCCGGACGCTCGTGATGTTCAAGCGAGGCGATGGTGGCGACCAATTTAGCAACATGAGATTCAAGGGCGATGGTGATCTGATCGCGAAAACGCCGCTGGGTGCGGTCGCTCATCACCCGCAAAAACCAGGTAGCAACGGCAGAGACTCCCAAGCCGATTGCGGAAGCAATGACCAGCGTGCGGCGGCCTTGGAAGACACCATCGGCCAAATATTTGAGCCACAGGGCAAGCAGCGCATCGGGCAAGGCGGCGAGCAGCGCCAACCCGAAAGACACACTGAGCAAAAGCGGCTCGGCCTGGTAGCCACGCTTGAGCGCCCGCCACATCGCGGGAAATGCCGGAGGCAGATCGCTCTGTTTAGGCGGAGGCAGCGGGGGCATCGAGGGCCACTCCTTCCTCTTCTTCTTCGCCAAAACGCGAAGCTTGCAGATCGAACATGGTCCGGTAACGGCCTCCGAGAGCCATCAATTCATCGTGACTACCGAGTTCCACCACCTTGCCGTGCTCCAGCACGCATATACGATCAGCGTGGCGAACCGTGGAGAAGCGATGCGAGATCAGGATGGTGGTGGTGTGGCGCGTAGCTGTAAGGACGCGATCAAAAATCTCGGCTTCGCCGCGCACGTCGAGCTGGGCGGTAGGCTCGTCGAGCAATACCAGGCCGGCGCCAAGACGAACCGCGCACAAAGCGCGCGCCAGGGCAATTCTTTGCCATTGGCCTCCGGAAAGATCAGTGCCTCCGGGGTAGCCGCGCGCCAGGATCGTATCGAGACCAGCCAGACCAGCGGCCCCGGCTTCGGCCAGTGCCGCCTGGATTACTTCATCAGGCGCGCCGCCGGGAGCGACATTGTCGCGCAAAGGCAGCTCGAAGCGGATGAAGTCCTGGAACACGGCAGTCAGGCGGGAACGCCATCCGTTGATATCCAGAGCGCGAAGGTCTATGGAGTCGATCTCAATTGCGCCCTCTTGAGGATCGTAGAGACGGCAGAGAAGCTTCGCCAACGTGGTTTTGCCGGCGCCGTTTTGTCCGACAATCGCCAGCGAAGAACCGGCGGGAATGGTGAGATCGAAGCCTGCAAGTACCGGCTCGCTGCTGGTTGGGTAAGCGAAGGTAACGTTGCGGAAACGAATCTCCCGCGCCGGCATTCCCTGGGCAGCGCGATGATCTTCCCGAAGAGCACCGGCAAGGTTCATTGCATCTTGAAGGCGTAATACTGCGGCGGCTGGAGCGGCAGCGCCATCGAGGGCCCATGAGAGTCCGCCAAAAGCGATCATGCTCGTACCGACGGCGGCGGTGGCAAAGGTAACCAGCTTTCCAATGGTGAGCGCGCCGTTAGCTGCTGATGTACCCATCGACCAAAAGACGATGATGTTGGCCGCCAGCACCAGGAGCAAACTCCAGATCACTGGACGTTCGCGCAAGCGCGTGGCCTCCCAGCGAAGCTTGGCGAGATGATTGCGGCGCACGCGAAAGCGATCTACGATCCAGCCGGCCAGTCCGAACAGCCGTACTTCTTTTGCCGCCGGCGGCTCTACGGCAAGCCTGAAGGTGTAGTCCGCGTGGCGCTGGGCCTCGCGCACTTCTTCGGTGTTGCGATCGCGCCAGACAGCGCTTTCGCGCAGTAACCAATGGGTGGCAAACCATGCCGAGACGAGCAGGAGAGGCGCCCACCATGCGTATCCGGCGAGCACCGCTGCCGAAGCCAGGCCGCCAACCATCTCGACCAGCCCCGCGTCGATGAAGTCCATGGAGATAAAAAGCGGGGGACCACTGATCCCGAGATCGAAATCGCGCGCTATGGTGAGATCGCTGGTGAGCTTTGGATTTTCGAGATGGCCCATTCCCGGCGGACGGACACAGGTGCGAGTCAGTTGATCGTAAAGCCAGGCGGCAGTACGGCTGCCCAGGTTGGTACCAACAGCATGGTGAATTGGAGACAACACCTGCAACAGCACAAAAACGACCGCCACCAAAGTCAGCGACGCTGCCAAGGCTTCACCATGCTGGATCGCGCCAACCAGCCGGCCCATAGCAATCGCGAAAACCGCTGGCAACAGGCCACGAATAAAAAGAAGCGTCCACCAGGCAAAAGCCAAACCTGCAGATGCCTTGGACAATACGCCCGAGAATTTCCATTCGTTGCTCGCACGCAGCCTGGCGATCATCGGCAGCTCCATTAATTGGTCGTTGCCGATCAGTATATCCCGAGCAGGAAAGCAGGATGATGGTTATAAGAAGTGCAAATTACCCAATTACCAGATTATCCACTTACCAAATTGTCTCACTGCTTGTCTTTGGGTCCGTTCTCTCCCGGCAGATCGGGTGGGGCGTAATAGACTTTGCTGCCTCCGGCCTTATTTACTTCGTCGATGAAGGTTGTGCCGTAGTCGCGCTTGGCGTCGCCTAGAGCATAAGCTTGGCGCTTGTAGTTCCAACTCTTCGGATTCAACTTTTGGGCTTCCTTGAAGTGCGGGATGGCCTCAGTCGTGTGGCCTGATTTGTAGAGATACTCGCCCAGCCCAAACTCCGCGGAGGCCATGAGGATGTTGGGATCGTTCACCGTCATCTTCTCGCGCAGCTTGTCTTCACTCATCGCGTACTCGCTTTTTTCGCCCTTTTCTGCCCAGTCTTTGATGGCATTCAGGTAGGGCGCGGAATCCATGCCAGTGAACTGTTTGAAGCGATCATCCGCGAAAGCAACTTCGTTGGGACGAACGATTCTTCCTTTTTCGTCGATCCACACGCCGGTGGGAACGTTGACCATGTTGTAAAGCTTGGAGACCAGATGTTTCTCGTCGATCAGAACGGTATAGGTGGGAGCAGGTTTCGCCTCGGTGATCCATTTACCTGCGTCTTTGACGCCGCCTGTATCCTGGGCCACGGAGAGGATTTCAAAATTCTTGTCTTTCAGTTGCTGATACATTGCTTGCCAGACTGGCAAGTCGAAGCGGCACCCTCACCATGAGGCCCAAGTGACGAGCAGGACTTTCTTGCCGCGAAAATCCGAGAGCGAATGCATCTTCCCATTCATATCGGGCAGGGTGAAATCCGGGGCCTGGAGTGAAGCCAGGCCCTGGCGCTGGTCGGAGCGCAATCCAAAATACCAAGCCAAAGAGCCTGGATCGTGGGCCACGGGCTGATGCACAAGGTCGGCAAATGCAGTTAGGTTGAACCATGATGTTCCAGATTGTTTGCGGAGAAAATTGCTCTGCCGGGATTTCGGCAAGGGGAAGCACAACACATCGCGGCACACACCTTGGGGCTTCACTACAAATCGTGTGGCTTGCTTGAGGTCAGCAGTGGTAATCCAAAGCTGGCCAGAATCCTCGTTGGCAGACTTGATTTCGGTGGCCACATCATCGTAGATGATGGTGGCATGGGTTTCTTTGGCAGCAGCGCTGACGCTGGCAATCAGCAGGAGCAGTAGAAAACCAGCGGGAAATCGTAGACGAATCATGGGTTCTCTCCGGCGGAAATTATACAGGAGCAGCGGTTAGTTCTTAGCTGTTAGCCTTTAGCTTGGGGAGACGAGCACAATGAATTTGAAAATCTAGAAACGAGGTGCAACGTGGCCTTGATTGCGGAAGAATTCGCGTGAGGTAAAGGCGGTTCCTACTTGGTCTCCCTTGCTCTCGGTTCGGTCTCGCCAATATTGGCATCTTTGCCGATTTTTACGAAACGATCTGTGGCTTCGGTAAAAATATCCAGCTTCCCAGCAGAAATCTGCAGCAAGCTCTCATACAACGAAGAAGGTTTTGGGGACATATTAAATCCTTTGGTCATAATTTTACCTCGAAACGATTTTTCCAAGCAATAGGCAAAATGGCGACAACAAGGTTGCTATTTCACGCTGTTCCTGCTCTGAATTTCCAAAGACCTCAACTTCCGTTGAATCAACGTTAACGACACCGAGAGGTTGGCCGTTGCCTATGACTGGAACTGCACCAAAGCTTTTGAAAGCCTTGGATTTGAAATACGACTTCATTTGGTTAGCGATTTCTCTCGGCAGCTCTGACGGATAATTAATCTTGCTTGTATCATCTATGGCGACATAGCGAAGTTTCATAAACGCTTCCGGAGCGCCGGGCAAAACACGGGCAGCTTCTGGCGTGTTCCGCCTCTCAACTGGCAGGATAAAGTCTTCCCGCTCCTGGTCGGAAGCATATTCACGCAAAGCAAGAAAATATTCGTATCGTGACTTGCTCGCTTGATCATAAAACAGAATCTTGCCCCAGTCGCTTTCCGTCAGCTTCTCGGCAGCGATTGCTTCCATATAATTCACATTGATCTCAAGTGCGGACTCTTTTTTGTGGTATGCAATTACGATTGATTGAATGCTTCGCAAAATGTCTCGTATGATCGTGGTCGCATTTTGAGTAGTTGCAGGGTTATCTACGGCCGCGATAGCTAGCGAAATCTGTTCTACGTAGATTTGAACATAGTTCCTGTAGCGTTTGAATCTATCCTCACGGTTAGATGCTAAAGCTGCTTCATATTGGCTGCGGTGGAATGCGTATCCATAATAAAAATAGTCTAAGACCGGAGAAAATGGTTCTGGTGGCATGTTCTGCGGCTGAGAGCGCCGAAGCTTGAAAAATTTCACACCTATGATGCAACCCCAACTGACAACTGTCAAAAAGGCAGCCGCGAAAAATCCAATCGCATAGATGAGCAGAAGCACACCACGATCAGCACTTTTATCTACTGCCTTGAAGTCGGCGATAAAGATGCCGGCTCCCGCTCCCAAAACCCACAAAAGATTTTTAACTCGAGGTGAATTTCTCAAACCCAGATCTTTGATTGATCCACGCCACCCATCAAAGCCATAGAAGATTCCCATGGCGCAACCGCCAAGTACCATAACGGTTCTTAATAGCATATCCACATCTGCTGGCGACAAGGTGGGCTCCGGATGAAATGTTTTGTTCAAATTCTACCCTAACGATGCCACCAATCCGTTAACAAAAGGGCGTCGCTGGCTTGAAGCTGGAGCTAGAATTTAAATGATAGTCCAAATCGGGCTTCGCGGG
>DASZFK010000815.1:0-18524 GCA_035939855.1 Candidatus Angelobacter sp.
GTTATTCATTTCCGCCACTGATTCCACATTGCGGGCGGCTGCGCTGAGTCCTTCAATCTGTGGTTTGATAAAAGTCTCATCGATGAGATCCACGCGGGCGTCCTTTCCGATCTGCAGCAGGTCAAACAGCACGCGGAGAAACCACCTCGGGCGCGGTTTAGTAGCCTCCCATACCATCTTGAGAGCGCTATCGGTAAAGGGATAAATTCCCGGTTTGCGGTTCTTCGCGACCACCGAGGGGTGGTTGAGACACTTGTCGGCCAACAACTTTGCCGAGTCGAACGTTTGTAGCCCCTTCAACACAACCACATAGGGAACATTCAACGGTTCGTCCCATGCCAATGACCGTAAATCCTCGTGAAGCCATGCGTCCCGAAGTTTTTCATAAGCATCCGGGTGGAATTGAAACACGAACGACACCCGCGATGCGAAAGGCTCAGTCTCGATCAGCGCGTCGCGAATAATCTTAACGTTCTTTTGAAGCTTCGCCGATCCGGCTTGCGAAGTGAAATCTTCGACCTGATCGACGAAAAACGTCATATGCTCAATACCGGCGAGTTCGGCGAAGGCAACGAATATCTGTAGGTACTTCAGGCCGTTGCGATCATGGTGCCAGGTGCCGACCTCGTCGACTAGGAAGCGCTGTAAAGCTTCGGTGTCTGGTGAAGCCAGGTGCTGGAGGTAGTCCTCAAGTAAATTGCGGAAATCAATTGTGCCGGCAAGCTTCCTAAACCGCTCACGGACTGCCTCGATGATCGCATCCGTTTCATCTCCGGGAGATGCTTTCCCGTCTTCCATCAGTTTCGCGGCGGCACGTTCACGCAGGGCAAGATGGATGCTGCTGCCGCCTTCATGCGTTTGCCGGAGAATGAAACGGGTAAGGTGAAATGCCGCAGAGTCAATGTTCGCGATACCCCCTTGCGCCTTGGTATTAAACGAAACATAGCTGCAAAGGATTGGGTTGGCCTGCGCTTCATCCTCGGCCACGTCTAAGTAAGCCAAGGTGGTTTTGCCGAAGTCTTGATTAACAAGCTTGGCTTCCTCGCCCATCAGAGTGGACTTGCCAAACCCGCGTGCCTCCGGGTCACCCGGCACCACTGACCAAACTGCACCGATTAGCGGCTGCCCATTCTCTAGCGGCGCCAACATGAACTTGCGCAGGAATTCTTTTCTCTGATCGCCAAACATTTCTGGAACGTACACAACTTGACTATCTTCGCCGTAGGTCGCATTGCCCGGGAACGGGTTCTTCAATAAGCCGTACTTCGTCTCTAGGTGAGATTTAATCGCCATGTTCAACCTCTTTCTTATAGGTAAGTTTCAGCCGCCCGATTCGCCTTTTGCCTACCTCCACATAGTTCTCGCCTTGCGGGGGCGGCTCGAAAGGCAATTCTGTGTAAACCGTAAGTTCAGCCTGTGGTCCCGTTGAAATCAAAGATTCCAACGAACGAGCGAATACGGCAAGAGGGATTCGCAAGTCAACGCACACGATCGCGCGGATGACATAGGCGCTCACGTATGCAGACGTGGTGCCCGCAGCAGCGATGTATGCTTCGCGAATAGCTTTGGCGAACATCGGCTCGGCGAAAGACACACCGTGGTGCACAACCTCAGTTACAACAGCGTCCGGGTTGCTCTGCAGGCGAACATCGAATTCGCAAGTTGAAAAAGCAACGCGACCGTTGAAGCGAGGATGTGAGGTCGTCCACGCTGCGCAGAAAAACTCCTGAGCGCATTTCAGCATGTGCTGGAATGTCACCGGGTCAAACGGTAAAGCTTCGGCTTCCAAAAGTGCAGGCAACACGATGTTGTCCTGTACAACGTCGATCAGGCGCTTAGCGTCAATATCCGTTGCCCTAAGGACCTCGGCAAGATCGCTTACACGTTGCTCGATTCCTGATTGCAATGTTGAAAGTTTGTCTGGGGTCCACCCGGCTGCTTGAAGTCGGAAGTTGCAGTTCTCCACCAGATTGGCAGAAATCGTCGGAACCGCCTTTCCCTTTACCGAGTCGAGCCCGAGCTGCCCCATGTTGGTTACATCGGGAATGAAGATCGGTGAATCGAGCAGCCTTACGACCAAGCTACGAAAATAGGGATGGTCAGCCAACCATCGGATTAGCAGCGCGTCGTAAGCCCGCCCCGCCTTTTGAGCATGCAACTGCGCCATTTCAGAGCCAGCTTGTGAAATCTCGCAGGGTGTTTCACGAAGGCGCTGCACGTCAGACAGCTTGCGCGGCAAGACTCCCACGGTTGCAAGGTTCAACTTCTCCAATTCAGTCAGCACATCACGCGCTACTGTCCACATGGCAGTTGCGGTATTCGGCGCTTTTCGGCGGGACGCAGCTAGGAAATGAACCCGAACAGCGTCAAACGTGGAACGCCCGTTCGTGGCGAGAAACCGCAGACCGCCTAGAATCTGATCGATTGAAGCGCGGGGAATCGTATCTGTGAAGTCGGCCTTCATTTATTATGGTTAAGTTATCATAAAGTGGGAACGTTTGTCTACAACGTTTTTATTCGGGCGTGGTTTTCCAAATAGGAAACATCTGTAATGTCAAGTTTTATTGCAGAAAAACTTGACATACATCACCACAAACCTCATATTCAGAGCATGGCGCCAGCGCCCAAGACCCCGACCAGATCCCACCGTGTCATGCGATTGGTTCGCCAGCGCATCAACCGAGCGGGAGAGAGGCTATGGCGATACGAAGACTTCCGAGATCTCCCTTTCTCAGCAGTCGCCCAGGCTCTTTCCCGCTTGACGCGAGAAGGAACTATCGAGCGACTCAGCAAAGGCGTCTACTATCGCAACCGCGAAACCACATTCGGCAAGAGCAGACCAAACCCATCTGCCATCCGCAACTTGGCATCGCGGCGAAACACACTATTTCCGGCGGGCATGGCTGCCGCCAATCTTTTAGGCTTCACAACCCAAATGCCGAAGCAAGGCGAGATTTCTACCAATGCACTCAGCCTCCCCCGGAAATTGGTCGGGAGCGACACTCTCATTCACACCCGACGACCTGAGGCGTGGGCTAATCTCTCCGAAACAGACGCTGCGATCCTCGATTTCTTAAGGCATGGAGCCAAATTCAGCGAGCTAAGCCAGCAAGACACCATAAGCAAACTGTTGGCTCTTCTGTCGGAGCACGGGCACTTCAATCGGGTTATCAAAGTTGCGGATTCTGAACCACCCCGCGTTCGGGCGATACTTGGAGCCCTTGGAGAGCAGCTTGGCACCAACCCTAAGACATTGCAGGTCTTACGGGCTTCTCTGAATCCGTTTTCGCGATTCGATTTTGGAATGCTCACAGCATTGCCAAACGCGAGCGCTTGGCAGGCAAAGGAGAAACGGTAACTTGAGACTCTTTGAACATCCCGATTTTGAGCAGGCAATCCTGCGTGCCGCAGAACACTTTCGAGAGTGGAATCTGCGACCAGCGATCGTCGAGAAGGATTATTACGTTACGGAGGCTCTTCGGGTCATAGCCAGCACTAGTGGCGACAAAATCATTTTCAAAGGTGGGACCAGCCTCTCGAAAGGATGGAATCTTATCCAGCGATTCTCAGAAGATATCGACATCTTTCTTGATCCGGCAGCGTTTCAGCCGGCGTTGGGAAAGAATGCGATCGATCGAGAGCTTAAGAAACTTCGGGATGCGATCGAACAGCATCCAGCTTTATCGTTTGTTGAACGTGAAAGCCAAACCATAGGCGGATTTGGCCGTAACGACCACTTTTCCTACGTTCAGCGCTTCGGGGGGATCGGCGAGGTTGCAAACCGCGTACTCCTCGAAGCCGGGACTGCCAGTGGGCGTGAACCATCCGTCACCGTGGAATTGCGTTCATACATTGCCCAATACCTTCAAGAGCAAAAACAATCTCTTGGCGCAGAAGATGAAGGACAATTTCCCTTTCGCCTACTTCATTTTCGAAGGACCTTCGTAGAAAAAATGTTCGCGATTCACAGCAAAGTCGAGCTGCTTAAACGGGACAAGACGGCTCTTGGCAGCTATGCGCGGCATTAC
The DNA here is from genome assembly GCA_035939855.1 of Candidatus Angelobacter sp. Lineage (GTDB taxonomy): Bacteria > Acidobacteriota > Terriglobia > Terriglobales > Acidobacteriaceae > Angelobacter. The sequence continues at coordinate 4,029 of DASZFK010000815.1, forward strand.
TACGATCTTTTCCAACTATCAGGACATCCTGAAATCGGCGCAATGCTCCGTTCACCGGAGTACGCCGCGATTAAAGCCGACTACGATCAAATCAGCCGGGCGCATTTCCCCAAAAGCTATTTCTTCCCGGAAGAGATGAACTTTGCCGGTAGCGATGCACTGTTCCCGCCGCCAGAACTGACGGCGGTAATCGGTGCCGAGTATGAAGCGCAGTGTCGAATGCTTTGCTATGGACCGTATCCAGCGTGGGACGACGTTCAAGCACGATTTTTGAACATGCGTGATTTACTGTGACATTCAGCGCGACTGTCACGCACTTACGGTTCCGCGCTAACGTGCCGCGGTTCCAGCAGCCACAGAGTAAACATTTGGTAAAGTATTGCAAAATAAGAGGAGTGATTGAGCGCCATTGACAACAATAAATACGAGAGCGCCACTTTCGTGAAAGACGGAGTCACGGCATACCACGCCAAGTACTGACCCCAGACCTGGCACGACCTGCAAAACTCCCGAAGAAAGAAATGCGATAGCACTCTATTTATCAATAGCTTAACCGCAAACCATCATTTCCGGATACATTGAGACAATCCTGACATTATCTATAGTAATTCTATTATTTTGTTGACAATGTCAGAATCCAGGCGCATTATTGGGCCAAGGGGAAATACGATGCCCGACGGAGATCGTTTTGAATGGAAGTTGAGGGGCAAGGGGTGGCGGAAAGCTTCGACCACGGAAACTACCTTAACGACTGCTTCAGCGCTGATTGGCATCCCAATCGTCGCCAGTTGAGGGGACTGGCGTCCATGACTTGGCAAGCATCTCGCCTACGTCCGTGCGTTTCCGAGGGAGCAGAGTGGAAACGCTGGTGATTGAATTTCCAGAATTGCAACTCGTCCTGGCTGAACTTGCATTAGGAAATACGGCCCAAGGGTTGCAGGAGAATCTGAGACGCCTGTATCGCAAACATGTCAGCGAGTGGTTGGATTTTGGCGCACTCAAGAACCTGCCAACGAGAATTGCTGCATAACCGAAAGTGCATGGGGATCAAAATGGAAAGCCTTCTGGAGCAGTTAGACCCGAGGGTACTTGGTGGCCGGCTACAAGATGCACGAAAAGCGGCAGGCCTCACACAACAACAGGTCGCGGACGCCCTTGGTGTTGCGCGAACGACTGTGGTGGCCATCGAAAAAGGCGAGCGCCGAATTTCGGCCAATGAACTGGTTCGCTTCGCTAAGATTTGCAATCGTCCGGTTTCTGACTTCGTGAGCCGCAAGACCGTGACTGAGAGCTTCGTACCGCAGTTTCGGGCTACGCAAGAGTATGACGAAACTGTTGAGCCGGTCGGAATCGAGCTGCAAAAGAGGGCGGAGGATTTCGCAGAGCTTGAACGTATTACTGGCATGACCGCGCCGCGCCTCTACCCGCCTCCATACGAAACAGCGGGAGCGACTTGGGAACAAATCGCCGAAGACGTGGCCAATGCAGAACGAGCGCGTCTCGGAATGGGTGACGGTCCCGCGCCTGATCTCAGGGACAGGCTTGCCAATCAGGTCGGCATTCGCATCTTTGATTTCAAAATGCCCAGCAAGATCGCTGGGGTATTCGCCTATAACGAACCGCTAGGGGCCTGCATTGCGATCAATCTCGATCATCCAGCGGATCGGCGAAATTGGTCTTTGGCCCACGAGTACGGACATTTTCTAACGGCAAGATTTCAGCCAGAGGTTACCTTTCTGTTTGAAAAAAGGAGATTGAGTGCGCGTGAGCGGTTGGCTGACGGGTTTGCAGAGTGTTTCCTCATGCCCGCCACCGGGCTTAATCGACGAATCACTGAGCTTAATCGTTCGTTGCCGTCGGGAATCACGCTTGCTCACTTTGTTGAACTCGCCAACTTCTACCAAGTCTCGGTTCAAGCCCTTATAAAAAGACTAGAAGCCCTGAAACGCCTGCCTTATGGAACTTGGGAGAGACTAAAAGAAGAAGGTTTCAAAATACGCCGTGCCCAGGAGATGCTCAATCTCAGTCCCCAAACTACCGTCGTGGAGGGCATGCCACGCCATTATGTGACGATGGCGGTCTATGCATTTAGAAAGGGGTTGATTACTGAAGGAGAACTCGCCCGCCTGTTACGTGTGGACAGGCTAACTGCAAGGGAAGAGGTTCAGCGCCATACCGATCCTCTCCATTCAGAAGAGGAAGGATTTGCTCGGTACGAATCAGACCTCGGAAAGCGTCTTGTAGAGAGCTGATTTCCAGTGCTCACGCAAACCGGCGCCATCGTCGATTCAAGCACGCTCATCAATCTCGCCGCCACAGACCTGCTCGGCGAGGTTGTGGGGTACATCAGCCCAACGTGCTACATCTGCCGCTCAATCGTGGAACGGGAATGTCTCTACATTCGCTCCGCCGATGGAGCACAAGTCGAAGAGCTAAGACCAGGTCAATGGATAAACGATGGAATTTCTCGGAATGTGAACCCACGGATGCCGAAGAAGAAATCTTCGTTACGTATGCCGCTTCGTTGGATGACGGTGAGGCAATGTGCCTGGCGCTCGCAAGCAGCCGTCAATTGGCGTTAGCGATTGATGACAGAAAAGGCCAAAGATTCGCGGTCGAGCTAGGAGTACCGGTTATCACGACCAGCGCAATCATGGAGCATTGGGGGCGAGAGAAGACGCCCGCGGAAATCGCTGCTGCACTCCGCAAAATTGAAGCCCGTGCTCGTTTTCGTCCGGCTGAAGATGATCCAAATTACGAATGGTGGATACGCTCCCGCTAGAGCAATTGTGAACGCACTCTGGCTGAAGGGTGAAGTCGGAAAAGAGAATGACAGCAACGTCGAGCCGTTTTTCTCTTGAATCGCACAAGTATCGATCACCAGATCACGGGCTGTTATCCCATAAACACCCCTACATCTTGTGGCTTGACACACTTATGATTGGCTGGCAACATATAGGCGAACAAAAAGAGAAATTGCTTGAGAGCCTCTATGGAAAACTCGAAATATACGAAGTTTGGACCCAACGCTTCAGCTCGGGGCGCGCAAGTATTGGATGACATCGCAGCCTTCATCCGCCGCTACTTGGTCTGCGACGATCACCAACTCGCCATCCTCACTCTTTGGAGCGCCTCTGCCTATTGTCATAACCACTTCCTCACTGCGCCGTATCTCCATATCTCCTCGCCCCAGCCTTGCTCCGGCAAGTCGCTTTGTCTCACTCTTCTGTGCGATCTCTCCAACGCGGACATCTGCTTCACCGGCCTCCCTGCTGCTCCGCTGCTCGATCGGCTGATTCAGGGCCGCTCTCTGGAAGAAGTGAGTTCGAGCGCTGCTCTCCCTCCACGCCCTGTCTTGATCGATGACTATCATCACAGCTTTGGCCCTTCTGAACGTGAGCCTCTGGTTTGTCTGCTGGCCTCCGGTTCCGATTCGGTTGGCTTCTTTGCTCGCGACGATGAGGACTACTCTCTCTTTGGCCCCAAAGCTTTTGCCGGCAACTCTCCTTTACCCCGGTCCCTGGCTGCGCGTTGCATTCCCATCAATCTGCGCCGTCCCCGGCCTTCGGAAAGATTTATCCGCTACCGGGACGTGCAGGAGGAGATCAAAGCTTTCAACGACCGTCTCCGCCGTTGGCTGCAAGAGGCTTCGCCCGCTCTCAGCCAGGCCGCGAAGAGCTTCCCGCCCGATCTTCCCCCTACGCTTGCACTCGGGCAGATCAAGTGTGCTGAACCTCTTATCCATATTGCCGGCGTAGCCGGCGGAGGTTGGCCTGCCAAAATCCGCGCCGCCTTGGTTGCCGTCTTCGATCTCGCTGAAGCCAGCCCGGAACTTCAAATGCTCTTCGACGTTCACGCGATCTTCCGCGACTCTGCTTTCCGGGCTTCGCGCCCTCGACCATCGCCCTTGGAGCGCCTGGAGCAGCAAGTCCGGCCGCCGTCTCGCCAGCCATCTGCGTCCCTTCGGTATTTTGACCCGCCGCCTGCACGCTAGTTCAGGCATCGACGTTATGGGCTACCTGTTCAAGGAGCTTCACGACGCCTGGGAACGTTACCTGCCCCAGCTCACCGCTGGTCATGGACCCGAGACTTCAGAGCAAGGCGAACCAGGAATACCGTTACCGCCGGCCGGAATTGGCGCTCATACAGAAACAGGAATCCGTGCTGTTGGTGCGGATTAGGGGAGGAATTGGAAATCCTCCCTAATTCCTCACCACGAAATCCCCTTGATTGACGCGGGTTTGGTGAGGATGGGAGGAATGGGAGGAAATTTAAAGCATGTTACGGAACCAGCTCCGCAGTCGTCGAGATACTGCCGCGTCCTACGGCTTCGACTGTATAGGCTTTTACCGGCGTGCGTGAGCCTTTGGCAATCCATACGGTTTGTTTGTAGGAGCGGCTATCATCTGACGTCACCTCGACCTTATAGGAATCGAACGTTCCCGCAGGCACGGTTACTCGCTCCGTGCCCACGACCTTCAATTGCAGCAGCTTTTGATTGAGTTTGTCGAATTGCTCGAAATCCCAGGTCCGGAAAGTAGTCGAGTATCCGTCAGCCAGCGCCAGGCTTCCTATCCAGCCGGGGGCATCGGCAAAGAGCGGCCCACCCACATCGACTGCAACCGGCTTGACCTGGCCACTTTCGTACTTCATGGTGCCGGTGACTTTGTTGGCGGTGTAATCGAGGTTGATCTCCACCGGTTTCCAGGGTTGGCCTTGCTTAGCAAAGTGCTTGAACGACTCCTTGCGCAGCGCCAGTGTGCCTTTGTCGAGGGTCGAGATGTCCGTGACTGGACCAGCGGAGGTTTCCCAATGACTTGTTACTGTCCACACCCCGCCATCATCTTTGGTGGTTGTGGAAAAAGTTGAATGCTCCGTGCCGCTAGACATCCCGTAGGTTTCCTTGTATTTCCATGTCCCCGTAGTCAAGTCCATGGCCGGTTTGGGCAGGCCAACACCGTTTGGTTGTGCCTCAGTCTTGGGGGCATGCGATTGGCTTACGGGCACCAAAGTCTGGCATAGGACGAGTACAAGAAAGGTGACGCTGCTATACATGAAAATCTCCTTGCCATTCGGGTCATAGGTTTCATCAGGGTGGCCTATTCTTTTATTGCGCTGGAATGAACCAATCGTTCCATTTTATTTTCTGGATGTCCAGGACTTTCCGGCTTCACGCTCAAGCCGGCATTCGTGGCGTTCATAGCATGGGATACAATTCAAACCCTATTTTCCGAGTCCAAGGATATTTCTCATGCTGAAGAGGATTGTGAGATTGGCTGGCCTCAAACTGCGATTGCGGGGTTTCTCTCTTCTCAACGTGGTATTGGCGCTGGTCGTGATGACGATGTACCCGCAACGGGCCGCGTCGATGACCATGCCTCAGCAGTTGGACGAGCAATACTGCACGCCCAACGGAAAATCGCCGGCCCATCGATTCGACGTAATCATCGTTGGGGCGGGAATTGCGGGACTCACTGCGGCCAAAGAATTACAGCACTTGAATCGCTCGGTCCTTATCTTGGAAGCGAATAATCGAATAGGTGGCCGCGCCTATGTCGGTTATATCGGCAATGACAAGGTTCCCATCGATTATGGAGGCGCGTGGCTGCACGGCATTCCCACCAATCCACTTACTCCAATGGTTGACCTCCTGGGTTTCAAGCGGCAGCGCACCGAACTCGATCTTCCTTACTTTGTCAACGGCAAGAGAGCCGGTGAGCAGCAGAAAAAAGTCTTCGACGCTGCCCTGAAAGAATACGAACATGCGGTGGAACTGGCTGCCAAATCCATTGAGGACCAGCACGCACTGGCTGAATCTGCATGTCATCAATACAAAAATCGCGTGCCGCGAAAAGAGATTTGCCTCGATCTGAAGCGCAGAATTCCGCCCGGCAAGATCCCTTATCCAGGCAATCTTTGCCGTGGGCCCGTTCGCTCTCCCGAGCAATTTTGCGCATTGGCGGAGAAAGATTTGCGCGTTACGAGCGATGTGGCGGAGCGCTACGTACCTCATAACAAGGAGTTCAAAGACATCATTCCTTTGCTGATCGCGAATGCCGGTCCGCTTGAAAGCGCTGCTGAACTGAGCAGGACCTCGGCCGTTGACGGCGCACATTTCGAAGCCGGAGAAGATGACCTTGTCGATAAAGGAATGGGCGGGTTCGTCGAGCGGCTTGGAGACGGTTTGCCCGTCTGCCGAAACTCGCCGGTGACCGAGGTCGATTACTCCGGGACCGGCGTGAGGGTGACTGCCGGGGACAGAATCTTCGAGGGCTCCAACGCCCTGGTTACCGTATCCGTTGGAGTGCTGAAGAAGAAAAAGATTGCGTTCAACCCGGAACTGCCGAAAGAGAAACTCGAAGCCATCGATCGTATGCAGATGGGCAACATGCAGAAGGTAATCGTTCCCCTGAATAAAGATATTTTTCCGAAGGAGCGGATGAATTCATGGATACTCTATGAAGGGGACCTCTCCGGGGAAGCATTGGATTTCGCGAAAAATCAGGGCCTTCCGCTCGTGGGTGGAAGGCGCGTGGTAATGGCTTTCGTCATCAAGCCGCTCAACAAGGACATCGCCATCGGCTTCTTTGGCGGAGACTGGGCAAAGGCGCTGGAGAAGCGGTGCGAAAACATCGAGCGCGGTTCCGGCAAAAGCAACTCGCAATGCGACGATTTTTCCGTTGCCATCACCAAGTCTGCTCTCTCCAACATGTCGGGTGAAAAAAGAATCGACGAGGACATTCAGGAAGGGGAAATCCAAATAACACGCTGGAGCCTCGATTCAACCTCTTTCGGCGCTTATTCGGTGGCGGAGCCTGGAAGCTGGTACCAGCGCGAGGTGCTGGCGGAACCAGTGGAGAACGCTGACGGAAACAGGCGGCTGTTTTTTGCCGGCGAAGGGACCGCCCGCGCAATCTATAACGGTTCTTATCCCGGCGCGTACGAGTCAGGCATGAAGGCGGCTAGAGATATTCATGCCGCAATGTTGGAAGCCGAGGAGAAGGCGCGAGAGGCTGAAAAGTTTCCCAGAAACGGACATCCAAAGTCGAAATAATTCATCATGGAATAGTTCTCTCGAATGAGGAAGAATTGTCCGGGCACGAGCAAAACTCGTGCCCATGAATACTTAGACAATTCAGTTGCGGAAAGGATCTAATATCCGCAACCTCAGCCTCGCGTGACCAAGTTTCTGTTTTAGCTTCCCTGTGCGCTCAGTTTCGCATTCTGAACGGCGTTCACGAACGCTCTGGCTGCTGCATTCGGCACGGGTGCTTCGCCCATCAGAATGTCTTTGAAAGAGACCTTGCTGCCGTACCAATCTTCGGTTCTCTTGTTGTCCTGATGAATTTCGGCTCCATTCAGCGATGCGCCAATAAACACGCCTTTGCCGCTGGAATAGGTCAAAATGCCGGCCTTCCATCCTGCGTCAGCAGAAGCTGTCCGTCCAACCGGCCCGGCCACTGCGGAAACGTCGGCGCCCACTTTAATGTGTCCTGCCATCAGGCCCTTCGCGCCTTCATCGTTCATGATGAACATGACAATGTCGGAACTCTTGCCACCGATTTGCGGCCCGAAGCTGATGCCGGAAAGCTCGAATGGCGCCGGCGCGCTCCATCCGGAAGATGTACGGCACGTAGCAACGCCCTTGCCATGCTCGCCGCCGATCATAAATGCGCCCTTGACCAGCTTGGGAATTACAGCCACGCATTTGGCCCCACTCAGGACTTCCTTAGGAACACCCTTATCGGGAGCTAAAGCCGTCATATCCTTGATTACGTCCGCCGATCTTTGGAGTTCAGAGACGTTTACGTTTGCGTTTTCATCTGTTTTCGCCTGTTCTGTATTTGTGGCGGTTTGCGCCCAGGCAATGCTGCCCAGACAAAGAATGAGTAAAGCAACTCTGGATTTGATCATGGTCGATACCTCTGGCTCTCTCTAGACATCTAGATGTGTTTAGTAAGAGTGGATTAGAGGAAAAGAGGTTTGCTGAAAAGCAGAGCTGATGGAAATCGAGAGTTATTGTTCCCTGATAGACCTACCCTTTGTGGATTCGGGTTTGCAATTTGCAACCCGAACAGCTCAATGGTATGAACCGGGGAGATGTCTCCCAACCGAAGTTCCAGTCTACACCTAGGCGAGTTGCTCCTGTTTTGTGTGCTTGGCTTTCCGGCATTCGCCCAAACGGACGCCGATGTACATGTAATTCCTGGAACCTCCTTGCCAGAACAATCGAAAATCACCCGCAAAGCGGATCGGCCCTGCCAATGTCGACTGATCCCTTCCGCAAGCTAGAAAACCTGGGGTCCTTCCTCGCAAAACACCTGGCCGATATCACAAAAATGGGGTCATTCTCGGCAATTATGTATTTGACAGCATAATGCACTTTAAGACATAATCGTTCCCCATGGCTTGGGAGGTGCTATTTCATCACCAGTTTGTGGCTGATTTTCGATTGTTATCCAACGCTGTGCAAGATGAAATCTTAGTTTGTTCCCGGCTGTTAAAAGAACTTGGGCCGCAACTCGGCCGGCCGCGCGCCGATACACTTAACGGCTCCCGTCACGCCAACATGAAGGAGCTCAGATTCGACGCTGATGGTGGCGTATGGAGAGTAGCCTTTGCATTTGATCCCGATCGAAAAGCGATCCTTTTGGTATGCGGAGACAAGTCAGGCACAAGCCAAGCTCGATTTTACCGTCAATTGATTGAGAAGGCCGATGCCCGCCTTGATAGCCATCTAGCTTGGGTAAAGCTTGAGGGAGAAAAGAAGAGACATCAGGAAAAGGGAAACAAATGACGCTGACTAGAACATTGGAGCAGATGATGCAGGAAGTGAGCCCTGCGCGTCGCAAGAAGATCGAACACCGTGCCGCCCAGCTTATCGCGGAAGAGATGTCACTTCGTGATTTGCGGCGTGCCCACAAACTAACGCAGGAACGCATTGCGGAGACGCTGAGAATTGGCCAAGACCAAGTATCTAGGCTGGAGCAACGCAGCGACCTTTTGATTTCCACGCTGCGCAGCTACATTGAAGCCATGGGAGGCACTCTCACTTTGCTGGCAGAATTTCCTCATCGTAAACCTGTAGCCGTGGGAGGACTTGCTGCGCTGGATTCCAATCTTTCCGAGTCATCAACACATTCACGCTTGGAAGCCAAGAAACAGCGATTTAGCGCGCGCTCCAAAAGAATTTCTAAGGGGCAGAATCATACTTTTCCGTCACGTTCGCGACCAGCTTCGTAGGTCCGTCTTAAATGGGAGAATGAGAATCTGATATTTTAAATGTTGACTCTCATGCCTTCCATCCGTGAACAGCTTCTCGACCTGATTGCAACGCAGTCTTTTCGCCTGGGCAGCTTTAAGCTCTCTTCCGGGTTGCAAAGCGACTATTACATTGATTGCCGCACCACTACGCTGCATGCGCTGGGGGCTGAGCTTACGGGCCGCGTTTTTCTTGACCTCATAGAAAAGGAAAAATGGCAGCCTCAGGCCATCGGCGGTTTGACGTTGGGAGCCGACCCGATCGTCACTGCAGTGGCAGTACTTAGCTCGCCGGCCAGGAAGCCCATTCATGGGTTTCTCGTGCGGAAGGCTGAAAAGGCCCACGGTATGGGCCAAAGGATCGAAGGTTTTCAGGAAAAGGGAGCGCCCGTGGTGATCGTCGATGACGTTTGCACTACCGGAAGCTCTACCATCCAGGCCATCCAGGCAGCGCGCGAATTCGGATTCACAGTCGTTGGTTCGGCGTGCCTGGTCGAACGCGAAGAGGCAGGAGGACGTCCGGCAGTGGAGCAGGCTTCAGCTCCTGCGCCGTTTATCTCGATCTTCAAATCCAGCGAAATAAAAGTCGCCCATTTGAAGCTGAAAGAAAGCAACAAACGATGAAACGGTATATCAATAATGCCGTCATCCCGACAGGTGTCCGCGAAGCGGAGATCTGGAGGGACCTTGTGTCTCGTTCTCTTCCTACGATCACAGGATTTCTTATTGTTCCAGATCGTTCTCCAATTACCCAATTACCAAATGACCTACTTACCCAATGATCAAAACTCTTGAATGGACCGATGAAGGCGTCAGGTTTATCGACCAGACCAGGCTCCCTCTCGACGAGATTTATGTCACCTGCCGCAATTACCACGAGGTCGCATCTGCCATCCGCGACATGGTTGTTCGTGGCGCTCCAGCAATTGGCGTGGCTGCGGCTATGGGCATCGCCCTGGGAGTAAAGCAGTCTCAAGCCCAAAACGTTCCTGCGCTGCGGGCTGAGTTTGACAATATCTGCGCCACGATTGGCAAGACCCGCCCCACCGCTGTGAATCTTTTCTGGGCAATCCGACGTATGACCACGAAATTCGAGTCATTGGCGGGCTGTTCCATCGAACAAATCAAGAATGAGTTGGCGCGAGAGGCCCAGCGGATGTACCTGGAAGACATCGCGGCCAATGAAGCAATGGGCCGCCATGGAGCAACGCTCATGCCTTCCTCCGGCGGCGTGCTCACCCATTGCAATGCCGGCGCCCTTGCCACTTGTGGCTACGGCACCGCCCTGGGAGTGATTCGCGCTGCCATTGCTTCCGGCAAAAAGCTCCATGTATTTGCCGATGAAACCCGGCCTTTTTTGCAAGGGTCGCGGCTGACTGCCTGGGAGCTTACCAAAGATGGCATTCAGACTACGCTCATCGCCGACAATATGGCGGGCGCCATGATGAAGCAAGGCAGAGTCGATGCCGTGGTAGTCGGCGCGGACCGCATCGCTGCCAATGGCGATGTGGCCAACAAGATTGGGACCTATACTGTCGCCGTCTTGGCCAGGGAGCATGGTATTCCGTTTTACGTGGCTGCGCCGTGGTCGACCGTCGACATGGGCACGCCCACCGGTGAGCAGATTCCCATCGAGCAGAGGTCCCCCAACGAGGTAACCCACCACGCAGGCAGGCAAATTGCTCCCAACGGTGTATTGGTTGAAAACCCAGCTTTCGATGTGACCCCCAGCAAATATGTGACCGCCATCATCACCGAACGCGGCATAGCCACGTCTCCCTACTCCGAATCTTTAAAGCAATTGTCCTCGGCAACCGCAGTTGCGAATACTTGAGATGGAAAGATCTCAGACGACAATGCTATTTCGCTCTCAAAATAGGGGAGATTTTCTAAAAGCCAAAACCGCATTCAGTCCACCGAAAGCGAAAGAATTCGACAGTGCGAATTCAACTGCGGCTGGTCGAGACTGGTTGGGTACGATATCCAGATCGCATTCGGGATCGGGTGTGGTGAAATTTGCAGTGGGTGGAATTATGCCTTCGCGCAGCGTCATGACGGTGGCTACCGCTTCAAGTCCTCCCGCGGCCCCCAAGGCATGACCATGCATTGACTTGGTCGAACTCACCGCCAGCCGGGCTGCGTGGGAGCCAAAAACTTCGCGGATGGCGCGTGTCTCGGTCTGGTCATTGCCGGCCGTGCCGGTGCCGTGGGCGTTGATATAGCCGATCTGCTCGGGGACGAGTTGCGCGTCCGACAAGGCTGCCCTCATGGCGGCTGCCGGACCTGCGAAGGTGGGCGAGGTGATATGTCCAGCGTCTGAAGACATTCCGAAGCCAACGATCTCCCCGTAGATTTTGGCTCCGCGTGCTATTGCACTCTCCATGGACTCGATCACCAGCATGGCTGCTCCTTCGCCGAGGATCAATCCTTTGCGGTCTTTCGAGAACGGCCGGCAGGTGTCAGACGATACCACTCTCATTGCCTCCCAGGCTTTCAAGAGTCCAAAACTAAACGGAGTTTCACTGCCTCCGGTAATCGCTGCTTGCACCTGGCCGCTGCGGACCATCCAGAAAGCCTGGCCCATAGCATGGTTAGAGGAAGAACAGGCAGTCGAGATGGTGTAAGCAGGGCCGGTGATTCCAAACTCCATTGAGATATGGCTCGCTCCGGCGTTGGCCATGGTTTTAGGAATCGTCAGAGGATGAACCCGGTTGATGTTCTTCTGGTAGAGGCCTACGAAGCCGGCATCGGAGGTGGCCTGCCCACCGATGCACGAGCCGGTTACGATTGCAATCTTCCCGGCAAGTTCGGGAGTAATATTTAGGCCCGAGTCAGCTATTGCCTGGCGCCCGGCAACCACGGCGAATTGGGCAAAACGATCGAGCAGGTCAAGCTTGTCTGGCGTGAAATGCTGTTCAGGAACGAAGCCTCGCACCTCGGCTGCATTCTGGAAACGCAGCTTTGAAGCATCCAGCAACTGGATAGGAGCGATGCCCGGCTTGCCTTGAACAAGGGAAGACCAGGTGTCCGCGACGTTGGCGCCCAGGGAGCAGATTACACCCATGCCGGTAATCACAACTCGCGCTGGAAAGTGCGGCATTATTCCGGCGCGCCTTGCGGAGAAGAAGAGGATTCCGCCAGGAGCTCTTTCAGCTTCTCCACCAGAACGGGCACGCTGGTAATAGAGTTCGCAAGCTCGTTGGAAACTGAAACATCGAATTCAGTCTCAACCTCGTAGATCAGGTTAATGGCATCGAGCGAGTCCAACCCCAGTTCTTCAAAAGAACTGTTGACTGACACCTGCTCGCGCGGCAGTCGCTTGGTGGAGGCGATCAAATCGAGCACTTTCTCGGTGATCTCATCAGGCATAGTTAAGTTAGTGGCCTAGATGAGTATACAGAACCCTCCATGGTCAAAATCAACCCGCAGATTTAGCGACTCCGTGGCAAGAACATAAAGCGGTCGATGGCGATCCGGGCGCTGGCGCCGGCCCGTCCGGGATGCAGCCGGAACAGGATTGTTATCTCATCGAATTGACGAATCGCAGCCGTTGGCGGAACGTCGAAGCTGAGTATCTCTTCTACGGGCTCAGCATTGTCATCGGTCTCGTTGGGCAGCTTCGATGTAACCGTGACTCGTCCCAAAGAAGCGCGCGCCTTGCCCGGCTGGCGCCGGTTCCTAAGCTGCAATTCCAATGAGACCGTCCCTGGATGCCGATCGGCGTTGTGGATCGCGACTTGAATTCTGCGGCAGCAATTCAGATCGACCAGTGAGGAAAGGTCTTGATGGGCTTCCATCTGCAAAGGATATGGATCGGAGGAATGCAGGCCCATCTTTTCCGGGCTTCCCTTGGCTTTGTAGGAATGCTCGGGCGGGCGAGTATCCGGGAATTTAAAGAACCAATACACTCCATGAAAAGGAATACTCCAGGGGTTGTCCTGGCTGGGCACAACAAAGGCCGCTGGCATTTCAGGCGGAGGAGGCGCAAGCAAGATCGCCCGAGGTTCATCCGGCCATAGAATTACGCCTTTGTGGACTCCCGTAGTGTTGTTGTCTTTTACCTCGGCTGGTTGAGCAGGTGAAGAAGATTGCTCTACTTTGCCCCCAAAAATCTCATGAATCAGGGCGCGAAACAGCGACCCTCCTCTGGCGGCATCTCCCAGAAGCCCTTCCAAAAAGGGCGTAAGGCCAACCGCCGTGAGTATGAGCGCAAGCGCTAACCCCAGCCAAAGAAACGATACACGCTTCTTGGTTGAGCTGGAGCGAGGAGCGGGCGGGGGAAGAGACCACGCTATCAGGACCGTGCTCAGGCCTAACACTGCAGCAGCCGGAAGTTTATATCCGGCAACGGCGATCACCACTCCAACCTGAAGGCAGATCGCGATTAGGAAAGGGCGAAGCAGGGGCCGGAATGACGATGGTGAATGCGTGCTTTGGAACATCCCGTTGGGAAGGGATTCGACGGCGACCGCAGGCGTCAGAAGTAAGAAACCTTCACTTTCCGCAGCGCCAAAGAGGCGGAAGGCCCGGGTCACCGTTGCCGCCATCACAACTACGAGTCCAAGCACCCACGCCGACCTCAGAAAGCCAAAGACGGCGAGCGGCGCAAGCCACGCGACACCTGCCGTAAGTCGCACCGTTATCTCGCCGCTACTGAATAGAGTTCTGCGGGGGACAAGAGCAAACCCGATCCACAGGACGGAGGCGCAGGCTGCCAGGACGAGCAGCACATAGCCGAGGGTAGAGAGCAGCAGTCCATCCCACGTTAGAAGGTGGTGTGGGGGTGCAGGACAAGCCCACCATGCCAGGCCGGCCGCGATGAACAAGCCAGCCCAAGCCGGTATCCATTCAGCGGTCGATCGGGACGTTAACCCTCTGCTATTTTCGGTTGCGTTCACGCAGCAGCACTCGTCTGCATTCTGCAACAGACACCGTCAAGGCTGGCTTGGTTCCTGATTTATCTCTTTGTAGCTTCGAACATCCAATATGCGCGTACCCCATGCTTCGCGTTCTTTGCGAAGGATGGGAACTGCAACCATGCCCAAGACGCTTTGTCGTCTTTAGCCTAATAAGCCGAGCGGGCTGAATGCTGAAGGCTCTCCAGAAACTGCTTTCGTAAGTCAGTTAGTTTTAGCTTTGGGCTGGTACCAAACAGAAGCCCAAGGTAGCCGCTCGTCGTTGCAAGGAATGGGTTTCCCGTTGCTGCCGCCGTTTTTCGAATTCCTGAGCGCCACG
>DASZFK010000816.1:0-11002 GCA_035939855.1 Candidatus Angelobacter sp.
CTGGTTGCAGTTTTTCCTTGAAGATTCCGTTGTAGAACTTTGACATAAGCTGGGCGGTTGCGGCGTCGTTCACATTCCAGAGGCTTGCCACTACCCTGGATGCGCCTGCATACATGAAGCCGCGCGTGATTCCCAGAAGGCCCTCGCCCTGGATCTGTTTGCCCAGCCCTGTTTCACATGCGCTCAGCACGACCAGGTCGACAGGAAGCGTCATGTTGTAGATGGCTTCCAGAGAAAGAAAACCGGGACGCGAACGGCCTTGCTTGTCGACCAGAGACAGAACCAGTCCTGAGAGTTCCGGGTGGAGACTGTTGATAAGTCCATGGGTTGCAAAGTGGACGATTCGGTAGTGCGAAAGTTTTGGACCCACGGCGGTCGCCAGGCTCGCATTGAAGTCGAGCGCATTCAAGGCCTGTTTAGGCGGCGCTATCCTCAGGATCGCATCGGCTTCTTTGCGCGAAAAAAGCAGCCGTGGAAAGTTTAGCCGTCCATCGAGCGCGCCGACCTCGGTGGCGGAACGGAGAAGGTCGGAGTCCGCTGTTCGATCGGCTGCGGCCAGCTTTGCTCTCAGATCTTTAGTTCCTGGTCCTTTAACCCGGGTATCGTTTGCCTGGAAGACCGGATCGGCCAGGATGGCAATGGCTTTGTCTGCTTTTCTGCGTCCTGCTTCTTGTTGGCGCAACACCTGGAATACCGATGCAGAAGGAAGATTCACGATGTCATGATCGACGATCAGCGGCTTTGACTCCGCATTCTGTACCGGAGAGGGCAGCGCAGCAAAGGGCACATATTCAAGGATCCCATCGCGCACGATCAGGAGACGTTGCCCTTCGAGGAGCGATGCGACTGGTCCGAGGATCATGCGACTCAGCTTGGCTGCAACTTCTGGATATCGAGAGTCGGCATCTTGCACCCGGAGTGTCCGCTGCACCGCGCTTTCTGTTTGCGACGCATGGCTGCGGGCTGAAAGCATCTCGTAGACCTGCCGGGCAACCGTCTCGATATCAGCTTTTTTCGGCAGCTCAAAGGCAGCGACAGACGTTGAAGTCACGGCAAAGACGTAGCTACGCTCTTCACCCAAGATGTATTCCAAAAGCAACGTGCCCGGCTCAAGCACCTGCTGCTGAATCTCCGTAGCGATGAGCGGCTTGGGATGGGTGAGCGCCGCATAAGCCGGGCTGCTCACTCGAATTTCATCCTCGACGCCTTGGTATTGACGGAGAAGCTCTTTGATCTCTTTCTCGATGGCTTGCGCCTGCTCTTCCCTATGATTTCCGGCAAGTATCTGGACACGGGCATTAGTCCTGGACTCGATCTCAACCTGCAGCGTTCGCTCTTTCTGAAGCAGCGACGGAGTGACGCCTTGACGGATGTCCACCTGGGCAGCAGCGAGAGTCTCCAGCAGAACACGGGCGCGGGAACGCTCCAGCACATTAAGAGCTTGCTCCGGCTGCTTTTGCTCAATCAAAAACCGGATATAGTCGCTGTAAAACGTGAGAGCATTGGCGCGAAAGCTGGAGCGAATTTCGGCTGAGCCACCTAAGTGCTCCGTCTGGGATTCGAGAGAAGCCAGAGCCCGCTCAAAAAGTTGAGTGGCCTGATCCACCTGCCCGCGATCGCGCATGATCGATGCCAATCCGGCCAACGCCTCCGCCTCACCCATGCTTCCGGGCGCCATCTTTTCTTGGATGGCCAGAGCCTGTTGGTAGTCTTCTTGCGCCTCGCTGGATTTGTCTTTCCGGTAAAGTACAGAAGCAAGATGATTCAGAGTTTGCGCCACGAAGACGCTGCCGGGAGCAAGGCGCTCCCGCACCCTCAAGGCCTCTCGATAATAGTGCTCAGCCCCGGCCAGATCATTTTGGACCATCAGTACATTGCCCAAATTGTTGAAGCTCCAGGCGGTGTCGAGGCTATCGGGAGCAAGCTTCTGCTGGATTTCGAGGGCTTTCATCTGATATTTCTGGGCCTTGACCGGGTCTCCAGCGTCAAGCGCCACCGTGCCAAGATTATTGAAGCGCGCGGCGACATCGCGACCGCCGGGTTCCTCTTTCTCCTGAATCTTTAAAGCTTCAGAGAGGCACTTTTCCGCCTCTTCCAGGTCATTACGATCCATAAGGACAACGCCCAAATTGGTGAGGATCGTGCCCAGGAAAGAGTCTGTTCCAAATCCCTGTTTTTCAATGGCGAGTGCCTGCCGAAGATATTGTTCTGCTTGGCGAAACTCACCCCGGCCGCGGGCGATCAAACCCAGGCTGCTCAGGCTTTTGGCGACCCCCAAACCTCCGCTGGCCCTCTTCTGGCGGATGGCCAGGGCTTGCCGATGATATTGCTCCGCCTCGATCAGATTGCCGAGTTCAATGGCTACCAGACCCAAGGTTGCAAAGTTGTTCGCCATCGCAAGGCTTTCAGGGTCGAGTCGTTCCTGTATGGCGATTGCCTGCAGGAGATACTGCTTCGCAGCTTCATTGTCATCGCGGAGGCGCGCGTGAGGCCCAAGAGTGCTGAAGGCTTCAACTGTGATGTCGAGGCCGTTGGGAGCAAGTCTTTGTTCAATCTCCAGGGCTTGGCGGAAATACTCGTCCGCCTGCTGCCGGTCGCCGCGCGCGTTCATAATGAGACCAAGACAACTCAGCGCGGCCGCGACATCGAGACTGTTGGGAATGAGCTTTTGCTCGATCACCAACGCGCGGCGGTGGTACTCCTCTGCCTTGGCGTGATTGCCAACAATTTCGGCAAGGACGCCAAGATTATTAAGGGTGTCGGCCAAGTCAAGCCCATCAGGAGACTTCTGTTCTTCGATACCTAAGGCGCATAGGTAATATTCTTCCGCCTGGGAGCGATCACCGCGTGCTCTCGCGGCCAAACCCATAAGATTGAAGCTGCGTGCTCGCTCAATCTCCTCACCAGGCCCGGTCTGATCGTGAATTCTGTTAGCCCAGTGCCACAGTAAGTAATTCGTTCCACTCGCCGAGACTTCGGTTGGCCGGAAGACCTCTTCATAAGCGTCATTCGCTTCCTCCAGTTTCTCAGCAGCAGCCAGCATGTCGCCAGATTGTAAGACGAGCCACTGACCTACCCAGGCAAATTGAGGCTGCGTGCTGGAAATCCGCGACGCCGCCTGCCTGAACTGTGCTGCAGCCTCCAACGGCTTGCCTGCCTTCGACAGGGCTTGAGCCTGGCGATAGATAAGCAGCAATTCTTCAGTAAAGCCAGGCCGTCCTCGAATTCCCCAACTACCGGCACCCAGAGTCCATGTGCGTTCTTCTCCGTTGTGGAGTCCCCGAACCCTTATGGGTCCGTGGGACTTCTGATCTGCCTCGAGATCGTAAAGGACAACTGGTGACTTGATTTCCTCTTCAAAGCGGCCATAGTTCCAGACACGCAGAATGTCGCCTTCCCGCACACCGGCTTTTTCGCCTTCAGAATATTTCGCTACGTGTTCTACGACGACTCCTGGCGAGATTGGTCCGGCATTTTGAGCAGAAAGAGCTTGTTGAAAGAAGATGAAGAGCAATATCACCCGGATGGGTAACCGGACAGGGCGTATCGACAAACAGCGGTTCGGCATGAGACTGACGGTTTCTGGAGGGATGGTACCAACACGACGGAAAAGCCGCAACTTGGAAAAACCGGCATGGGACAAGCAGCAAAATCTTTAGAGCGTGTTTCAAAATGGCGTTGAAATGGTTGGGTTGACAGCTACGCAAAATCAGGATCGTCGGCAATCTGATCGGCCTGTTTGACCAGAATAAAAGTAATGGGCTCACTGCAGGCCGGGCACGACGGAAGCGTCGATCCCTTCAGAAGTACAAGTTCCCTGGCCACTGGATGCTTCGAATGTTCGAGCCGGTATATGCCTGAAACGTTCGCGGTTTCTCCTGAGACCTGTGTTGGTGGTGGCTGTTCCTTTTTACGGAATGTCTCGATGTCATAAACCTTGCTTTCTTTTCGATTGCCCACTATGCGACCTCCGCGTTTTGGTGGGCAGGGATATTAAGTATTACGCAACTTTAGTTCCATTTTAAGCTATTGAAAACATTGGCCTAATAGGACCAAGATCCAGCAGAGACTCGTAATTTTTCCACGACAGAATCAGCTTTGTTTCCCGCTGCAGAAGAAACCTGCGTTCCCGCTCGACTCTGGCGTATTTATGCTCTGGCATTAGCCGGTTCAGCCCAGCTCTTCCGGATGCGATTGCACGTACTCCCAGGCTTTGGCCGCCATCTGTTTTTCTCCGCGATAGCTCAGTTTGGATTCTGCTTCTTCGAGTGGCAACCAATAGGCCCTGCGAACTTCATGTTTCATTTCTTCGGTGATCTCGCCGATTCGTCCGGATTGATATTTCATCAAATAGAAGCTGACAATCTTGAAGATTTTCTGGCCGTCAGCCCATTTGCGAACATACACGTAGCGGATATCCGCCAGTTTTGCAATGGGCTTGGCATGGAGTCCAGTCTCCTCCAGGATTTCCCGCACCGCAGTCTGCATGGGCTTTTCGCCGGCATCGACGTTGCCTTTGGGCAAAGCAACCACATCCTTGCGATCTTCCGGTTCCCCATGGCTGCCAGGCTCAATTACCGCCAGCCACCATTGATTTTTCATGTGGCGCAGCACCAGGGCGCCAGCCGAGAATTCACGTAGCATTGGATGTTCATTTCACCCGAAAAAGCGCCAGGACGCAAACCAGACGGGTTCGAGGCAAAGGGAAATCGCTATCAATAGCGTCTTCTAATATGGTTTTCCTTTGTGCCGCTTATGGCATCTAACGTGAGTAGCAGGTGTAAGTAGCTGCCTCTGCATTGGAGCTCAGTGTGAAAAATCCGCTGAACAGGATCGCACTCTCAATACAAGCTTTTCGACGCGAACTCAGACGGCGTACCGAAAGAGTGGACGGCAAAGCAAATCCTATCAAGGCGCGAGTCGGGCTGGCTTTGGGTGGGGGCTTCGCCCGTGGACTGGCCCATATTGGCGTGCTGAAAGTCCTCGAAGAAGAGAACATTCAAATCGATTTCATCGCCGGCACCAGTGTCGGATCGGTGGTTGGCGCTGCCTATGCGAGCGGCATTTCCGCCAAAGAACTGGAAGAAATTGCGGCCCTGGTTCGGTTCAAAGATTTCTCCCGCTGGAGCTTTTCCCGTTTCGGAATTTTTAACAATGACAAGTTGGGCGTGTTTCTGCGAAAAGTTCTTCGCTGCAAGACCTTTGAGGAGTTACGCATTCCGCTGGCTGTGGCTGCGACCGACATAGTGACTGGCGAGCCAGCCGTCTTTACCAGTGGTGAACTGATTAATCCAGTGCGCGCCAGTTGCGCGTATCCGGGAATGTTTCATCCTGTCAACATCAATGGGCGCTTACTGGTGGATGGATTGCTGGCCCACTCAGTGCCTACCGTCCCCCTGCGAGCTATGGGCGCAACCCACGTGATCGGCGTAACCCTGAGTGCATCGTGGGTCAAAAAAGATGGGCCTCGGCATGTTTTTGACGTGATTGGGCAATGCTTCTCTATTGCGCAGGACAACGCATGCAGCGTTTGGATGTCGGCCGCCGACGTGGTGCTGGAGCCTGCAATCGGCGGGTTCAGCTATGATGATTTTGCCCGCGCCCCAGAGTTGATTAAAACCGGTGAAATGGCGGCACGGACCGCTCTTCCGCAAATCCGGTCCTGGTTCCCCAAGGTGAAGACCGTCGAAAACCGGGCGTTGGATAATGCCGGAAAAGGGGAACTTTTGGCTACGGGCTGACTCCAGGGTTGCGGCCCTGTTTCAGATCCCATAGGGCGGCGATAAGCGCATCGAGGTCTTCGAAGTTGTTATAGAGCGCGAGCGAAGCACGCAGGCTGCTTTCAATGCCGAAGCGGCGGTGGATTGGCTGGGCGCAATGGTGTCCGGCGCGAACTGCGATGCCTCGTCGATTGAGGAAATCCCCGATCTCTTCGGTAGCCTTTGACCAGGAACTTTGCCACTGTAGGCGAAATGCGCGCTTATTCGAAAGAACGGATGGACGCGGCGCTTGCCTACATCAAGCGAAAAAAGGGTCAACGATAACGAATCAGGATTTTATTGCCCACACTCCCGGCAGCCCACCGTTCTTTGCGCGGTGGGCACTGGGACTGGCTGTCACGTTACAGCAATTGACTTAGAAATGTCTTAGCAGGAACTATTATTGGTTGCTGTAAGCGAAAGCAATCCGCATCTTCATAGGCAAGGTTCATTACAATCTGCAAAGCGTGAGGGGCCTTAATTTGCATTTGAAAATGCGCCAGTGACGGAGAAAGCTTGGTGTCCGTCATTTTAACTTCCGCGAGAAACCAGGGTTTACGATTACGGACTACAAGAAAATCGACTTCACGCTTCTGCTTATCCCGCAAATAGCGCAATTCGAAGTCGCCAAATCCGAGGTCAGTCCATCCCTCGACTGCCTTGAGCAAGTGACAGGCTACAAAGGTTTCCGCCCGTGCCCCATCGTCTGACATGCCGCTCCAGTCACGCTGAAACCACTTAGGTTCTTTGCGCAGCGATTTGGTAACATTCGTAAACCAGGGGCGGATCAGAAATCCGTAGTGGAGTCGCGCCAGCAAATCGACCCAGTGCTTGACCGTGTCCACGGAAACTTGAACCTCTCGGGCCAAACTGGAATAAACCAACTGCTGAGCACTCCGCTCCGCAAGGATTTGCATGAGCGTTTCGATTGTCCCTAAGTCTCTAACGTGAGTTATTTCCCGCAGATCTTCTCGTGACAGTTGCTCTTGGCGTAAGGAGCGCCAGCGGCGAGTGAAACGGCTGTCTCGGCGCAAAAAAGGTTCCGGGAAGCCGCCGTGCTCCCACAGAGCATCCCAATCATCCGGCGGAATTTCGGCAGGAGGCTGAATCTCGTTGCTTGGCAATTTGGTGCGCAAACTTTCTCCAACAGTCCACGGGTGCATGCGATAGAGCAAATAGCGTCCCATAAGACTGTCGCTCCCTCGGCGGAATACATCAAGCCGGGAGCTACCCGTGACGATCAAATGGACTTGATCCCCGTAGGTATCAAAAAAACCCTTCAAGAGAGATTTCCATTTGGGGTATTTGTGCAATTCATCCAGCACAGCTACACGTCTGCCTGCGCGAAGACGATTCAGTTCAAAAGCATCGGCAAGCGCTGCCGGGCCTCGCAAGATTTGCCTCCGGTGATCGGTATTATCCCAGTTGAGGTAAGCGTCACAGAACGAGCGGCAAACCGTAGTTTTTCCGACCTGTCGAGGCCCCGAAACAAACGCCATTTGGCGATTGGTCTCAAGGTGATGTTTCAAAATTGCCGTGTATAGTCTTGGGCGTTCTGGCATTTGGACCATTATCGATACCACCGTAAAATAGTCCAGACCATTTTACGACACCCACGAAATTGGTCCACGTCTGAAACATAACGTAATTGGTCTAGTTCTCTGACCGTCTGATAAGTGTAATGCTTGTGAAGAAGAGTACAGGGCATGACTTAGAGCTTGCGGAAAGTTCAACGGCTTTAGCCTCTGAAGGTATCAGGGCATGGCTTGTCCTGAGGTTTTGCCGAAGGAGCTTTAGCCATGCCGTAAAAAGATTCAAAATCATTTGGCTTTAGCCCAATGTCACTTACTTTTAGGGTTTGAGAAGGCGGGTCGCAGACCGATGCACCAAGCGCCGTAGGCGCGACCAGAAGTTAGCCCAGGGTGAAGCGCAGCGGAACCCTGGGAAAAGTAAAAGAATGAAGCTGAGCCCCGGAGGGGCGACACTGGTCTTTGATGAGAGTCGCGATAAATGAACGCAAAGTAAGTGACATTAGGCTTTAGCCCCTGCTATTGCTTTCACTCGGAATCATTTTTCCTCGCAGTCAGAGCACTAGTTCGATTCATCTCGCGTTTTCTCTACATTGCCAGTGCCTCAAAATCGTGCTTTTTCTCGCAAATTTTTCACGCTATTGGAGCCACGATTTTTCTCATCACTAGCCCAAATCAATTCTTCCTCTACGTTTCCTCTGCAACGCTAACAATCAAATTCTTGCCAAGCTGCGAAGGAATTTATCAAACCGTATTCAGATCAGTGGTGTCAGTGGAGATCAGTGGTAAGCAGGTATTGATCCGCGTTCCTCCGCGTTGATCCGCGGTAAGAAAAGGTTTTGGTTGCTGCTCTGCGCTCTCTGCGGCCTCTGCGGTGAGCTTGGTCGTTAAGGTGTTGGTTTTCCTTTTGCGTCCTTAGCGTACTTTGCGGTGAGTCGGTTTTGGTTTTGTCTCCGCTACGTTGTGCTGATTGTCCACCCAAAATGGTTGCTCCCTCCCCAATAAAATTTGGTCCATCCTCAGAGAAGCTTTTAGTTCAATACGGGCAGCAACTCTGCTTTTGCCTGGCATCTTAACGTGCACCTAGTTGGTAAATAGAGAATTTTTTTACGGAGGAGACTGATGTCTACCATCGCCGAACAGGTCCCATTTGGCGCCACTGAGTTTGCTGAAAACCCGGAACCAAGATGTCCTTGTGTTCTGCTGCTCGATACCTCCGGCTCAATGAAGGGACTGCCCATTACTGAGCTTAACCGCGGCCTCGCCGCGTTCAGGGAAGAACTAGCTTCTGACAGCCTTGCCGCCAAGCGTGTTGAAGTGGCCATCATCACGTTTGGGCCGGTACAAATCCAAAACGATTTTCAGACTGCCGATCTCTTTCAGCCCGCGACGCTGAAGGCCTCCGGCGAGACACCCATGGGAGCCGCCATCGAACAGGCGCTTTCCCTGCTCGATCAGCGCAAGAATGTCTATCGCAATAACGGCATCTCCTATTATCGGCCATGGATCTTTCTGATCACCGACGGTGGTCCAACCGACACCTGGAAATCGGCAGCCGAAAAAATAAAGTCCGGAGAAGCAGCCAAGACATTCTCGTTTTTTGCAGTGGGCGTCGAAGGGGCCAAGATGGATATTCTGAGCCAGATCTCGGTTCGAGAACCCATCCAGCTCAAGGAGCTACGGTTCAACGAACTGTTCGTATGGCTTTCGAACTCCATGAAGGCCGTATCCCGCTCCAGCGTCGGCGACCAGGTTCCCCTAACCAACCCAACCGTGCCCGATGGTTGGGCCAGCGTTTGAACCGCAAGAGCTTATGAGGCTTGATCGCTGGCGGCACGTCGCAGCTTCGGTCATCGGCACATCTCACCAGCGCACCGGAGGGGTGTGCCAGGACTCCAGCGCTTGCATCGTGTTCCCCGGCTCACCGGACGGCGACGTGCTATTGGCTGTAGTCGCCGACGGCGCCGGGAGCGCGAAGCAGGCAGATGTGGGATCGGCCATCGCGTGCCAATCCATCACTGATTCTGCGACATTCTTTCTGGCGAGACGCCCGCTCACCCGGATCACCAAAAAGACCGTGGAAGGTTGGATCAGGACCTTCCAGGAGGAAATCTCCACTACGGCCTCGGTCATGAGTCTGCGGCCACGCGATTACGCTTGCACCCTGCTCGCGGCTCTTATTGCAGAAGACCATGCAGTATTTTTTCAAATCGGAGACGGCTCAATTGTGGTCTCCGATGCTGAAGAGCAGAGCTACGGCCATGTTTTCTGGCCGGAACGCGGTGAATATGAAAACGCCACCTTCTTCGCTACCGATCATCGGTTCGCCGCCAATCTGCGATTCACGAGCGTGCGCCGCAATGTAGTTGAGCTTGCGATGTTTTCCGACGGCTTGCAACGGCTGGCCCTTGACTTTCAGAAAAACATGCCCCATGAGCCCTTCTTCCGCGGAATCTTTCCGCCCGTTCGGAAGACTTCGCCGGAGAATACGATCCAGCTTGCTACCTGCCTTCGCGACTTTCTTGGCTCGGCGAGAGTCAACCAACGTACCGACGACGACAAGACGCTGATTCTCGCTACCCGCCTTTGCGAGTGTGCACAATGAGGAACGAGCTTGTCTACACCTCCGCCGGCTCGCCGATTCGACTGGGGCGGGAAATCGGCCGTGGCGGCGAGGGAGTCGTCTACGAGGTGGAAGGCCGCGCCGAACAGGTCGCAAAGCTTTATCTCCAGCCGGTTGACTCGCAAAAAATCGCCAAGTTGCAGACCATGGTTTCGAAAAGGACCGATGCTCTGGCCAGATTGTCGGCATGGCCCTCGGATATTCTCCTCAAAGCCCCGAAAGGCCGGGTGACCGGCTTGCTCATGAAAAAGATCACCGGCTTCCGGGCCATTCACGAACTCTATACGCCCAAGAGCCGGCTCCAGGAATTTCCCCGGGCCAATTGGCCTTTTCTTGTGCACGTCGCAGCCAACGTGGCCCGCGCATTTGCCCTGGTTCATTCTTACGGTGTGGTCATAGGCGATGTGAATCACGGCAACATCCTGGTCAATGGTGCGGGCATTACCGCTCTCATTGACTGCGATAGCTACCAGGTCATCAATAACGGGCAGAAGTTCATCTGCGAGGTTGGCGTCTCGGCCTACACACCGCCCGAACTTCAGGGAAAGAGTCTCTCAAGCATCGTTCGCACTGAGAATCACGATAACTTCGGTTTGGCCCTGTTGGTCTTTCATCTTCTCTTCATGGGACGCCATCCCTTTGCAGGCCGCTTTCTGGGTGTGGGAGAGATGCCTGTCGAGCGCGCCATCCGCGAATACCGCTTTGCCTTTTCCACAAACAGCAAGGCCGTGCAAATGGCCTCTCCTCCGAATTCGATTCAGTTGGCAGATCTGCCTTCAACCTTCGCCAGGTATTTTGAGCAGGCATTTTCGCCCGCCGCAGCAACTGCAGCGAGGCCGGATGCGCAACAGTGGTTAAATGCGCTCGAAAGCCTCGCGAAGGAACTAGCTCAGTGTTCGCGAACCTCGAGCCACCATTACTATAAGCAGCTCGCAAGTTGCCCCTGGTGCCGTATCGAAAAGGACAGCGCACTTACACTATTTCTGCAGCTCGACTGGCCTTCCGTCGATTCCAATTTCAATCTCACAGCCGTTTGCTCCCAGATCACATCAATTCCCAATCCGGGAACTGCTCCGCCGTTGGCAACGCGC
>DASZFK010000817.1:0-9015 GCA_035939855.1 Candidatus Angelobacter sp.
ATTTACTGGAGCGATTTGAGAACTGTGGCCTGGTAGAACGATGCGTCGATATCGGGATGTGCATGGGCGAAGATTGCAAAGGAGTAGCGATCAGCGATTGGCCGGAGAGACATCGGGACAGCGCAGCCTACATTATCTTCACCTCAGGCTCGACCGGTTCGCCGCGCGGGGTTTGTGTGGAGAGGCGGCAACTGCTGCAATATGTGCAAGCTATTTCAAAGACGATGGAGGCTTCTCCTGGAGCAAGCTATGCCACAGTCACAACCATCGCGGCAGATTTGGGAAATACTATGATATTTCCCGCTCTGTGTACCGGCGGCTGCCTTCACATCGTCTCCAGTGAGTGCGCCCTGTCGCCATCATCATTGGGAGAATACTTTTCAAGGCATGAGATCGATTTCTTGAAAATTGTCCCATCACATCTCGAAACTCTATTGAAGGGCGCCTCTGCGACAAGTGTGCTTCCAAGGAAACGGCTGATTCTGGGAGGCGAAAGTTGCGGTTGGAACCTGGTGAGCAAGGTGCGGGAACTGGCGCCGGAATGCATGATTCTGAATCATTATGGTCCAACCGAAACAACGGTTGGCGTGCTGACGCATGAACTGAGCGATGTCTCAATTCGTGAGGAGCATGCTATAGTCCCGATAGGTCGGCCTCTGAACAATATCCAGGCCTATGTGCTTGACCGACACCTGCAGCCAGTGCCGGTTGGAGTGCGAGGGGAACTCTATATCGGCGGAGACTCGGTAACTCGCGGCTACTACAATCTGCCAGCGATTACCGCAGAGAAATTCATACCCGATCCCTTCAGTGAGGTTCCGGGAAGCCGATTGTACCGGACCGGAGATCTAGCACGTTACCACGTTAACGGCATCATCGAGTTTCAGGGAAGAAAAGACCAGCAGATCAAAATAAGAGGTTTTCGAATTGAACTGGGCGAAATAGAGGAGGCCCTCAAGCGCCACCCGTCCGTGCAACAGGTGGTCGTGCTGCCCGTCGATAAGGCTAACACAGGTAAGCATCTGGTGGCCTACATTGTGTGCCACGAAAAAAGTGAATTGCGGCCACAGGACTTACGTCAATTTGCAAAACAGGAGCTGCCCGAATACATGGTGCCGCCCGCTATTAGCATTCTGGCAAATCTACCGCTCACCCCGAATGGCAAGATCGACCAGAAGGCTCTCATGGAAATAGCACCGGAACCTTGTACCCGCGAAGCTATTGTAGAAGCGTCAACACCGATGGAAAAGGCGCTCGTAGCCGTGTGGAAGCGGCTGCTTGGAGTAGAGGCAATAGGAGTCAACGACGATTTCTTCGAGTTGGGAGGCCACTCCTTGATGGCCACCCAGATGACTTCGCGGCTTGAAGAGATATTACCGGCGGATGCTCCTTTGCTGGTGCTGTTCTTCGAAACTCCCACGGTTGCCGGCCTGGCAGAAGCTATGCAGAGGGCCACAAGTGAGATTGGGGAGATTGAGAGGGCAGCCGAAACGATTGAAGAGATGGCCCTCTCCTGGGAACTATGAATCCGTAAACGAAAGCTGCTATAAACAGGTCCAGCGTAGATCAAAATCCATAAAAGCCATAGATAAGAGAAACGTGATGCTGCCTCGTTTTAGTATCGTGATTCCGGCGCTCAATGCCAGGCTTTCGCTAGAGTTGGTTTTGCGCTGTTTGGAAGCACAGGAGTATCCCGTCAATCAATTTGAATGCATCGTCATTGATGATGGCTCGACTGACGACACTGCCAACTTCATGCAGAACTATCGAGGATCGTTGTCCCTGGTGTGTATATCCCATGGGACGACGCAGGGCCGCGCCAAGGCAAGAAACACGGGTTGGCGCAGGGCGCAAGGGGAGATTCTCATTTTCCTTGATGCCGATACACTCCCCGACCCAAAGTGGCTGGCCGACTATGCAAAAGCGTTTGACTCGGAATACGACGTCGTATCGGGCAACCGCTACTGCGTTGACAGCAGTCCTACAGCCAATGATTTTCAGAATCGGCTTTGCTTACTCCTTGAGGTTGAGCCCCAAGACCTATTCCGCACCAATGTGAAGGATCAATTTCTTAAGCTGCATAGGCAATCGAAACTTGGTCCATATAGCTCGCCACTTTTCGAGACTCTTGAACGAGAACTCCGTCACCTGTGTCTTCAGTCTCCTCAGAGCGTCCTTTGTGCTTATTCTTTCATGACGTCGAATGTAGCCGTGCGGCGGCACTTGGTCGAGAAGGTCACAGGCTTTGATCCTTTCTTGCGTAGAGGCGAAGATACGGATCTCGGTATTCGCATCTGGGAACTCGGGGCACGCTTTGGCTTTGCCGAAGGAGCCACCGCTTATCATCAATATGATCCAGCCCAATCCGACCGTAATTTGACCTATGGTGAATATCTATCTTTCTTTTATCGCAATCCGTACAAATTAGTGCTATTGCTTTACTTCTGGCTTCGAGAATACGAGTCACTCAAAGGCATCGGACCGCTTGTCTCTGATCTTTCGCAACTCGTCTGGAAGTCGGACCATGAGTCGGGAGTAGACCTTGTTGAGCAATACTGTCGCAGATACAAATTTGCGGTACCCGTGGATTGCCAATATACGAAAGAAGAATTGGTGAGATCCTATCACGTGACTACCGGAATTCTCGAGTCGGCCATTAGTTTATATCTTGACCGGGCAGTGGCGGGCGGATTGTATGTGCGGCGAGTGGCTGGTCGCGTGTTATTCGATTTTCATGTGACTTCCAATTGGCTCCGCTATCGCACAACCTTTCAGGAAGAGTGGATCAAGGCCACAAGTTATTCACGGCGCTCCAAGACGAGATATTTACTCACACAGAACCAAGGCACGTATTCTATTTGTGAGTATCGTGGAACATACGAAATTCATCTCAACGGGGACGACCGGAGGCCCGGCAGAATCGAGGCATTGGCAAACATTCCATTGCCTGCCCACGGAAATGTCCAATTTGATGTGAAGATTGTGAATTGCCGGCCACCAGATTTGCTTGACTATGCGGATTCCAGGCAGGAGATGATCAGCAGATATGTGTTGCCGGCTACGCTTGACGAACTCGGGGTTGGGTATGATTTCGTATGCAAAGTGAAGGAAATTACCTCGCCGGTACGAGGGGCAGACGCCGATAAATTATCGAATTATCTTTCTCTCACCTGGCCGGCTAAGTGGCACGCCAAGCTTCGGTCGATTCTTGACAAGCTAAGCTCTGCTGGCCAAAACAGTGATTTTCTTCGCGCAAGAGCTATCTATTTATGGATATTGGACAACACTTTTTACTCATCGACGCCCTTTCCGGATTCTAACATTCTTGACATGGGATGCGGCCCTTGCGTGGATCAAAGCCGGTTATTCGTCAACTTATGCCGCTTGGCGGGCATTCCCGCTAGGGAATGTTGCGGAGCCTTGCTTCAAAGGCAAACCGCCGGCAGCGGTGGATGTACGTTTGAGACAGTTACATTTGCGTCAAGCCCATTCGCTCACAGTTGGGCTGAATGCCATATTGCCGACCAAGGATGGATGCCAGTGGAGTTTATTGGCCAGAGTTACGGAAGGAGAATCCTTCGACCTTTGAATGTGAATGATCCGAATCTCAGAAGCGAACTGGCGCAGGATACGGCTATCTATGATGGTTATTATTTCGGTGCTCTGGATCCATATCGTATCCATGCGACGCCGGAGGCCAGCATGAAGTCTACATATCCCATTGTGGCTAAGGAGCAGCAGATGGCGGGAAATAATCGCCGGTTGCTCGCGTCGCTAAGACACCGCTTAACGTGTGAACTGGTTCGATATTCAGAATACGATTGGAGGAACTGTGCGCATAGTGCTTAGCACCCTGGGATCTCTTGGGGACGTGCAGCCATTGTTAGCTTTAGGCCAGGAGCTGCAGAAAAGCGGCCACGAAGCTGTGATGGCGCTCTCTCCGAATTTCGAGCTGAAGACAAGAGGTCTGAACCTTGAGTTTTTTCCAATTGGGCCAGCGATATCGTTTGAGCAAGCGCGGCTGGCGATGGCCGCCCAGATGCGAAATCCCTTGCCTGCGGAGCAAGTACGTCAGTATTTGGAAGTAGTGCTTCCTGCGCTTCCCCAGATCTACAGCGATCTCCGCAAGGTTTGCACAAACGCAGATGCTCTGATCGGCGCGCCCTTTCATGTAGCCTGCCGGATGGTAGAGGAGTCGCTATCCATACCCTACATATCGCTGCACTTGTCTCAGTTTGGAGATTTAGGAGGCAAAGAAATTGCCAAGGTCAGCGCGGCTCTTATTAATCCATGTCGGATGGAGCAAGGGTTGCGACCCGTAGTGGACCCGCTTGGCGCAGGCGGAACTTCAGATCATCTGGCAATTTATGCTGTGAGCCGCCATCTTCTGAGAGCACCCTCCCGATGGCCCAGCCATTATAAAGTAGTTGGATTTTTCTTCCTCGATGAGGAACTATGGGAACCGCCTCCTGATCTCAATGAATTCTGCAAGGAGGGCGAACCGCCAATCGCAGTAACATTCGGAAGTATCGTTCACGATGACCCGGCGTCTGTAACCGATATGGTCGTGGAAGCCGTGCAACAAGCAGGGTGTCGGGCCATCCTGCAGCACGGCTGGAGTGGATTGGGCAGGGAGACTTTGCCGCAAGGGATTCATGCTGTAGGGTATGTGCCCCATTCATGGCTGTTCTCGAAGGTGTCTCTGGTAATCCATCACGGTTCTGCCGGAACAACATCGAGCGCCTTCCAGTCCGGTGTGCCTGCCATCGTAGTCCCCCATACTCTCGATCAACCAATCTGGGCCCAATTCACAAAATCAATGGGCTGCGCCAAAGAGATTATCCCATTTTCGGAGATGACTTCTTCACGGTTGGCCGAGGCAATCAAGAGAACTCTCGGATCAGCCAAGACTCGCGTTGCGGCCAAGATGTTTGCAGAAAAGATTCGACAGGAAAACGGCCCCGTAACTGCGAGAAAACATATCGAAGAGGTCTTGTTGCATCTTCAGAAAGAAAAAATGGCAATAGCCCAATAGTAGCAAGGGGCTAACTGCGTTGAGCTGTTTTTTCAATCTTTCAAAAGTTCCTTCAGCTTAATCCCAACCACCTCAACTGGAGTACACATTCCCTTGAACATTGATTCATTTGAGAATTTTGGTGATCTTCTGGAGTACAGGGCCCGAGATGAAGCAGTACGATTGGCATTCCGTTTCCTGGGTGACGGAGAAACGGTCACTGCTGAGTGGAGCTACAAGGAACTGGACCATCAGGCCCGGATCATTGGCCAGTGCCTCGCTCGAGAAGGCGCAAGCGGAAAGAGAGTACTGCTGCTCTATCCTGCTGGGCTGGAGTATATATCTGCCCTCTTCGGATGCTTCTATGCTGGGGCTGTGGCTGTTCCGGCATACCCGCCGCGCAACAATCACAACCTAGAGCGCTTGCGATCGATCCAGGAAGATTGTGAGCCCAGTCTTGTCCTGACAACCGTTGCCGTTCAGGAACGTTTGCGGTTGCGGAATGGCCAGGCGCAACTTGGTGCGGCCAAGGTGCTTGTTCATGAGACCTTGAAATGCGAGGGAGACTGGCAAAGAAAGAGAGACGGTAACGCGCTTGCCTTGCTTCAATACACATCCGCATCTACAGGACGCCCGAAAGGTGTGAAAATCACACATCGAAATCTGTTGCACAATTCTGCAATTCTGAAGAAAGCTTTTTGTTATACATCGGCGAGTGCCTGCGTAAGCTGGCTACCTGGCTATCACGACATGGGACTTGTCGGAGGTGTGCTTCAACCGTTGTTCGGTGGATTTCCATGCACGTTGCTAAGTCCTGTGCATTTCCTGCAACGTCCTATTCGATGGCTCGAAGCAATTTCTCGATTTCGAGCAACAATCAGCGGTGGCCCGAATTTTGCTTATGATCTTTGTGTCCGGCGCCAGCATGAAGAGCCTCTTGACAGGCTGGATCTCAGCAGTTGGTCAGTAGCTTTCAACGGCTCTGAGCCAGTCTCAGCGGCAACCATGCAACGGTTCGCGGAGTCCTTCTCTTCCGTTGGGTTTTCCTGGAATTCCTTCTTTCCCTGCTATGGCCTGGCAGAAGCGACCCTGATTGTGTCAGGAGGGCCCCCGGGGTGCGGCCCGATGGTTCAGGAAATAAATACTGAATACCTTCGTCAAAAGCGAGCATTCACGCAAGACGAGCGTAAAAGAAACCTGGTTCCCGGTTCGGGACAGATATCAAATGATATGGATGTGCGCATTGTCGACCCTGCGTTCCTCACCCCCTGTCATCCAGGTGAAGTGGGTGAGATTTGGATCCGAAGTGAGAGTTGTGGCGATGGTTACTGGAAAGCTGCTGAAGAGACAAAGGAGATATTCCATGCACATCTCATTGATTCCGGCGAAGGGCCATTCCTGAGAAGCGGGGACTTGGGACTTCTCCATCAAGACCAGCTATTCATTACCGGACGGATTAAAGATCTGATCATCATTCGCGGCTCGAATCATTATCCCCAGGATATTGAGGGTACTGTTCAACGCTCGCATCCGGCGTTTGCACAGCGAGTCGGAGCCGCTTTTGGTATTGAATCTGCCGACGGAGAACGTCTGGTGGTAGTGCAGGAGATTGATCGACATCGAGAATCTGAGGCATCCGAGGCGATCGCAACGGCTCGGGAAGAAATCACAAAAGAACATGGATTGGAAACTTATGTGGTTATGGTTGTACGGCAAGGCGCCGTGCCGAGAACAACCAGCGGCAAGATTCAGCGTTGGGCGGCAAAAGACGCCTTTCGAAGCAAGACATTGCCTTATATTGCGCAATCTCAGATCAATGGCCAATCGTCAAAAGAGACAGATTACCTGATCAAAATGGCCTAATGCTTCACAGCACGCTCGTTTGAGCTAATGGTGCCTCAGCATGATGACAACAGCTACTAGACCTGCATCGAAGATAAAACAGCCGCGGCTAAAGCTGCCCTTCGTCCAGCACGGAATTGAGGCGACACTAGCCGTGTTCTGTATTGCGCTTATAGCGGCACTGACAATTTGGATTCAAGCTCCACTCAAGCAATCGGCAACAAGGGCGGAAACCGAGTTTTCCGTTGATCAGTCGTTGAAGCATGTGAAAGCCATCTCTCAGAAGCCGCATCCGGTAGGAAGCGACGAACATGCCAACGTACAACGCTACATTGTGGACCAGCTCGGAAAGATGGGATTGATCGCGCAGGTTCAGCTCGGGCAACTCATGCAAGACTGGGGCGGAGGAAACGCCACCGGAGCTAGCATTGAAAACATTTGGGCGCGCCTTGACGGAGCAGGGGCCACCAAGTCGATTCTTTTGTGTGCCCACTATGACACAGTGCCCACAAGCAGCGGGGCCGCAGACGACAGCGCCGGCGTCGCCACAATACTCGAGGTTGTGAGGGCTATTCACGCCGGACCGCGACTCAAGCATGACGTGGTCGTCTTGTTTAGTGACGCGGAAGAAATTGGCCTTCTGGGTTCGCGAGACTTCTTGAAACAACAATCGTGGGTGAACGAAATAGGTCTTGTAATCAATATGGATGCAAGAGGCGACCGCGGATCGTCGCTTATGTTTGAGACCAGCCCCCAAAATGGATGGCTCATTAGCCAGCTAGCAAAATCATCAGCCCGACCCGTGACCAATTCCTTAATGTACGAAGTCTATAAACGGATGCCAAACGGCACCGACCTGACCACTTTCAAAAGCATGAATCTGGCAGGCCTAAACTTCGCCTTCATTGATGGATCGACGTCATACCATGCTGCGAGTGATGATTTATCTCGCCTGGATCCGCGAAGCCTTCAGGACCAAGGCGATTCCGTATTGGGACTGGTCCGGCACTTTGGGAATCTGGATGCAATTAACATAAGAGCGAGCAATCAGATCTTCTTTAATGGGCCGGGAAGGGTTTTTCTTCATTATCCTGGAAGCTGGAGTTTTCCATTCATTATTGCAGGCGTGCTGTGGCTCGTCATTCTCTTAATCAAAAGAATCCATAAAGGAGAAGCGACGTGGGCAGGCCTTTCCGCCGGTCTTCTTTATCTGCTCATGAGCGCTGTCCTGAGCTATTGCCTAGTGGCAGCGGTAACACATTTCGTGCAATCAGGCGACTTCGAGAGGCAGTTCACCACAAACTATGCCAGCCAACGATACAACGCGGCCTTTGTGTCACTGACACTCTCGGTTTGTTGCGGGCTTTATGTCTGGTTCCGGCGGCGCGTGAGTATATGGAGTATGCTGCTCGGGGCCTTGATCATGCTTGCCCTTCTGGCAGCAGCAGCCACCTTGTGGGCACCGGGAGCGAGCTACTTTTTTATTTGGCCTCTGCTCTGTACCCTTCTTTGTACAACTGCAGTGATGGTCCGGCACTGGACGTCACCTAGATGGCTCCAGCGGGTGATTGTTGTTATTCCTTTGATTGCTGTGCTTTTTCTTGTAGTACCTACCACCAACCTAATTCTG
The DNA here is from genome assembly GCA_035939855.1 of Candidatus Angelobacter sp. GTDB lineage: Bacteria > Acidobacteriota > Terriglobia > Terriglobales > Acidobacteriaceae > Angelobacter. The sequence goes on from DASZFK010000817.1 coordinate 8,487, forward strand.
ATCGGCTTAGGATTGACACTATCGAAGGTCGTCACGCCATTGGTGGTTTTGTTTGGCACTTTAGGGATTACTCTGATTGAATTGTGCGGCGTACGCAGTATTGCACAGATAGCGTTCCTAGCTGCAGGAATCGGAATAGGCATGATGCTTTGGGGTATTGCCGGAACAAGAGAGAGTGCTCTGCAACCGGGAATCGATAGCATGTCGTATCTAGTGGATCCTGGCAAGAACCGAGCGACATGGGCGAGTCTCGACGCCGAGCCTGATTCCTGGACCGCGCAATACCTGACCAGGAAGCCTCAAAGAATGGACTTGAGAGACTATTTACCTGACGCGACTGGAAAATACCTCCGAACCAGCGCCCCGGTGGTCTCACTGGCTCCTCCAGAAGCGAATTTGATCGAAGACTCTGGCAATCAGGATGGCCGTACTTTTCGTTTTCGCTTCCGCTCGATTCGTCGCGCACCTGTTCTCGGCGTGTATTTGGATGGCCGCGAGAGCAGAATAATCTCGGTAGAGGCAGATGGGA
>DASZFK010000818.1:0-4755 GCA_035939855.1 Candidatus Angelobacter sp.
AAGGCCAATGTTCCTTATACGCAGATTGCCAAGCCCGACGACAAGAACCGGCCTGAGTGGATCACAATTAAAGGTGTTCCTCCAGACCAAAGCAGCAAGTTGCGGCAGATCGTCTCCGACAATCTGCGTGACTACGATCTCGCCGGCGGAGCTGATGGTTCCTACAATTTGACCTTCAAAACGGGCCCTGCCAATGCCTTAAAGCAGAGTGCGGTTGAGCAATCCATTGAGGCCATCCGGCGTCGCGTCGATGCTTTGGGCGTAGCTGAACCGACCATTCAGCAGCATGGACTTGGCGATTATCAGATTCTCGTCCAGCTACCCGGCGTGGATGATCCAGATCGCGTTCGAGAGATCATCCAGAAAACCGCCAGGCTTGAATTCCGCCATGGATTGACGAATGGAGCGAGCTATGCAACCGAGGAGGAAGCTCGAGCTGCGAACGGCGGATTCATTCCCCCGGATCAAGAGATCGTTCCCGGAAGAAGTATTGGTTCAAGGGAGGCTGGTACCGACAGATACTATATTCTTGAGAAGATTCCCGTCGTGAGCGGTACCGACGTGAAAAACGCCGAGACGGGTACCAGCAACAACACCGGAGAACCCATTGTCAATTTTTATCTCACCAACTCGGCGGGAGACAAATTTGGGGAGTTTACCAGCGCTCATAACAAAGAAACTCATCCTGAAGATCCCAGCCCATATTTGGCCATTGTTCTCGACAATCGAGTGATCGAATATGCGGTAATCCGAAGCGAAATTCATGATCATGGCGATATCGAGGGCGGGTTTACTGCGGACACAGCCAAGGAGCTGGTTCTGGAAGTGAAGTCCGGAGCATTGCCCGCCAGTCTCAGGCAGTTGCACCAGGAAACTGTCGGCCCCTCGCTGGGGGCGGACTCCATCAAAGCAGGAGTGAAAGCTGCAATCTATGGCATGTTAGCGGTCATGATCTTCATGCTCTTTTATTACCGGGGTGCGGGGATTAATGCTGACCTGGCTCTTTTTCTGAACCTGGTGATCCTGCTTGGTTTCTTGGGATTCAGCGGAGCTACCTTGACTCTGCCGGGCATCGCCGGCGTAATCCTTACGGTTGGTATGGGCGTGGACTCCAATGTCCTTATCTTCGAGCGTATCCGGGAGGAGTTGCGCAACGGTAAAGCGCCCGCATCGGCCGTAGACCAGGGCTTTGGCCGGGCCTGGGTTACGATCATCGATACGCACGTGACCACAATCGTTTCAGCGTTTATCCTGTTTCTCTTTGGTTCTGGTCCGGTCAAAGGATTTGCTGTTACGCTCACGTTTGGCCTTTTAGCCAACCTGTTTACCGCAGTCTTCGTTTCACGCGTGATTTTTGACGCCATTCTCGCGCGCAAGCAGCGAGGAGAGGCTTTGAGCATCTGACGTCCTGAGGAATCGAGCAAAGTGGAATTTTTTCGCAATACCAACATCAACTTCTTGGGCTGGAAATGGTACTTCCTGGCCTTCTCGCTGATCTTCAGCGTGGCCGGAATCATCTCCATGTTCTTCTGGCACGGTATTCCTTTGGGGGTGGACTTCAAGGGTGGGACTCTGGTGCGGGTGAAGTTCGCCCAGCCGCCGGACGAGAATCAAATTCGAGCGGCCATGGATCGGGCTGGCCTGCACAATGCCCGCATCCAACGGTTTGGCGCGGCTGCCAACAACGAAGAAATGATCGCGCTGGAGCAAAAAGAGACCAGCGAAGCCAATCTTGATCAAGGCAGAGAGCTGATTATCAAAGCGCTCAATCCGAACCCGCCGCAGGGAAAGCTGGATCTCAACAATGCCGGCAGGATAACATTGCATGAAAAGCTCGCCACTCGCGATCCGCTGCACCTGGCGCCTTCCGAATACGATGCCATCGTCAACCGCATCCTGGATTTCCGTAATAACACCCAGGGAGGCGTGCTGAAAAGCTTCGATGATTTGCAGGGTGTGGTTCAGCCTCCAGTGATCGAAGCGCTCAAACAGGATTTTTTCGTCAGCAACTTTGGTGTCCGTGAAACGACTGTTGTCGGCCCCCAGGTTGGACAACAGCTCAGGCGACAGGCATTGCTGGCCACCCTGTATTCCCTTGCTGGTATGTTGGTCTACCTGTGGTTCCGGTTCGAAATGATTTATGGAGTCGCCGCCGTGGTTGCGTGCTTTCACGACACGCTGATTACGGTAGGAGCTTTCTCCTTGACGAATAAAGATATAACGCTTACTGTTATCGCCGCGATTCTAACGCTCGTCGGCTACTCCATGAACGATACGATTGTGGTTTTTGACCGCATTCGTGAAAACATCAAGATGATGCGGCGGGAGAGTCTGGCCGAGATCGTAAATCGCAGCATCAATCAGACACTCAGCCGGACCATACTTACCTCCGGGCTTACGTTTCTGACGGTGCTCTCGTTGTATCTTTTTGGCGGAGAAGTACTTAATGGGTTTTCCTTTGCTCTCGTAATAGGCATCTTAATAGGTACGTACTCTTCGATCGCAGTGGCAGCTCCCATGCTGGTGGCTTATCAGGATTGGCGAAGTGGCCGATCCGGACGCGGTACCATTGGCCCAGCAACAACCCCCGTCGGAAGGGGTAAAGTAGGAGTGAAAGTTTAGTTGAATTAGGCCCTCTTGTTTGGGAGCAAAATAAGCAGTCCCGGTGTCCAATGTTTTGAAGAGTCCCCCATGATTGGAGAACAGGGATGTTTGAAGACAGTTTAATGGAATCCGGCGGTAAGCTCCGCACTAATACGAAATGGACTGCCTCGGCGTCACTTCTTATTCAGTGCGGGATTATCGGTGTCCTGGTACTGCTTCCATTGATTTTTACGGAAGCTTTGCCAAAAGCGCAGCTCACCTCGTTTCTTATGCTTGCGCCCCCACCACCCCCTCCACCACCGCCACCTCCGGCGCCTACCCATGTGGTCAAGCGGGTTAGCGAAGTCGTGGAAGGCACGCTCCGTACGCCCAGCAAGATTCCTAAAAAAATCGAGCACATCGTTGAAGATGAAGCCCCGCCTCCGGCAACTTCCGGAGTCATCGGGGGAGTCGTGGGTGGAGTTCCGGGCGGTACCGTTGGAGGCGTAATCGGCAGCATCGGCAACGCACCCCCACCGCCCCCGCCGCCGCCGGTAAGGCCGACTGGGCCAACTAAGGTTTCGTCTGGCGTAATGCAGGGCAATTTGACCCACAGAATCGAGCCGACTTATCCCAACATGGCCAGGGTTGCCCATATCCAAGGAGATGTGGTACTGCAAGCTACCATAAGTAAGCAGGGAACTATCGAAAACCTCCGGGGAGTCAGTGGGCATCCAATTCTCATTCAGGCTGCCATGGAAGCCGTGAGGCAATGGAAATATAGGCCTTACGAGCTCAACGGCGAACCTGTGGAAGTAGAGACGACTGTAACGGTCAAATTCCACATGTAACCTGAACCGTTCCCGGACGAAGGGATGGCTTTGGTAGCCGCCATCCCCCAAATCCCAAGAATTTTAAGAGCGACCTGCCAGCGCTGTTCGACAGCGTGCGGTGTTTTTTGCGGCAAATTCAGAGTTCCACCCGGCGTGGTGCTCTCAAAGATCGAGAAATGTTCCAAAGTCTCTGAGGAGGAAAACTTAAAACTCATGCTTTTATCAAATGTTGCAACCCTTATTCTGGCCAAGGCACATCTGTTTGCCTTTCTGTTTTTTCAAGGCGACGCTGCCGACAGCAATGTAGGTTGGGATCCCGTCTCGCTGATCAAACAAATGGGCTGGATGGCGCTCGTGATAGTCGGCATTCTCTTCATCATGTCTGCCTGGTCGATTGGTGTGATGATTGATCGCTGGATCGCTTTTAACGCAGCTCGTAAACAATCCCGCCAGTTCGCGCCTGCAGTGGCCGGCGCTTTGCGGGAAGGAAAGCTTGACGAAGCCATCCGGGTCGCCGAGCGAAACAAAAAGAGCCATCTGGCCAAGGTTGTTACCGCAGGGTTGCAGGAATTCAAGGCGCACGATGCATCCAGCGATATTCCCGGCGAACAGATTGAAGCCAGCAAGCGCGCCCTGGAACGGGCAGAGGCCATTGTTCATGCGGAGCTGAAGCGTGGCTTGGGCGGCCTGGCAACCATTGGTTCTACGGCACCGTTCGTCGGACTTCTGGGCACGGTCATCGGAATTCTGAATGCCTTTCAGAAGATCTCCAAGCAGAAGGCCACAGGTTTGGGCGCGGTAGCCGGTGGTATTTCTGAAGCCCTGGTTACGACTGCTCTTGGCTTGTTCGTAGCGATCCCGGCCGTCATGATGTTCAACTACTTCACGGGTAAGGTCGAAGCCTTCGATGTTGAGATGGATAATTCCTCCAGCGAGCTGGTGGATTATTTCCTGAAGAAAACTGGCCGCCGCTAACTAGCCCAGGGCAACGGAGACACGCTATGGCAATTTCAATTCGAAACGAAGGCTCCAAGGTCAACTCAAACATCAACGTTACTCCCATGGTCGATGTAATGCTGGTGCTGCTGATCATCTTTATGGTGATCACGCCCATGCTCCAAGAGGGTGTCACGGTTGACCTTGCTAAAGCCAACAATCCTAAACCTATGCCGGATGCCGAAAAAGAAGATGCTTTGATCGTCGCGGTGATGAAAGATGGCAGCATCTTCTTTGATACGCAGAGGGTCGCTCCGGAAGAGCTCACGCAAAAGGTCAAAGATCGCCTGGACCGCATGAGCAACAAGAACGACAAAGAAGTCTATGTGAAAGCAGATGCGCG
>DASZFK010000819.1:0-23424 GCA_035939855.1 Candidatus Angelobacter sp.
CCAACGAATTTAATTCCACGAATCATGATGAGTCTCCTTCTTGAGTCCGATCCCGAGCATAGCGTGAGCATTCGCGTGCCGCAATCAGCCAGTTGTTGCTATATTAATTGCTGGTATAGGAATGACTACCCTGGATGATTACGTGATTGATGTTCTAATGCGCGACCTGGTTGGGCACGATCGAAGACCTGCCAGCTTCCTGGTCTATTTGTGGTTGGCTGCTGAGCAGCAACGCAGAAAAACAAGCGTGCAAATCAGCTATCAGGACCTTGCGGAGAACAGCGGTATTTCAAAGAGCTCAGTGCAAGCGGCCGTCAGTTGGTTAGTCCGAAGAAAGCTGCTGGCAGCCGACAAAGAGAACGCAACGGCAGTCCCAGTCTACACAGTCCTCAGCCCGTGGAAAGAAGCCGCGCGCCGCCAACAACGAGAAACTGCCAAGTGAGGAAAGCAGAAGCCGAGCCTCATTAGTTCCCCCACTGCCAGTCTAGGAAGTTCCTCCTTCCGGTCTGTTGTGACCAAAAAGAAGAGTGCGTAGGCTAAGTCTTGTTCAGGGAGCACCGGCAGGTTTCCCTGGAAGTGCATTAAGGAATCAAAAATTGGAAAAAGACCTCCTGTGACTTCTATGGCGACAGCCTGCCCGGCCGCCAGCCGAGATTCAATCCAGCCGGCAATCATAGCGATTTCAAGGTTTTGAAGGTGAACTCCAGATCAAAAGTTACTACGGCCGACCAGCACTCTACGCTAGTAGATGTGTTGCATTGGCGGGCCGCCATGCATCCGCATCGCACTGCTTATATCTTCCTGAAGGACGGCAATTCTCACGAGGAGACGCTAACTTTTGCGGAGTTGGACCGGAAGGCTCGAGCGATTGCAGTTTTCCTGAACGACGCAGGCTTGCAGGGTGAAAGAGCGCTCTTGCTTCTTCCTTCCGGACTCGAATATGTCACCGCATTTTTTGGATGTCTGTATGCCGGCGTGACAGCGGTGCCGGCTTTCCCGGTGCATGTAGGGAGGCTTCGTCGAGGCGGAGCTTGGCTTTACTCGATTGTTGAAGATGCCCAACCTCGAGTGGCATTCATTCCTGAGGAGATGGCTGGAGCGCTGCCGGAAGAGCTTCTTCAAGATCCAAGATTGACGGGCATTCATTGGATCAACACGCAGGCTATTTACGAAGCGTTGGCAGATCAATGGAAGCCTCCAGCCGTGACCGGCGATACGCTGGCATTTTTGCAGTACACCTCTGGTTCGACCTCCACTCCCAAAGGAGTGATGGTGAGCCATCGAAATCTGCTGCACAATCAACGGGTAATTCAGTCGGCCTGCAATCATACCGAAGAGTCAACAGTCGTAAGCTGGCTGCCTCTTCACCACGATATGGGGCTGATTGGGACAGTGCTGCAGCCGGCCTTCATCGGCTCCCAGTCTGTATTGATGTCACCGACGCGCTTTCTACAGGAACCAGCGTCTTGGTTGCAGGCAATCTCCCGGTACCGGGCGCACAGCAGCAGCGGTCCCAATTTTGCTTATGACCTGTGCAGCCAAAAGGTGACTGCCGAACAAAAAAAGGAACTCGACCTCGCAAGCTGGAAAATTGCGGTGAACGGAGCCGAGCCGGTTCGCTATGAGACGATCGAGCGCTTTGCGCGCAGTTTTGCTTCCTGTGGTTTTCGGCTGGAGGCTTTTCGTCCTTGTTACGGACTAGCGGAGTCAACCTTGATGGTTACCGGGGCGCGAAGGCCGAATCTACCGCTGGTGAAAGAAGTTTCGGTCCGTGGCCTGGAGCAAAATTCGATTCATGACGGTGCGGACGCTGAAGCGTTGCGGCAGTTAGTGGGATGTGGTGAGACGCTGCATGGGCAGGACGTCCGGATTGTAGACCCGATCATACGCAACGTTCTTCCTGAGGGCGACGTAGGAGAAGTTTGGGTTTCAGGCCCCAGTGTAGCCCAGGGCTATTGGAACCGGCCCGAAGATACGGAGCACACATTTCACGCCTACATCTTGCCTGGCGGTGAAGGCCCATATTTGCGAACGGGTGATTTTGGATTTCTAAATCAAGGGCAGTTGTTTTTGACCGGACGGTTGAAAGATCTGATTATTATCCGCGGGCGCAATCTCTACCCCCATGACATTGAATTGGCGATGCAGAAGTCGCATCCGAGCTTAAGGCCCGGCTGTGGCGCCGCCTTTGCAACAGAAATAGAAGGCGAAGATGTGTTGGCAGTGGTGAACGAGGTCGAGAGACATCCGAGCCAGCCGCCCGAGGAATTGATCCGGCTGATACGAAAAGCTATAGCGTTGGAATTCGGTGTTCACGCCTACGCCGTCTTACTGGTCAAAAGCGGCACGATCCCGAAAACCACGAGCGGAAAGATCAAGCGGAGTGCGTGCCGGTCCTTCTATCTCAAGGGACAACTTGAAACAGTTGCAGTCAGTTTTGAAGCGGAGCAGAGCCTGAGTTCAACAATCTTGCAGGAACCGCTGAGCCTCCCAATCATTCTTGCCATGCGGCCTGACTTGCGGCAAGAGATGATCGAATCGTTCCTACGTGAGAATCTGGCGCGGATATTGAAAATCAGCCGGGCGGAAATCGATGCTCGAGAACCGTTAGTCGGGTTGGGACTCGATTCTTTGAAAGCAATTGAGCTAAGCGATCTATTTGGGCAGGGATTGGAGTTGGAAATGGATGCGGTCGATCTCCTGGAGACGGTTACTCTCAATGACCTCGCCAGGCACATTCTGGATCGTCTGGTTCCCGGAGAAGACAAATCAGGCGTGCAGGAAAATCTGGCCGTATCCGCGATCTGAGCACTTTGGTAAAGGGTCTACAGGACGTGCATTCCCACCAACAATCGGAAGGCGCTCGAGAATTTCCACTTTCGTTTGCGCAGCAGCGCTTGTGGTTCATCGACAAGCTGGAGCCAGGCAACGTGGCATACAATCTGCCTTTCGGATTGTGGTTGAGGGGAAAAATCAACCCTGCGGCATTGCAATACAGCCTGAACCAGTTGGTGAAGCGGCATGGTGTGCTGCGGACGAGTTTCCCGTCTCCTAATGGAGAGCCGATCCAGAAAGTCGCAGACCCGGCAGATGTGAACTTGGCAATCGAGCGGTTTGATCTGAGAACTGTTGCGTGCGATCCCCGACAAGCTGAAGCTATTAGGCTGATGCAAGAAGAAGCAGAGCGGCCTTTCAACCTGGAGCAGGCGCCACTCCTGCGGATGAAACTTGTGCAACTTGAGGAAGAGCGCCATCTGCTGTTGGGAAACATGCACCACATCATCAGCGATGGGTGGTCGATCGGACTGTTGCTCCGCGAGATCAGCCAGCAATATGCGGGCTATATGCGCGGCGAAGAAATCATTCTTCCGGAACTCAAGGTCCAGTATGCAGAGTTTGCAACCTGGCAGCGCGAGTGGCTGAGGCGGTTACCGCCCCAACAGATGGAGTACTGGAGAAGGCAGCTTAAAGGAGTTGCTGTGCTGCCATTGCCAACGGACAAGCCGCGAGCATCCGTGAGAAGCCAAAAAGGCGCAACCATTCAGTTTAAATTTTCAGATCATTTGACCACCAAGCTTCGACAATTCTGCCGGCAAGAAAAAGCGACGTTATTTATGGCGTTGCTGGCGGCTTTTCAAGTTTTATTGAGCAGATACGCCGGCGAACAAGAGGTTGCCGTAGGAACAGCCATTGCCAATCGCACGCGAAAAGAGTTTCGAGACGTGGTTGGGTTGTTTGCCAACACCCTGGTGTTGAGAACGAATGTGGCCGGCAATCCTGGGTTTCGAGAGGTCCTGGCGCGGGTACGGGAGGTAGCATTCGGCGCTTACAAGAACCAGGATGTACCGTTCGATCAGCTCGTATCAGAGATCGAATTCGAACGTGATCTCAGCCGCACGCCTTTGTTTCAGGTCATGATGCTCTTGCAGAATGTCGATCACGCAAAGACGTTGGACCTGCCGGGGTTGCATTTGGAAGAGTTCACACCTGTTGTTCCGGCTGCCAAATTTGATCTGACACTTGAATTTATCGAGTCGCCCGACGCTATACGCGGCGACCTGTCGTTTGCCAGTGAATTATTTGAGCCACAGACCGCGCGTCGCATGGTCGATCAATTGCAAAGCTTGTTAGAACAGGTAGCTGCGAATCCAGAGCGCAGAATCTCGGAAATATTGCTGTTGGCAGACTTTGAACGGCAGCAATTCCTGGTGGACTGGAATGCGACGGAAGTGGAATATCCGCAGGTGTTCGTTCACGAAAATTTTGAAAGGCAGGTCACTCAAGCTCCAAATTCTGTTGCGGTGGAACATGATGGGCAGCGGCTGACATACGCAGAGCTGAATCGTCGCGCCAATCAATTGGCCCGCTACCTGAAGAAACTCGGAATCGGGCCGGAAACTTTGGTGGGCATATCCCTGGAACGCGGCTTCGACATGGTAGTAGGCCTGATGGCGATTCTCAAAGCCGGCGGAGCTTATGTTCCATTAGATCCGAGCTATCCGCGCGAGCGGCTACGGTACATGGTCGACGATTCCCGTCCTGCTGTGCTGTTGACTCAAGAAAGCCTTGAGAATCAGTGGGAATTCTATCAGGGCAGAATCGTCAAGGCGGACAAAGACTGGAGCTCGATCCAAAATGAGGATGATGAGAATCTAAAGATCGCAGGCTGCCTCAGCAATCTTTGTTATGTGATTTACACGTCCGGTTCGACTGGAACTCCGAAGGGAGTGCAGATATCTCACAAAGCACTCAGCAATTTTCTGTTTTCCATGCGCAAGAAGCCCGGAATAAGCAAGGAAGATGTCCTGCTGGCAGAAACACCCCTCTCCTTCGATATAGCAGGGCTGGAGATTTATCTGCCTTTGGTAACCGGTGCATGTTTGCGAATACTCGGTCGCGCTGCCGGCGCCAATGGGGTTCGCCTCTCGAATGAGCTTGAAAATGGAGTCACCATGGTGCAAGCCACACCGGCAAGCTGGCAGATTGCATTGGAAGCCGGATGGAAAGGCACCGAGGGATTGAAGGTTTTATGTGGCGGAGAGGCGTTGTCGCTTGATTTGGCAAAGAAACTGGTCAGCCGGAGCAGCGTTGTTTGGAACATGTACGGACCAACCGAAACGACGATCTGGTCCCTAATTGAAGAGTTGAAAGAAGTAGGAGATGGGATCGCCTTAGGAAGACCCATAGCGAATACCAGCGTCTACGTGTTGGATGACTATCTTGAACCGGTTCCAGCAGGCGTGCGTGGCGAACTCTATATCGGTGGCGATGGCCTCGCCCGCGGTTACCGGGGTCGCCCGGAACTTACGGCGGCGCGGTTTATTCCTAATCCCTTTACGAACCGGCAAGGAGACCGGCTCTATCGAACCGGAGATATCGTCCGATGGCGCAACGATGGCACGTTGGAATTTCTGGGACGAGCTGATCATCAAGTAAAGGTCTCGGGACATCGGATCGAATTGGGAGAGATCGAGAATGCGCTTGCCCAGTGCGACGGCCTGCTGCAATCCGTCGTCATCGCATATCAAGAGAGCTCGGGAGAAAAGCGGCTGATTGCGTACCTGGCGGCAAACCACAAAGAAGATATCTCAATTGATGGCATCCGTGCCTCATTGAAGAGCAAGCTTCCTGCATACATGATTCCCTCAGAGTTTGTGGTAATGGACAGCTTGCCGTTGAGTCCCAATGGCAAGTTGAATCGACGCGCGCTTCCACAACCCGGTGCCTTCAGGCAAAGGACGGCGAACCAGTTCGCCGATCCCACAACAAGATTAGAGAAAAAAATCACAACGATCTGGCAGGAAGTTCTGCATCGCGACCGCGTAAGCGTGGACGATAATTTCTTTGATATTGGCGGCGACTCCTTGAGGAGTGTCCGCGTACACAACCAACTGACACAATCCCTGAATCTACAAATTGATCTTGTAGAGCTTTTCAAGTTTCCGACGATCAGGAGTCTGGCAAGGCATTTGGAATCCGATTCAAAACAAACCCAGGATTCCACTCGATCGGCAACCGGCATCTTGAATGCCGGCAAAGAACGACTCAAGCGGCAACTCGTATATCGAGAATCCCTTCGGCATAAAGTAAAGATTTCATGACCATGAGCACAGAACAGAATGCAGCAATGGTTCCCGTGTCGAGTGCGACTACAGGCTTGGAGGTCGCTATTATCGGCATGGCAGGGAAATTTTCGGGCTCGCGGAATTTAAACGAATTCTGGAATAACCTGCTGCAAGGCATCGAGACCATTTCTTTTTTCTCGGATGAAGAATTGCTGGCCTCAGGAGTCAGTCCGCAAGACCTGAAGCACCCAAACTACGTAAAAGCGCGCGGCGTATTGCAAGCGCCCGAAGAATTTGATGCCGAGTTCTTCTCAGTCATCGCTAAAGAAGCGGAGATCATGGATCCGCAGCACCGGGTGTTTTTGGAGTGCGCGTGGGAGGCATTTGAAGATGCGGGCTATGTGCCTGACGAAATACCGGGATCCGCGGGAGTGTTTGCAGGCGTGGCGGTAAGCACTTACTTCTTCTCTCATGTACTTCCACAGGCAGGATCATCGGCTTTAAGCGACTTTGTAGCGTTCATGAGCAATGACAAGGATTTCCTGCCGACCCGTGTCTCCTACAAATTGAATCTGAAAGGTCCGAGCATCGCCGTGAGCACTGCCTGCTCCAGTTCTCTGGTAGCGACGCACTTTGCATGCAAGTCGCTGCTGGCCGGAGAGTGCGACATCGCCCTTGCCGGTGGAGCTTCGATCCCGTTTCCAGCGAAAGCCGGATATTGGTTCCACGATGGCGGCATCTTTTCTCCCGACGGACATTGCCGTTCCTTCGATGAGCAGGCTAGAGGAAGCGTTTCCGGCAGCGGAGTAGGTGCGGTGGTGCTGAAGCGGCTTGAGGATGCGATGGCCGATGGCGACCATATCTATGCAGTCATCAAGGGATCGGCGATCAACAACGACGGGAGCCGCAAAATAGGTTTTACAGCGCCCAGCGTCGATGGCCAGGCTGAGGCGATTCGGCTGGCTCAACTCATGGCGGAGGTTGATCCGGAAACCATCAGCTACGTTGAAACTCATGGAAGCGGAACTACTCTTGGCGATCCCATCGAAGTGCGGGCCTTGGCAGAAGCATTCAGGCAGAGCACCCAGAAAAAACAATTTTGCGCCATTGGTTCGGTGAAGACCAATATCGGTCATGCCGCCGAGGCTGCAGGTATCGCCGGATTGATCAAGACTTGCCTGTCGCTGAAGCATCACAAGCTTCCGCCCAGCCTGCATTTCAGCAAGCCCAATCCAAAACTCGATCTGGAAAATTCGGCATTTTATGTCAATCATACTTTGCAGGATTGGCGCCAGGATTCTGCTCCTCTGCGTGCTGGAATAAGTTCTTTTGGAATTGGGGGAACGAACGCACATGCCATTCTGGAAGAAGCCCCGGAGATTTTGAATGGCTCCGTGTCTCGTAGCCATCAATTGCTGACGCTTTCCGCGCGTTCGGCTACTGCCCTGCAGGCGACCGCAGAACGCCTGCGAGCACACCTCGAGAATCACAGGGACCTTGATATCGCAGATGTAGCGTTCACTTGCCACGTTGGACGCAAGGCCTTTGAGCATCGCCGGGAAATCCTGTGCAAGACGGTGGACGACGCGCTTCAAGCTCTCAGTGGCTGGGACCAAACTGAAGGATCCGCCCGCATTGCGGCTTCCGCCAACGTCCCGAATGTCGTAATGATGTTTTCCGGCGTGGGAAGTCATTATCCCGGAATGGCGGCGGAACTGTATGAGTCTGAGCCTGTATTCCGGCAGGCAATTGATCGCTGCTTGGAACTGCTGAAAGGCGAGGACACTCAAGGACTGCGTAGCTTCCTGCTGGATCGCCAACAGGCCAGCCCAGGGGAGAGCAGCGCAAAACCGGCAATCGACTTCCGAAGGATGTTAAGCCGGTCAAAAAGCAGTCCGGCCGCTCTACAAAGTGAACGTGCGGGCCTGGTGCAGGCTGCAATGTTCATCATCGATTTTGCCCTGGCTCAGCTTTGGATCCATTGGGGTTTGCAACCGAAAGCATTGCTTGGCTACAGCATTGGCGAATTCACTGCTGCATGCATTGCAGAGGTTTTCTCGCTCGAAGATGCGCTTGAGATCGTTGTCAGGCGAGGCCATCTCATCGATTCCTTGCCGCCCGGTGCAATGCTGGCTGTTCCTCTTCCGGAAAAGGACCTGCTGAATTTCATCGGATCCAATTCGTCCGTGGCTGCGGTCAATGGGCCTTCACTCAGCGTGGTTGCGGGGCCAACGGCGGCAATTGAGGCTTTGCAACGGGAACTTAAGAACCAGGGAATCGACAGCCGCCGGGTACAAAGCACACATGCTTTCCACTCCAGGATGATGGAGCCGATCGCTGCCCAGTTTACGGAAATGATGCGTCAGTTCCAGCTATCGCCGCCCAAAATTCCGTACCTGTCAAATGTCACTGGAGATTGGATCACCGGCGAGCAAGCCACCAGCCCGGAGTTTTGGGCGAAACATCTTTACAGCACGGTGCGCTTCGGAGACATCGTGACCAATGTTTGTGACGATGGGGCACGCATATTGCTGGAAGTGGGCCCAGGGCAAACTCTGTGCAGCTTGACGCTCCAACATCCTGCCGGACGAAAAGATGCAGAGCGAATCGTGCTGAAATCCATGTCGAGCCAGTATGAAAATGATTCTGATACGTCCGTTCTGCTCTCTACGCTTGGTAAGTTGTGGACGGTAGGCTGGAATCCCAACTGGCAAGCTTTTCATGATGGTGAACGGCGTCGAAGAGTATCGCTTCCCACCTATCCATTTGAGCGCAAGGTTTACCGGCTGCAACCAAAGGCCGAGATCAATGCGGTCGAGGCAGCACAACCGACGCCCGCGCAGTGCCGGCCCAATTATGCCAATAGAGCGACCCCGAGCCAGCCCTACAACGAATTGCAGGGCCGGATTCTTGAGATTTGGCGCGAACTGCTTGGGGTTGAAGAGATCGGCCTTCGTGACAATTTTTTCAAACTAGGGGGCGACTCTCTGCGAGCCACTCAACTGGTCTCGCGGCTTTCGATGAAGTTGGGCGTGAGCGTTCGTTTGCGCAAAGTATTCGAAAATCCCACAGTTGCTCAGCTGGCTGAAGTCATTGCGCAGACGCCCGTTACCAACCCAGGCGACGGAAAAACAGACGGCGCCGGCACCCGGTCAAGTTTTCGTCGTGGGAAAAAAGTGCGGGAATTGGTTTCAATTCTGGCAGAACAGATGGAGAGCGAATCAGGCAGGCAGGTCGAGGACATATATCCGCTGACTCATTTGCAGGAAGGCATCCTGTTTCATGTGCTCACGAATCCCAACTCAACTTTATATCTGAACCAACAGAGCTACACGTTCAAAGGCAGGATTGCAGTACCGGAGCTTAAGCAGGCATTCCAACAAGTTGTTGCCAGGCACCCGATTTTGCGCACCGGGTTTACACCCGGAGATGAGAACGGTCCGCTGCAAATCGTCTATCGCGATGTAGAACTTCCCTGGCAGGAGCATGATTGGCGTGGCATGGCCCCCGAAGAGCAGGAAGAACGAACCGATGCCCTGCTTCATGCTGACAGAAAGAAGGGATTCGATCTGGAGCAACCACCGCTTACACGAGTGACAATCCTGCAGTTAGAAGAGGATGTTTATCGCATCGTCTGGAGCTTCCATCTGATCCTGCTCGATGGGTGGTCAGTAGCGCTGCTCGTAGAAGAAGTTCTTGCGCAATACGATGCCATACGAATTGGCGCGCCGATTCAACTCGCTTCCCCGGTTGCCTATGGGGATTATGTTGACTGGCTGCATGGGCAGGATCTTGAAGAAGCACAGAACTTTTGGCGGCAGAGACTGGCGGGACTTACAACGCCGACACTGCTCGGACACGATTCGGTCTTCTCTGAAACCTCTGGTTTAGAGGAGAGCCATCAGGAAAGAATCTTGCGTTTGTGTCCAACGACGACGGCCGCTCTTCAATCCTTTGCCAGGGAGTATGAATTGACCTTGAATACTCTGATTCAGGGCGCCTGGGCCTTTCAGCTAGCCTGCCGCAGTGGTATGGATGACGTGGTCTTTGGCAGCGTCGTTTCTGGCCGGCAGGTTGATTTCCCGGGAGTTGCATCCATGGTCGGCTTGTTCATCAACACTCTGCCGGTCCGGGTAAGGGTCGCCGAAGATATCTCGGTAACTGATTGGCTCAAAGAGTTGCAGTTCGATCAGGTTGAAGCCCGAACCTATGAAACCAGCAGTTTGACCAATATTCAAAGATGCAGCAGCGTGCCGAACGGCCAGCCGCTGTTTGAAAGCGTTGTCATCTTTCAAAACCTGCCCGCAGTGCGACTGTCAGCTCCTGAGAGAGAGATGGCCGTTATCGAGGCAAGGTCCTTCGAACGCAATAACTATCCCATTTCATTGGTTGTCGTGCCCGATGTTCAATTGACCATCAAGCTGGCATACAACTCTGCCCGCTTCAGCGAGCTTACGATTTCCAGGGTGATGGATCAATTGCAAAGCATTCTTTTGCAAATGGTTGCTGATCCGGAAAAGCCTGTAGGCATGCTTCGCGCCAATACCTCGCAAGAGAACGCGCGGCTGATGGAGCATTTCAACCAAAGCCTTGAAGTTTGCTAGCGTTCCAATCGTAAAAGGAAAGAAATCTCCAATGAGCAGCGCTCCTGATCTTATTACCTCCCGGCCAGAAACCCGAGTGCCGCAACCCGGCAAGGTGTACAGCATCGGTCCGGCCAAGAGCCGGCCTCTTGGCGGAGTGGCCGCTCTCGCTGTATATGTCTTGTGTGGACTAGCTTCCATCTTCCTGGATGCGCCACCGAGGGTCGCATCCAGCCAAGCGCCCGAAGGGTTTTCCATAGAAAGAGCAATGCGCGATGTACAAGCGATCAGCCGCATGCCTCATGCGGTTGGCTCTGTAGAGCATGATCGAGTGCGGGATTACCTGGTTCAAGCTTTGACCCAAATAGGGTTGAGCACCGAAATACAGAAAGCAACCGGCGCCGATAAAAGGTTTGGCCAGGCGGGAACAGTTGAAAACATTGTTGGGCGACTCAAAGGGACGACGAGCGGCAAAGCTGTTCTTCTCGCCGGACATTATGATTCCGTCTTAACCGGCCCTGGAGCTGCCGATGACGGAGCCGCCATTGCCGCGTTGCTCGAGTGCGCAAGGCAACTGAAAGCCCTTCCTCAACTCAAACGCGACGTGCTATTCCTGTTCACCGATGGCGAGGAAGTTGGTTTGCTCGGGTCCCGGGCATTCGTGCAGGCAAGCCCCTGGGCATCTCATGTGGGCACAGTTTTGAATTTCGAGGCACGAGGGGTGAGCGGTCCAGTCATCATGTTCGAGACCAGCAACCGGAACGGCTGGTTGATCAGGAAGTTTGGCGAAGCAGCATCTCATCCGGTTGCGAACTCGCTCGCTTATGAGATTTACAAGACTCTGCCCAACGACACCGATTTTAGTGTCTTCAAAGAAGCAGGTTATTCCGGTTTGAATTTTGCGTTCATCGACGGAGCGGCTGCTTATCACACCTACCTTGACAACGTTCACCAGCTCGATCCGGCTAGTCTTCAGCATCATGCTTCGTATGCCATAGCTCTGGCGAAAGCATTCGCCAATGATAGCGTCGATGATCCCAAAGAAAACGACGCGGTGTTTTTCGAAATCCCTGGACTCGGGCTTGTCCACTATTCGAAATCAATATCGATTGCTCTGGTGGGGTTCACGGTAGTCTTGCTGGTTCTGGTGCTGCGTCTGGCTCTGAGAAATAAATCTGTAAACCTACGCAGCTTCCTGGTGGCGCTCGCTGTTCTTGCCGCAGGATTGATCCTGGCAGGCGTTATCGCTGTTTCTGCATTGTGGGTCGCACAAAAACTCGCCAGTTATTCTGACAGGATACAAGCCGGACTCATTCATCATGCCGGCCTGTGGGTTGCCGCCTTCGCAGCTTTTGGGCTTGCAGCCTCTACTGCCTTGTATGCAAGGCTGCGAAGTGCGATCGAAAATCAGGCCGCTGCCTTGGCAGGATTGGCAGTGTGGTTTGTTTTATTGACAGTCATCACAATTTTTCTTCCGGGAGGCAGCTATGTACTTTTGTGGCCATTGCTATTCAGCGTGGCTGGATGGATTGCGGCGCTTTCTTCACCCAAGCTCTTCAGCAAATCCTTTGCGTCCTTATTGCTGGTAGTGTTTACCCTGCCCGCGGTGCTCATTACCTTGTCACTTGCTCACAAAATGTTTACAGCCTTTAATGCGGGCGCTGTCCTTCCCGTAACGGGTATGCTTGGCCTGCTCTTAATGTTGCTGATCTGGCAGCTTGGGCCGGCAAGGATGCCGCATCCGCAGTTTTTATCGGTTGTGTTCGTGGTCGCAGGAGTGCTTTTTGGCATAGGTGCAGTGGCTGCATCGAGCTATAGCCCCAGCCATCCCAAGTTCGACAGTTTGTTCTATGCGGCTGATCTTGATACTGGCAAACAGGTGTGGGCCAGCCACGATGAAAACCCAGACCGCTGGACTGCGCAATTCTTTGCCGGTGGTGCAGGCAAGCAAGAGATGCAAACTTTCTTTCCCGGCAGTTCCAAGAAGTTTTTACAAGCCTCAGCGCCGCGAATGTCATTCGCTCCCCCGACGCTCGGAGTGATTGAAGATAAAACCGCAGATGGTGTACGGCATCTGAGCATGAGAATTCAATCTGGCCGCGCAGCGCCAAGGCTCTCCATTTTGCTGGGGAGTACGGCCTCGCCTGCCAACGTTCTGATGAATGGCAAAGCAGTGGATCCAATGCCGTTAGAGCCAGGCACGTGGTTGCTCCAATACTATGGCGCTGGGAAAGACGGAATAGAGCTGGCATTTTCAATTGCGCCTTCGACGGCCGTCCATATCATTGTGGAAGACATCTCAAGCGATCTTCCTGAGCAAATATCATCCACGTTCCAGGCAAGACCGGCGGAGATT
The DNA here is from genome assembly GCA_035939855.1 of Candidatus Angelobacter sp. Lineage (GTDB taxonomy): Bacteria > Acidobacteriota > Terriglobia > Terriglobales > Acidobacteriaceae > Angelobacter. Next base: position 13,005 of record DASZFK010000819.1, read on the forward strand.
ATTGCTGCTCCCAATCGCTTTAGCAATGCAATTGTCGTGAAGAAATCCTTCACACTTTAGAAATTTCACAAAAACAACTTGGCATGGTTATGAAACTAGTCATAAAAATCTGCAGCACCGTGTTGGACAATGAGCGCGTACTGCGCAATTTCGCCGGCGAATTGGGCGAATTGCTCAAACAGGGCCACCGCGTAATCGTAGTTCATGGTGGTACTCGTTTTCTGGACCAGGCGCTGGCCGAATTGCAGGACAATGGAACGGCTGCCGTCCATGGAGGCAAAACCAAAGATGCCCCTCTCATGGTGCTGGGAGGCAAGGTCAACAAGAAGCTTGTCGGTATTCTTGCAGCCGCGGGTATCCCCGCTTTCGGACTTTGCGGCGCGGATGGCAACATCGTGAAGATCAGGAAAACACGCAGCAAGGCCAATGAGCTGAATGTTACTGCCGAAGTTTCGTCCGTCCATCCCAAGTGGCTGGAAGCAATCTGCGAAAGAGGCGGAGTGCCGGTCCTGGCCAATGTCGCTCTGGGATCCGATAACCAGCATCACTGCCTGAATGCCGACCGTTTGGCCGGCGCCTGCGCTATTAGCTGGGATGCAGATGCCTTGGTATTTCTTAGCGACTCAGATGGTCCCCGGGACGCAGATGGTACCGTGCTCCGCTGGTTGGAAACCCGGAAGATTGTGGAGCTAACCAGGGGCACAGCGATTCGCCCGAACATGGCGACAAAACTGGATGTCTGCCACCAGGCTCTCAAGCATGGTGTAAGGCGTACCAGGATTCTTCCCCTTTCCCAAATTGAAAGCTTGTCATCATTTTATTTTTCGCGGATCGATTTTGGAACTGAGGTCATTCAAGCCGTGTGAATGCCCAAAGGGAGGACTATGAACCCTAATCCTGACAGCGAAAATTCTACAACCTACAAAGTAGTTGCCAACGACGACGAACAATATTCAATTTGGCCAACGCATTGCAGCACTCCTTCCGGCTGGCGAGATGTCGGCGCAGTGGGATCGAAAGAATTCTGCCTGGCTTACGTGAAGAAGATCTGGACCGACATGCTGTTCTACCACCTTAAAAATCGAATCAACGAGATGGCATGCGGCCTGACGGAGCTGGCCATCCTTGCAGAACTGAGCAGTGATCCGCGAGACGCCGACGGCCAAGCCCTGCTGCAGCGCTTCGCTAACCCTGATCAGCTCGTGGAGGTAGTCGTAGGGACTGATAGCACTGTGTCTGCTCTTATGACTTGTATTGGAAATGGTTATATTCCCATGAAATTCACCGATGCCGACGGCGAGGTGGAACTGGGAGTCATTTTGGATCGGGATGCGGTAGCGATTCACGCGGTTGATTTTGAAAATCACAAAGGGATTATTCATCTTGAGGGCGATCTCATCATCAGTTGCCAGAAGATCCGTTGTATTGCCGACATCAATCTTGAAACATTCAGCGGACGTGGCTGCCTTCGCGCGGTTAAAGCCTAGCGCGTGCTCGTGGATTTCAGATCAAAAGTAAGTTCTAAACATTCAGGAGGTCGTGATGGAATTGTTAGAAGCCGTAAAGGCTGGAAATGTTGAATCGACGCAGGAGTTGATCGGTTCGGGAGCCGATCTTAACCAGACGGACAAGAACGGCTGGAAGCCGCTGAATTGGGCGGCCGCCAAGGGTAAGCTGGAAATTGTTCAATTGCTTTTAAAGAACGGAGCAGACGTCTACGTTGCGGGCCACGATCAGCGTACCCCGGCGATGATTGCCCTGGCCGCCGGACATGGGGATGTAGCGAGGTTCTTGCGAAAGGCAGAATCCCAGAACGCGGGAGAGAAGCCTGGCCAAGCCGAAAGGAAGTATTGCAAGGCTTATCATCTTGCAGAATTCCGCAAATTCAGTGGGTGGCAAGAAAATAAGATCGAAGTGAAAGAGAAGAATTCGCAACAGGCTCCAGGCAACAGCCAGCCTAAGACGGAAACCCTCGCATTCTCGGATCAATCCATTGTGTTTATCCACCAGGATTACGTTGTTACCGCCGATATCTGGCACGGAGAAAAAGTGCTCTTCGATCAGGTCACTCCGGCGTGGAAGGAGTTTTGCGCAACTGCGCTCGACTTTAAAGTGCCCGACGATCTGGATCTCATTGCGCCCGCTAAGACGGCATAGATAACTACTTCATTTCTTAAGAAAGAGAACTTATGTGCGGCCTAGCTGGATATATCGATCTTCGCAATGAAGGCAGAGTCGAAGAACACATCGTCCGTAAGATGACGGACACGATCGTTCATCGTGGCCCCGATTCAGACGGGTTCTTTGTGACCAAGAATGCCGGCCTCGGCTTTCGCAGGTTGAGCATCATTGACCTGCAAACCGGAAACCAGCCGCTGCCCAATGAAGATGAGTCGCTGGTATTGACTTGTAACGGCGAGATTTATAACTACGCGGAGTTGAGAAGCGAGTTGCTCCAAAGAGGGCACGCTTTCCGCACAAAGACCGATATCGAAGTGTTGGTTCACATGTACGAAGAAGAGGGGCCAGCATTTCTAAACCGGCTTAACGGCCAGTTTGCCACTGCCATTTATGCAGAGAAGGACCGATCGCTGTTTCTAGCCCGGGACCAGTTTGGCATTTGTCCGCTTTATTACTCGGTGGTCGATGGTTTGTTGATCTATGCATCGGAGATCAAGGCCATTCTCGAGCACCCCAAGATCTTGCGCGAGGTCGATCTCACTGGCCTGGATCAGGTGCTTTCCCTTCCTGGGGTGATCAGCCCTCGCACCATGTTTCGTGGCGTGAAGAGTCTGCCTCCAGGACACTTTCTGTTGGCCAGCAACGGCGAAGTGAAGGTGGTCGAATATTGGGACCTTAAATATCCTTGCCTCTGCGAAGCAGGTAGCGACAAACCGGAACGATACTATGCAGATGGGTTACGAGAGTTGCTTGAGCAGTCGGTACGCTATCGGTTGCAGGCCGACGTGCCAGTTGGGTTCTTCCTGAGCGGAGGCCTGGATTCTTCATTGATCGCAGCCATGATCCGCAGAGTGTCGCCGGCGACGCAGCGCCATTCATTTTCGATTTGTTTTACTGATGAGCGGATTTGCGAATCTAAATACCAGCGGCTCATGGCGCAATCTGTGGATTCCATCCACCACGAAATCACCTTCGATGAAGCTGATATCGCCTCGCGCCTGAATGATGTTGTGTATCACTCCGAGTCCCCGCTGAAAGAGACATACAACACCGCCTCTCTGGCGCTCTCTAGAAAGACCAGAGACACCGGAGTCACGGTAGTTTTGAATGGCGAAGGCTCCGATGAGTTATTTGCGGGCTATGTGGGATATCGTTTTGATAAGCGGCGGGGCAGCACAAAAAAACAGGACCTTGACACGATTTTCGGTGACGAGATTCGGGAAAAGCTATGGGGCGACAAAGACCTATGTTACGAGAAGGATGAATATGCCTTCCGAGAGGTCAAGAGCACACTCTATTCCCAGGCGCTCAGTGAACAGATGGATGATTTCGAATGCCCGAATTTTCCGGTGATCAATCCGGAAAGGATTCTTGGAAGACATCCTGTGCACAAGAGGTCATACCTGGATTTCAAGCTGCGACTGGCCGGCCATTTGATTGCCGACCATGGCGACCGGATGGCGATGGCGAATTCAATCGAAGCCCGTTATCCGTTTTTAGATATCAATCTGGTGGAATTCTGCCGCGAGATACCTCCAGACCTGAAGCTAAACGGATTCACAGAAAAGGCGATTCTCAAGAAGGCTGCCGCCGACCTGATTCCGCAGGAGATCATCGGGCGTGAGAAGTTCGGATTTGTGGCGCCCGGAACACCCTCGTTGCTGCAACAGAAGATCGAATGGGCTTATGACATGCTCTCCTACGAGCGAATCAAAAGGATGGGATATTTCAATCCCGATACAGTGGAGTTCCTGAAAACAAAATATTCGCGGCCTGGATTCAGAATCAATCCAGCACTCGAAGACGACCTGCTCATCGTTGTTCTTACGTTTGGCCTTATGCAAGACTCGTTCAAACTGCCTGCCCTTAACTAGTGCAATCGGCATTCATCCAGACCACGCCTTTTAGCCACGAATTTACGCGAATGAACACGAATCAAAATCACGTCCATCATCTGGTTAGCGAGGTCGCGAGGAAATCAGCCAGCTCCGTAGCGATTGACGCAGGTAGAAAACGCATCAGTTACGGAGAGCTTGAAGAAAAAGCCGAGAGACTCGCCGGCATTCTTCGCGCTTGCGGAATTTTGAAAGGCTCGATCGTTGGAATTTTCTCGTCTGATCCCATCAATGTAGTTACCGGAATTTTAGGCGTGCTCAAGGCTGGTTGTGTCTTCTGCCCGTTGGATCCGACCTTTCCCGAAAAAAGATTACAAGTGATGATCGGGAGCGTGTCTCCACAGTTGTTCATTACAGAATCGAAATTACTCGATAGATTGTCGAGCATAGCCCAGGGCATAGCCAGGGTACTCCTGTTGGACGATGCGTCCATTGGAAATCACAAGGATGTCATCTGCTTTGCAGATGCAAATGTTCCACAGCTTGCGCCGAACCCAGCCAACGAGTCGGGCGCTGATGATCCCTGCTCGATCTATTTCACTTCGGGATCAACGGGAAAACCGAAAGCGATTCTGGGGCGGCTGAAGGGAATCGATCACTTTGTGCGTTGGGAGGCCGAGGCCCTGGGAGTGGGAGCAGGAACGCGAGTGAGCCAGTTAGCATCGCCATCGTTTGATGGATTTCTCAAGGATGTCTTTGTGCCCTTGTGCGCAGGCGGAGTGGTGTGCGCGCCGGAGACGAGGAAAGTGGTGCTGGAGCCGGCGAGGTTGATGGACTGGGTGGATGTGGAAGGAGTGGAGGTGCTGCACTGCGTGCCCTCGGTGCTGAGGTCGTTGCTGAACCAGGGTTTGGACGGGAAATATTTTGGGGAGTTGAAGTGGGTGGTGTTGGCAGGGGAAGCGTTGCCGCCAGCGGATGTGAAGAGGTGGAAAGAGGTGTTCGGGGAGCGGATCGGGATGGTGAACCTGTATGGACCGACCGAGACGACGGTAACCAAGCTTTGCTACTTCGTGACGAATGAGGACGCGGAGCGGACCTCGATTCCCATCGGCAAACCGATCCCTGGCGCTGCTGCGATGGTTGTGAATTCACAAGGAAAGATGTGCCGTCCGGGAACGGTTGGAGAGATTTACATACAAACAGAGTATCGTGCGCTGGGCTATTACGGTGAACCGGAGCTGACGCGGGAAGTGTTTGTCCCGAATCCCTTCAGCCAGGACCCGAACGACATTATTTATAAGACCGGGGATTATGGCCGCATATTAAAGGATGGCAATATCGAGTTTCTGGGACGGCGGGACCAGCAAGTAAAGGTGCGGGGCGTGCGGGTGGAGTTGGGAGAACTGGAGAACCTGCTACGCAGCCATGCCGGAGTGAAAGATGTAGCAGTCGTAGATCGGGACGATGCCAGCGGCAATAAGTATCTGTGCGCGTACCTAGTGGTGCAGGAAGGGACGACGACCGGCGAGTTGCGGGAGCTGATGGTGAAGCAGGTGCCGGAGTTCATGGTGCCCTCGGCGTTTGTGGAGATGGAGGAGTTGCCGCGAACGCTGAACGGGAAGATCGATCGCAAGGCGCTGCCCGCCTTGGCCGAGGTGCATAAGGAAAAGAAGCAGGAGCGAGCGCGCACCGCGGTGGAAGAGATCGTAGCCGGAATCTGGAGCGAAGTCTTGCACCTGCCGCAGATCGGGTTGGAAGAGAATTTCTTTGAGCTGGGTGGACATTCATTGCTGGCCACGCAGATCATCTCCCGTATCCGCGAGTCGCTGCATGTCGAGTTGCCCTTGCGAGCGCTGTTTGAGAATCCAACCGTAGCTAGCCTGGCGCGCCGGGCAGAGCAGGAGGGCCGGTCCGAAGCCCGAGCGGAGATGTCGCCGATTCATCCGGTAGGCCGGGACGGAAATCTGCCCTTGTCTTATTCGCAGCAGCGCATGTGGCTGCTGGAGCAGTTGTCTTCGGGAAGTGCGGCCTTCAATCTCCCGATGGGGATGAGATTGGTGGGAGCCTTGAATGTTCCCACCTTGGAACAGACATTCGCGGAGGTGATCCGGCGGCACGAAGTGCTGCGCACGAGCTTTCCCGCACATGATGGACAGCCGGTGCAGGTGATCGGGGCCGCCGGTCCGTGGAAGCTGGGGATCGTGGATCTGGGAGGATTAGCGGGAGATGAGCGGGAAGCCGAAGCCAAGCGGATTGCCTCGGTTGATGCCCAACGACCATTTGATCTGAGCCGAGGGCCGCTGGTGCGGACGGTGCTGCTGAAGCTGGAGGAGCAAGAGCATGTAGTGATCTGTGCCATGCATCACCTGGTCGGGGATGCATGGTCATTTGAAGTGCTGACGCGGGAGCTGAGCCGTCTGTATGAGAGTTATGGGAAAGGAGAGCCGTCGCCGTTGCCGGGACTGGCGATCCAGTATGCCGATTATGCGGCGTGGCAGAGGCAGTGGCTGGCAGGCGAGGTGTTGGCATCACGGCTGGGGTATTGGAAGCAGCAGTTGGAGGGAGCCGAGACGGAGTTGAAGCTGCCGCAGAGCCGGGCGCGAGGAGTGGTGCAATCGTTCCGGGGAGCACGGCAGGGAGTGGTGCTGGGGGAAGAGTTGACCGAATCGTTGCGGCGGCTGAGCCGGAAGGAAGGCACGACGCTGTACATGACGTTGCTGGGAGCATTTGCCGTGTTGCTGTACCAGTACACGGGGCAGGAAGACGTAGTGGTGGGATCGGTGATCGCCAACCGGGAAAGGGAAGAAGTAGAGCGGCTGATTGGCTTCCTGGCCAACACGCTGGTGCTGCGAATGGATTTGAGTGGAGGGCCGAGTTTCCGGGAGTTGCTGAAGCGGGTGAGAGAGAGTTGCCTGGGGGCGTATGGGAACCAGTTGCCACCGGAGAAGCTGATGGAGGGGTTGGGAGGGGAGTGGGGAGCGGGGCGAGGATCGCTGTTTGAGGTGTGGTTCCAGATGGAGAGCGCGCGGCGGGAGAAGCTGGAGTTGAAAGGATTGGGAGTAGAGAAGTTCGAAGGGGAGCGAGGGAATGCGAGGTTTGAGTTGTCGCTAGTGCTGGAAGAGGGGGAGAAGGAAGTCACAGGCGAGATGGAATATGACGCTGACCTATTCGACGACGAAACTGTCTCCCAGATGATAGCCCGTCTGAAACATCTGCTCAACGAAATGATCGAACATCCCACTTCGGGCATTGAGTCGCTGGCGGTCGGCGGCGAAGCGGAAACAGAAGAATTGGCTTTGGCTTTCGCATCGGCCCTCGAAGTTTAAAAAACGATCCGCTACCAGAAATGTTTGACGCTTGATTGCGTCCGCTCGAACCTCTTAGGAGATGATCATCGTGATTACAACAAAACTTCTCAACTCAGATTGGACTTTGCCTTTAGTGGTGGAGCCTGAGTCAAGTAATGGCGGCGGCTACGATGCCAACCGCCTGGTCGCATGGTACAAGGAAAACGAGGCATTCATCGACGAAAAATTGCTAGAGCACGGAGCCATCCTGTTTCGGGGTTTTGGAGTGAGTACGCCTGCGGCATTCGCACGGTTTACCCGATCGGTGTCGTCGCATCTTCTCGAATCCATGGAGGAAAATGTTCCGAGAACTAAGCTTTCTTCGGGTGTATACACTTCCACGGAATATCCGCCGGAATACATGTTGTCGATGCATAGCGAATATTCTTATTCAAACCGCTGGCCGGGAAAGCTGTTTTTCTGCTGTGTGACCGCAGCCAAGCAGGGAGGGGAAACTCCTCTTGCCGACAACCGTGCGGTGCTTAACGATCTGGATTCAAAGATTGTCAAGGATTTCGCCGAAAAGAAAGTGAAATACCTGCGCAACCTCCATAGTGGCAAGGGCTTCGGTCTTTCCTGGCAGACCGCCTTTCAGACGACCGATAAATCAGTGGTGGAAGATTACTGTCGCAAAACATCGGTCGAATTCCAATGGAAGCCTGATGATGGTTTGCGCCTGAGCCAAACTCTGGCAGGGATCATCACTCATCCCAAGACCGGCGATACTGTCTGGTTCAACCAGGCGCCGCAGTTTCATCCGTCCGATTATCCGCACGAAATCTATCAATCTCTCCTGGCTGCTTATAAGAATGAAGACGAACTTCCACAGAACGTCTGCTTTGGAGATGACTCACCGATCGACCCGGCAGTGCTCGATACCGTCCGCGAGACGATGCGGAAAAGGGCAGTGGCCTTCCCCTGGCATGAAGGTGACGTTGTGATGGTGGATAACGTACTTGCATCGCATGGCCGCATGCCATTCGTGGGCCCGCGCAAAGTCCTGGTCGCGATGGCAGAAAAATAAAGTCCTGAATTGGGAATTACCCCTATGGCATCAGCAACGATCATCAAACCAGCAGTCGTGCACGAGCTGTTCAGTGCGCAGGCGGAACAACACGGTCGGGAGATAGCAATCGACCGTGGAATCCGGCGTGCGACCTATGCTGAGTTGGAATCCCGTTCCAACCAGGTTGCCAATCGCCTGTTGGCCTCCGGCATCGCCAAAGGCTCTCTGGTGGCCATCGTAGCTGAAGATCCCATCGAAGTGGTCACCGCCATCCTCGGCGTGCTCAAAGCTGGAGGAGTGTTTGTTCCTCTCGATCCATCCTTCCCAGAGAAACGGCTGGAAGTGATGATCGGCCAGGTGCAGCCCCAATGGTATGTGCTGGAGTCGAAGTTCCAGAGCAAACTCGACCAGATTCGGAGCGGGATCATTGGATACGATCTGCACCTGGATGGAGAAGAACTTCGTCAGGAAGAAGATCATCATTCCGAAGTGAGCTGGAGTGGCGATGATCCATGCTCGATCTACTTCACGTCAGGGTCGACGGGAAAGCCGAAGGCGATTCTGGGGCGGTTGAAGGGAATCGACCACTTTGTGCGTTGGGAAGCCGAGGCCTTGGGAGTGGGAGTAGGAACGAGAGTAAGCCAGTTGGCGTCGCCCTCGTTTGATGGATTTCTCAAGGATGTGTTTGTGCCGTTGTGCGCAGGCGGAGTGGTGTGTGCCCCTGAGACGAGGAAGGTGGTGCTGGAGGCGGCGAGGCTGATGGACTGGGTAGATGTAGAAGGAGTGGAAATACTGCACTGCGTACCCTCAGTGCTGAGGTCATTGCTGAACCAGGGATTGGACGGGAAATATTTTGGGGAGTTGAAGTGGGTGGTATTGGCCGGAGAGGCATTGCTGCCGGCGGATGTGAAGAGGTGGAAGGAAGTGTTTGGGGAGCGAATCGGGTTGGTGAACCTGTATGGGCCAACTGAGACGACAGTCACCAAGCTGTGCTACTTCGTGAAGGCTGAAGACGGAGAGCGGACCTCGATTCCCATCGGCAAACCGATACGAGGCGCTGCAGCCCTGGTGATGGATCGCCGAGGTCAGCCTTGCGGAGTGGGGGATGCCGGTGAGATCTGCATTCGTACTCCGTATCGTGCACATGGCTATTACGGCGAACCGGTGTTGACGCGGGAAGTGTTCGTTCCGAATCCTTTCAGCCAAGATCCAAACGACATTATTTATAAGACCGGCGATTACGGTCGGCTGCTGGAAGATGGGAACTTCGAGTTTCTGGGACGACGGGATCAGCAGGTAAAGGTGCGGGGCGTGCGGGTGGAGTTAGGAGAATTGGAGAATCTGCTGCGCAGCCATGCAGGAGTGAAAGATGTCGCGGTGGTTGATCAGGATGATGCCAGCGGCAACAAGTATCTGTGTGCGTATGTGGTAGTGAAGGAAGGGACGACCACCAGCGAATTGCGAGAGCATGTCGCAAAGCAGGTACCGGAGTTCATGGTGCCCTCGGCATTTGTGGAGATGGAGGAGCTACCACGAACGCTGAACGGCAAGATTGATCGCAAGGCACTGCCGGCCCTGGCCGAGGTGCACAAGGAAAAGAAGCAGGAGCGTGCTCGAACGCCAGTGGAAGAGATCGTAGCCGGGATATGGAGCGAGGTCTTGCATCTGCCGCAGGTGGGGTTGGAAGAGAACTTCTTCGAACTGGGTGGACACTCCCTATTGGCTACGCAGATCATCTCGCGTATCCGTGAGTCCTTGCATGTCGAGCTGCCTCTGCGAGCGCTGTTTGAGAATCCAACCGTAGCTAGCCTGGCGCGCCGGGCCGAGCAGGAGAGCCGGTCCGAAGGCCGAGCGGAGATGTCACCGATTCATCCGGTAGACCGAGATGGAAATTTGCCTTTGTCCTACTCCCAGCAGCGGATGTGGCTGCTGGAGCAGTTGTCCTCGGGAAGTGCGGCCTTCAATCTCCCGATGGGGATGAGGTTGATAGGGGCCTTGAATGTTCCCACCTTGGAACAGACATTCGCGGAGGTGATCCGGCGGCACGAAGT
>DASZFK010000820.1:0-9084 GCA_035939855.1 Candidatus Angelobacter sp.
CCCAGATATGGGAACTTATTCGCCCTCGGCAATATCGGCTGGCCTTGGGCTTTGTTTTGTTGTCGATCAGCCGGGTTACAGGTTTAGCTCTGCCCTATTCAAGCCGGATGTTGCTCGACGTAGTCATCCCCAAAAGGAACATGCAACTTCTGCTATTGCTGGTCGCAGGCGTGGTTCTTGCTTCACTCATCCAGGGGGCCACTTCTTATGCGCTGACGCAGTTGCTTTCCAAAGATGGCCAGCGCGCCATCGCCGAGCTCAGGCGCAAAGTGCAGGCCCATGTTGCCCGCCTGTCCGTAAGCTATTACGACTCGACCAAGAGCGGCACGCTGGTTTCGCGCATCATGAGCGACGTAGAAGGTGTGCGTAACATCATCGGCACAGGACTTATGGAGTTTGTGGGCGGAGTGCTTACGGCTGCCATTGTTCTCGTCTTGATGATCAAGATCAGTCTCGTAATGACTGCCATCGCAGTGGGCGCATTGTTCCTGTTTGCGCTTGTGCTCAAAAGGGCGTTCAAGACCATTCGTCCGATCTTCCGTGAACGGGGTAAGATCAACGCCGATGTTACTGGAAGGTTGACGGAGTCCCTGGGTGGTGTGCGCGTGGTCAAGGGCTACCATGCCGAAGAGCGTGAGCATAAGGTTTTCAGTGGCGGTGTCGAAAAATTATTGCAGAACGTGTTGAGCTCCCTGACGGCGATGTCCACGATGGGGTTGGCGTCAACCCTGGTGATGGGGAGCGTTGGCGCGATCATTATGTTTATCGGTGGCCGGGAGATGATGACTGGCCGCATGACACCAGGACAATTCTTTCAATACACGCTCTTCATGGGCTACCTTGCTGCGCCGGTCATGCAGATCACCAATATCGGAACGCAGATTACCGAGGCGATCGCCGGCCTGGACCGGACCCGCGAAATCTTCAGTGAAATGCAGGAACATGCCGATCCCGAGCGCACCATTGCCCTTCCTGAAATTCAAGGACGGCTTGAATTCGACCATGTCAATTTCGAATACGAGGCTGGAAAGCCTGTGCTGCAGGACGTCAGCTTCATCGCAACTCCTGGAAGCGTCACGGCCCTGGTGGGCTCTTCGGGGTCAGGCAAATCCACCATCATCGGGCTGGTTGCCGCCTTTCACAAGCCAACGCAAGGGACCATCTACATCGATGGACATAATCTGAGCAAGGTACGGCTTGATGCGTATCGTCCAAGGCTGGGAGTGGTGCTGCAAGAGTCGTTTTTGTTTGCGGGAACGATCCGTGAAAACATCATCTTCTCCCGTCCCGAAGCCACTGAAGAAGAGGTGTTGCGCGCCTGCCGGATCGCCCACGTCGATGAGTTCGCCGAAAAGTTCAACGACAAGTACGACACAGTCATCGGCGAACGCGGCGTTAAACTCTCAGGAGGCCAGAGGCAGAGGGTTTCGATTGCCCGTGCGGTACTGGCTGACCCTCGAATCCTGATCCTCGATGAAGCGACCTCGAGCCTCGATTCGGAATCAGAAGCTTTCATTCAGCAAGGCCTGAAATACCTGATGGCCGGACGAACCACATTTGTCATCGCCCACAGGCTTTCGACCATCCGCCAAGCAGATCAGATCCTGGTAGTGGAAGGAGGAAAAATCTTTGAGCGCGGCGATCATAATGCTCTTTATGCGCTTAAAGGGCGTTACTACGATCTCTACACCCGCCAGCATGGCCTCGAATCGAACCTGCTGCTGGCGCCCGGAGAAGGCGGCAAGCCCATTGATGAACAACCCGTTCCTGGACGAGTTGCAGGCGAACCAGCCCTTGATCCGATTGGGTTGGTGAGGGGCCAGGGTTTCTAAATGGTTTTTCAACACTAACCATGCCCACGATACCGTCTCCCTTTAGCCGAAATCTAGAAATCACACCTAGCAATCAACCTGCTTGGGATCACGACATTGAGGGTTCTGAAAAGGATGCAGGTTTTTAATAGGATCGCGATCTCGTCCCGGAATAAAAATCCGTCTCGCGTACATCAGCACGGCTATGGTTTTCCCGTTTTTCTCAGCGGGTCTGAACTTCCATTTTTCGATGATCGTTGCGATCTCGTCGTCCCTGCCTAATCCTACGGGTTTCTCGATCTGGACGTGCGTTACACCTCCATGTTCATCGACGATGAAAGAGAGAGTAAGTGTATTCGCCGTGACGTGAGTAAAGGCGGCGGGGCTGATATCAATTCCTTGAGCTGAAGATTGCAGCTTGGGCACGGAAGCACCCTGCGCCGCTACTTGGACGGTCTTCATCAGCTCCGCCTTCTCCTGGTCTTGTTTGGCCCTGCGGCTGCGCTCGGTAGTCAACAGCTCTTTCCAATAATCCGGAACGATATCGGAGAGCCGCTGCTGCCGGCTGAGAAACACCTTGTCGATGGTGGCCGCCAGTGTTGCTTCATCGTATCCTGGCGTCAGATCAATGGTGATGTGGGCAGAACGGTCCACGGTGTAGTTGATGAATTCGCTGGCCGACTCTTCCCATTTGACCACGTTGCGCTTGGCCTTGATGATCAACGAACTGGGCGTGAGTTGGACGGAGCCAATCTCCAGCCGGCCAAAATATGTCCATGGCCCAATGCCACTCATGCCTTTCAGCTTGCCTTCGGAATCAAAGTGGAGATCATCGCTGGTGTAAAAGCTTCGTAAGACTGCCACTTTGCCTTGGAGAATTTTCTGTAGTTTTGACTCCAAGGGGGCATGGTCAGGAGGCTGGGAACCATGAATCGGGTCGAAAGGATAGATAAGCGCTACAGAAAGCGCCAAGACGAAAGCGTAAATCTTTGCGGCCATAGCAATACCTCACCGCTTACTTCTTACCTTCAATCACATACGAAAGGGACAGGGAAAAGCCGGGGAGTAAACTTGGTTCTTCCAGCATTTCTGGTTCTCGCACTACACGAACGCCCTTGGCGGAATAGACTTCCGCGAGGTGCAAGGAAGGATAAATCAGCCACACTGCTGCGCTACCCGCCCTCAGGAATTGGTGTATCTTTTTGACCATATCTTCGGCGCGATTCGCAGGAGAAATCACCTCAACCGCTAACACAGGAGCGCCTTCGACCGGCGAGTGATCCAGGTCAATTTTTTTCAGATGGTCTGAGGCGATAAAAGCGACATCGGGATTACGTACAGTATCGGGGCCCAATCGGAAATCCATTTCCTCGGCCACAACCCCGAGATTGTGAGAGTCCACAAACTCCATGAGCTTCATGGCAATGCGTTGCCGATTTAGTTTGTGCCGGAGGGCCGGAGATGCTTCCATCAAAAGCTCTCCTTCATCTAGTTCATAAGGAGTTCCTTCCCGTTCCGGCAGCTTAGCAAATTCTTCAAACGTGAGCTTGACCGTGGTACCCATGGCTCCTCCGGTTGTGACATGTCTAGTTTACTGCGCCAGCAAATCCACGCCAACACAAACCAGCATACCTATGATGTCTTTTAGTGGAGCTTCCAGTGAACTGGTCTTGATCCATTTCGCGCTGGAGGTAGGCGTGGTCAGCTTAGTCTCCGGGGACATGGAGTGAATGAGTGCAACTTCTTCGTCGCCTAGATTTAATAGGATCGCGATCTCGTCTCGGAAGAAAAGTCCGTCTCAAGACAAAAACGAGTTGCCCTTCTCTTTTTACTGACGACCCGAAACTTAGGCTCTGGCCCTATGTCCATGTCGTCCACGTCGTCCATGGCAAAGTCTGTACTACAATATCGAGTATTTTGTGCTACAATATGTTGTAAGATGTGGAAATGGGCATTATGAAACGATCCAGAACTTTACAACGAAGGAAATCCCCGACCGTCAAACGGTCACGCAAACTGCGGGAAGTGATGGCCATCGCGGATAGCGAAGGTCTATTGAGTGGTGCACGGACCCATGTAGTCCGTGGCAGAATGCCTGAATCGCTCGTGTCAAGAGCAAAGAAGCGCACAGGAATTAATTCGGACACGGACCTCATCGAAGTGGCGCTGGCGAACATAGCAGTCGAGGATGATTATGTAGAGTGGTTGCTTTCTCAGCGCGGTACCATTGATCCTGAGGTCGATCTTGAAGTCTGAATTTGAAGGTCTGATCCGGCGTATCAAACCCGAAAAACACCAATTTAGACTTAAACCACGCCACGAATCCGAACTTGAATTCCTCGATACCACGCGCCATCGGCCGGTTAAGCTGCTCTACGATACAACGGTCTATATCGATATTCTTCAGGACCGTTTCCCGCAGCTTGGCGACCAGATGCTGCGAACAAGCGAGGCTTGGCACTCGCCTGTGACTGAAGCAGAGCTGGCATTAAGCTGTGGCTTGCTCAATCCTTCCGACTCTCGAACACGTGAGAGTCTTGAGCGGATCACAGGCATGATTGAGCTGCGTCCGCGCCATAGGACAATTACACCCGATCCCTGGATATGGAAAGAGGCCGGAATCTTGTCCGGCATAATCTCCCGCCTACAGGGGTATGGCAAAGACGGGCGACTTCGCATCCTGAATGACGCCTTGCTTTTCGCAAGCGCCCGAAAATTTGGATGTGCAGTGCTGACTCGCAACATTGTTGATTTCGATTTTCTTCAGCAACTAGAGGCATCGGGAAAGATCCTGTTCTACAGATAATCTGTCGCCCTGTAAATCTGGATTTGCCGCCGCAACAATCATGACCAAATTCGTGTTGATTCGCGTATATTCGCGGCTAAAGTTGTTTTTTGTTGCCCGCTCGAAGTTGACATTCCGAACCGCCCAGGTGAACAGGCTGAACAGCCTGGGGAGTCTGCCTTATCGTAAGCTGCAAAAATCTGAACGACCCGTTGCTCCTCTGTATTCGCACCGGGTCGAGCGGCTCTCTGAGGAAAGGTTAAGAGAAGAGCAAGGAGAACGGCGGGGTGGAGACTATAGCAGATGGGCTCACCCAGGCCTTCGCGCTACAATCAGCTCTGCATGAACTTGCGAACTGCTTTGGGAATCATTGTTGGCGACTTGATTTTTGTCGGCTCGGCAGTGCTGCTTTTCTATCTGTCGCGCGTAGATCCTCATGCTCCGGCACCGCTGGGTTTCATGGCTATCAGCATCGCCTATGGGGTAGGATTTGCTCTTGTATCCGGATTTGTCGCAGGTCTTATTAGCCATCGCCGCGATCTGATCGCCGGAATGATTCTTGCCTTAATCATCGCTGTGCCCGCTCTGATCTCAATGTTCTCAAGGCCGGGCGCGGGCGCACTTTGGTCCCAGATTTCTGCTTTGGTTCTGATGGCTCCATCAGGGTTGGTGGGAGATTGGATTCGCCTCAGCCGGCTGCGAAAGACTTTCTAAACATCAATCTGTGTCATTCCGGCCTTTGGTCAGCAACCCCAAGATGTTTACTGAGTTCTAACTAGTTAAGGTTTTTGCTTCGCTGGAGCCTGGGGTATGCGTTTTCTCATTGCAGTTTTGGCGGTATTGGTGTTTTCCACGCTGTCGATGGCGCAGGAAACAGTCAGCGTCGCCGTCACGGAGACGATTCAGCCGCCCAGTGCCCAGGCTGATAAGTCTCCCATCCGGGCCTTTGCATTCGCGCGACCACAGAATGTTAAATCGCTGGTGAAACATCAACTTAAAAAAGCCATTGACGGAAGGCAGTACCCTAATCTGAATGAGTGGCAGCCGCTCACCACGCGCCAGAAGTTTGACGTCTTTGTGAAGCACACCTACTCCCCCAATACATTCCTGAACGCGGGCATTGATGCACTGAAGTTTTCCACCGTAGGGAATGGAAACTCAGAGTACGAACGTGGATTTATGGGAACTGGCCAGCGTTACGGAATTAATCTTGCCACCGGCGAAACCGATGTGTTTTTTGAGCGCTTTCTCTTCCCGGCGGTCTTGAAGCAGGATCCCAGATACTTCCGCAATCCTAATTTGCCATTTTTGAAGCGCACGCTCTATTCGATCAGCAGGGTATTCATCACACGGGCGGACAACGGTTACCAGACCGTCAATGCTTCCAAAATCTTGGGAGGAGCTGCGTCACAGGCCATCGCTGACCTTTATTTGCCGGGCGCAAGGCAGGGACTCGATCCCATTGTGGGACGAGTCACCTTTAATCTCATGCGCGATGCGGGCTTGAATATAGTGCACGAATTCTGGCCCGATATTCACCGCGGCCTGCTGCATCGTTTCAGCTTTATTCGTAACGTAAGCTCTCGATTGGATTGAGCTGAGCAGCCTTCTTCGAAGGGTAATAGCCAAAGAAGATTCCTGTGGCCGCGGCGAACAGGCTGGCGAAAACCATAATCTGAGCTGAAAGCTGCATCTGCCAGTGAAGCGTATTTTGCAGCAGGGCCGCTCCGAGTATCCCCAAAACGACACCGAAGATCCCTCCCAGCAGGCTGATGACCACAGCTTCGCTGAGAAACTGTAATTGCACATCGCCTTCTGTAGCACCGATGGCCATGCGAATGCCGATCTCCCGCGTCCTCTGAGTAATGGAGACCAGCATAATGTTCATAATGCCAACTCCGCCAACAATGAGTGCAAGGGAAGCAGTGCTGGCCAGCAGCAGCGTCAGCAAGTGGCTCGCTTGAAGCTGCGCGCGAATCAGCTCTTCCGGGGTGCGGATGTTGAAATCATCCGGCTCACCGGCATGGAGATGGTGCCGCTCGCGCAAAAGGCCGACGATCTGGCGTGTGGTCTCCGCCATGGTTTCGCGGGAGGTGGCGGAGCAGAAGATGTCGTCGAGCCAGAAGGTGCCAGTGATTCTTTTCTGGACTGTCGTATAAGGAAGGACGACGAAATCATCCTGGTCCTGTCCGCTCGCCGACATGCCTTTGGGAGTAAAGACGCCGATCACGCGACAGGGCAGATCTTTGACCCTGACTGTCTTCCCAACCGGGTCTTCGTCCTTTTGGAAAAGACCATCCACCACGGTTTGGCCCAGGACGCATACGGCGGCCGCCTGGTCGACTTCTTCCTGGGTAAAGAACCCTCCCTGTTTCATGTCCCAGCGGCGAACCTCAGGAAAGTCGGTGGAGACACCCCGGTATTGCGTGCCCCAGTTCAAGTTTCCGAAGATTACCTGAACATGACCATCGGTATTAGGAACCACGCTCTTGATGCCCGCAACCTGTCTCTGAATAGATGCGGCATCTTCGAGAATCAGGGTTCGGCTGCCTCTGGAGCCTACCCGCACGCCATTGGCGGAACGAGCACCGGCTTCAATCCAGATCATGTTATCGCCAAGATCGCTAAGTTGCTGTTCAATCTTGGCCGAACCGGCATTGCCAATTGCGACTACGCAGATGAACGCGGCAATACCAACGGAGATGCCCAAAATCGTCAAGACACTTCGGACTTTGTTGCGGGCCAACTCCCGAAACGATTCGCCGAAAACCGTGCGCAGGTAGGTAATCATGTTGCGATGAACTTAAGAATGAGCCAGGCTTGCCTGGGAAATGTTATCAAATGCCTGTTGCATCTCCACTAGTGTTTCTTGAGCTGCCTTGCGAGGATCGGGAGCGCCGGTGATCGGGCGGCCAATCACCAGATAATCAGCGCCAGCCTCGATGGCCGAAGTTGGCGTAGTCCTGCGCTTCTGCTCGTCCTCGCCATAGCCATCAGGCCGGATGCCAGGCGTTACAACCAGCAGCTTGTCGCCTGCAAGCTCTCTGACTTTCTTTGCTTCCCGACCCGAGGTAATTACTCCATCGCAACCGGCCTCCAGGGCTTTGCGGGTGCGGAAGAGCACCAGGTCTTCCACCGAAGATTCCGTATAACCCATTTCGGCGACATCGTTCGCTTCAAGGCTGGTCAAGACCGTCACCATGAACAACTTCAGGTCGCTGTTGCCTTTTCCGCTGACCGCCGCTTTAAGCAGATCACCAGTGCCGTGCACGGTTAGAAAAGAAACTCCAAGCCGGGCAGCCTGCGAAACCGCTTTTCTAAGGGTTTCCTGGACGTCATAGTATTTGTAGTCGAGAAAGACCTGCTTTCCGCGCGAGATTAATTCCTGGATAAGTCCCTCTACGCCGGGAGCCAGTTGGAGCGTGAGGCCAACCTTGTAAAAGCTCACAGTTTCGCCCAAAATCTCGACCGTATGCCTGGCTTCATCTACATCACGGAGATCTAAGGCCACGATGAGCCTGTCTTTAGCGTCGATCCTATGCATGATGGTTTGGAACAATCCCTTCTAAAAAATCATAACTCTCTTTTAGGGTAAAGTGTTGAGGATTAAGTGGAAGAGCGTAATCCGAATATCTGGAAATCTACCGTCAGAAATGCAAAGCTGTTCCAACCTGCAGGTACTCTGCTTGCGTCCTATTGGGCATGGACGTTAGAACCTGGATTGCCATCATCGCAAACTTCGTTGTCATTGCAGGGCTGATTTCTTATGGATTCATTCTGTTTGCCGAATACCACGCCAAAGGGCGCTGGGCCAAGAATGTAACCGGGCTGCTGGCCGGCATTGGAATGTTTGCGCTGGCTCTCTCCATGCTTCTCACGCCCCGTAACGTGCTGGTGATTCTTCAGGTCTCTCAGACGGGTGCCTCCAGGGTCTTTCTGGCGCTCAGCAGTGTTTTGCTGCTGGCCGCCATCGCTGCCTTTGGGATCATTAATTACTCAAGGCCTCTGCGTCTGTTGCATGAACGCCGCATAGAAGGGGACCTCCGACGTGAGCTTCCAAAGATCCCGTAGAGGCTCGGCCGCCGACCGTCAAAAAATCGTCAGCTTCCCGGCTCCGCAGTTGGCCACCGCGCCCAAGGGACCTTTTCGCCGGCTTTTACCCGGAATGGTGACCGGGGCATCCGACGTCGATCCTTCTCTGGTCATTACTGCAACGGTCGCCGGATCGGTCTATCACTACTCATTGCTTTGGTCGGTTCTGCTGTGTGTGCCGTTTCTCTTGGCCGTCTTCGCAGTTTCAGCCCGGATCGGCGTCGAAACTCGACAGGGCTTGGTGGACCTGTTGCGCACCAATTATGGCCGGACCGCTGCTTTGCTATGCGCCCTTGTGGTAGTAACGATTAACATGGCCATGATCGTGGCCGATCTGATGGCCGTGTCCGACGGTTTTTCCATCATCATGGAGTTGCCGCGCAGTTACTTCGTTGC